>PCAV01000056.1 GCA_002730675.1 Rhodospirillaceae bacterium | reverse complement strand
AATTTAGTTGCAGGCATATCTAAAGACATCAAAATCAATATTAAGGACGCGCAGACTAGTTCGATACGGACAACCAATGCGGTTGGCGCTAACATTTTACAAGCGCATCAGGTTGCAGAAGGTGAGATCAATCCAGCTGCTCAAACTATATCGGTTAAGACAACTACATCTGCTCTCACCCCTCAATCTATACTCCCAATTGAGAACCCCGCACCATTAGATGTGGCGTCCAACTCTGCGAATAAAACCAACAACTTAAATGTCCAAGGAAATAATGGGTTATCCGCTGGCAACGGAATGACTAACAACAACCAGTTTTCCGGAGGCAACAATTCCCCGCAACCTAAACTGGAGAACAATCAGGGAGGAAATCCAAGAGCATCGAACATAAGTGCAGCTTCTCTTGCAAGCTCGCCTATATTTGGATTGGAAGGAGCTACTACGACCAGATCGGATGGACCAACAGGGCAATTTTCTCTCAGTCACAACGGAAATACGACAAGTACAAATAGTTCCGCTCCAACAGTCCAAAAACCAATCACTCAGCCAGCCACAAATCAAGTTTTTGTTCAATTAACTAAAGCGGTACAAAACGGTCAAAATAAAATTACCGTCCAGCTTCGTCCAGAGGAATTGGGCCGTGTTGAAGTGAAGTTGGACATCGGCGGGGATGGAAGGGTAAAGGCTATGGTTATGGCAGATAAACCAGAGACACTTGATCTACTTCAAAAAGATTCTCGGGTGCTCGAACGTGCCCTTCAAGAAGCTGGCTTGAAAACAGATAACAATTCACTTTCCTTCAATCTGCAAGGTAAAGAGGGAAATGGCCAGACACATCTATCGTCGAATGCAGGGACAAACTCGAATGGTCAAAACCATGCCGAGCAAGAAACTCGAGATGATGAAGCAATAAATGAAGTCGATGTATCAGCTACAGCTATTGGAACGACGCCTGAAGGCGCAGTAAACGTGCTGGCTTAAAAAGGAACCAAATAATGCAAATTACTCAAATTACACCAGCAGCCAACCAACCCAAGAAAGACGCGAGTACCGCTTTGCAGGGGTTGGGTAACGATCTTGATACATTTCTTACGATGCTTACAACACAGCTTAAAAACCAAGACCCTACGAACCCGCTGGACACACATCAGATGACAGCTCAGCTCGTACAGTTTGCGAGCGTCGAACAGCAAATCGCTCAAAATAAAAACTTGGAAGATTTAGTAAAACTGCAAAACCAAAATTCCGAGTACGCAGCAGTCAATTATTTAGGACATAATGTCCAGGCCGAGATCGATATTGCTGACGTGTCAGAAGATGGGGCCTCATGGGGTTATGTACTAGGCACGCCGGCTAATACTGTTGACCTACACGTCGTGAATTCAAGCGGCATGAGGGTTTATTCTACAGAAGGCGAAACTGGGGCTGGCGTTCGACACAGCGTTGAGTGGGATGCTCTGGATAATAATGGAAATCCCGTGGACCCTGGTCGTTACAAACTGTTAGTGATCGCTAGGGACGCACAGGGAAGTATTATTGACGGGAAACCCACCATAGATAGCCTTGGTATGGTAACCGCCGTTAAATCAAATAAGACAGGTCCGAGCCTAATTGTCGGACAGGATACCGAAGTTACTTTGTCCCAAATAAAGAAAATACAATAGGCAAGGTACTTCGAAAAAGGCAAAACGCCGATGAGTGCTAGAAAGTAAAAAGTAACAAAAGAAAGAATAGGTTAATCTAAACTAACCTAAAGAACGGAGATTAAAATGAGTATTAACTCGGGTTTATTTGCAGGCGTTGCAGCTGTGGCTGCACAATCAACGGCTTTTGCTGTGATATCGGATAACATCGCCAACGTTAACACAGTTGGCTTCAAGGACTCTACAACGCAGTTCCAAGCACTGGTAACACAGAGCCTTTCAACATCAGCAACAGCAGGTGGTGTGAAAGCAAGGACAGAGACGGATCCTATTAAACAGGGTCTTTTGGAAGGGACTGGATCGAATACTGATATTGCTGTTGACGGCAATGGCTTTTTTGTAGTGAACGAAAACCCCACACCCACGCTTCAAGACGAATACCTACTCACACGCGCCGGTAGTTTTGTTAAGGATGAAGACGACAGGCTGAAGAACACCGCAGGTTTCTTTCTGCAAGGGTATCGTACCGATGGTACTGGTACCATATTGAACGAGCCAACAAGGGACCTTTTTTCAAGCCTCGAGACCGTAGACCTTTCGCGTTTCCAAAGAATTGCTAAAAAGACAGAGAATGTAGAATTAAACCTTAACTTAAATGCATCTATTGCAGACAGTACCGCAGATGGTGTCACGAATATAACTGTCTATGATTCCCTTGGTAACGACTACCTACTAGAACTGACCTGGTCGCGAACCGCAGTAGATAACCAGTGGTCATGCACCCCCAAGCTACAAAACCCTGATACAGCTGCAGCAGGAGGAACTGTGAATGAAACCAATGGTGCAACCGCAGCCTTCTTGGTTCAGTTTAACAATGATGGTACTCCAAACCAAGTTAGTCCTGTGGCCGCCAATGTAGGCGCTGCAGCTCTATCCGCCGCTGGAACAACAGGGGACCAAGTAAGCGTCTCCTTAACATACACTACTGCCGCCATAGAAACGGCTTACGCCAGAACTGTTGATCCGGTCGCGCTTACATTGGACCTTGGAAACTTTGATCTACCAAGTGGTTTGACGCAATATGATGCCCCTTACCAAACGTCTCTCTTAAACCAGGACGGTAACGGCCCTACTGATTTAGAACGTGTGTTTTTCAGTGACACAGGTCTTTTAACGGCCGTTTTTGCCGATGGATCATCACGTCCAATATATCGGGTGCCTCTNGCAACTGTTCCGGCGCCAAATGAATTACAGGGCCTGTCAGGTAATGCATACGCAATTACAGCAGACTCCGGGGAGGCAGTCTTAAACTTTGCAACGGAAGGTGGATCTGGTCGAGTTTCAGCCAACGCGTTAGAAAACTCTACCACCGATATCGCCCGACAGTTCACCGATCTTATTATTGCACAGCGTGCTTATTCAGCAGCGACAAAGATCATTACGACTGGCGACGAACTACTCGAAGAAATCGCCAGAGTAAAAAGATAATCTGAAAGGTTCTTTATTCTTTCTTTATGGCCTCGGGAAAACTGTTCCCGAGGCTATTTTTTGATACAAATTTTAAAGCAACCCGTTAGACATCTATACCTAGTTTTCACTTTCCTCATCTAATTGCTCTGTCTCGCTTAGCCAGTTTTTTATTAGCTGAGTCTGATAGGTGGTCATTAGAGATGGAGCGTGGCCGCAATTTTCGATCTCGACCAGAGTTGCCATGGGTCCACGCTCAGTCATACNCTTCGCCGTTTCATAATCAAGAACAGTTGAGTTCTCTCCTCGAATTACCAAGACGGGGCATTCAATCCGATCATATTTATCCCAAAGGTTTTCTGGCTTAAAAGCACCCAATACNTCCGGGTCGTAATTCAGACTATAGGAAGGACCTGGTTCTCTATTAATANTATGGATAACATAATCAGACCATTGTACATCTTCTATGNGCCCAATTTCNGCATAAGAAGCCCGAANATATTCTTCTATCTCAGCGAGCNTNTTGAAAGTTGGAGGGNTTGAGAATTTATCTTGAAATCGTTGAACCGTATTTATNGTTAAAGAGGGACCGATATCATTTAGTATCAATCTACGAATNGGTGTATCCGTGCGAGAAGCAAGATGTATTCCTAATAATCCACCCANACCAGTACCAAGCCAATCCATTTGGCTGATGCAGCGATAATCCAATAATCCATCAATATGACGAAGAAAATTTTCAATNGTATAGCGTGATTTGTTAGCTAACCAACCGCTTCTACCATGACCCGCCANGTCTACTTCGATTACTTTAAATTGATCTTTTAACTCAATCGATAAAGAATCNAAATCTCTTGACTGCCTTGTTAATCCGTGGACNCACATCAATATNCTNTCTCTTTTACCCTCTCCCAAATCCGAAAAGGCTAACCAAACAGTNCCNTCCTCGTCCGTGTAAGGAAAGGTACCGGCATTACTTGTNGTCATTTTCTAAAACCAANAGGAATACCATCTTGTAATTTAAATTATCTGTTTTNCAGTTAATACAANTTAAACTNTNTTGAGAATATTTCCTTCAATTAATTTTTACAACNAACTAGGTGCATGAAATTTCTATCTTTAATTGTTTATTTTGAAGGCCACGGCTTCTAGCTATCAGTTGGTGTAATACCCTTACAGGATATTTTATTTAGTGTTATTTTAAGCGATTGAATTTTGTTTACGATCTCGACTCTGNTTTGATTTAATTAGACACTATTTTTGAGGGGCATTAGCAAAATGGGAACAAATTAAATAATGAGCGTTAAATTAAACGTTACATCAGATGTTAAATCCCTTGCTAGAGGTCTTGCTGTGATAAGAGCATTTGATAACTTTTTTAAACCACTTAGCCTAGTCGAAATTTCGAATAATATTTCAGCTAGTTTTGCCAAGACCCAAAGTATTTGCGAAAGTTTAGTCGAGTTGGGTTATCTNTCAAAAAATAATTCCAACAACTGCTATTATCCTACCTCGCTATGTCTCAAATTGGCTTCGGGTTTCTTTAACNTGTCCCCATTACTGCAGACTGCTTTACCCGAGCTAAATGGTATTAGCGGATCGATGGAAGGAAACGTTAGCTTAATAGGTTATGATCAATATGAACTAACTCTCTTATTTTGCACTAACTCCTATCAGTTAGAAGAACTTGATGCGCCTGGCAAATCCAAAGATTTGCTCTACACAGCCGCCGGGAGAGNAATCCTATCANATCTGCCGGCCATGGATGTTGTGAGCTTAATTTTTTCAGCGGAACGCANTCCGTTTACAACGAAAACGATAATTGANCCTAAAACACTGATNACTGAAATTGAGCAAGCTTCTAAAAATGGGTTTGCTATTGTNANTCGGGAAAGAAATGATGATACGGTTTCAATCGCATCCGCTATTCTTGATAATCGGAACGAGCCTATAGGCGCTGTCGAGTTAACAGGAGCATGGGAAAAATTGAGGTGGACCAAAAAAAGGGAGCGGTTAGGAAACGCACTTCAAAAACTATCAACGTCGATATCGATGAACTTAAAAAATAATTTGCTATCTTAGGCTATTATTAATCTTCTCTAGACGTCGGGAAACAGAGTTTTATAAAGATTTATGTTTTTTGATCAGCTACTTCATTCCATAAAAAATCCAAAAACCGTTCGCCGCAGTTTCAACCATACAGTTGATGGCGGGGTTTCTGTGAGGCAGTTTGTCATATTTCAGGACTCAATTTCTACGTGACTGCTATTATCGTTCGTCACGGGATCTGGTTTTGAAATTACGTGCGTTCATGGCACGCCCTACGTGGACTTCAAGCCAACTCCGCAACGAAATCACTAATTAGCTAAAAAAAATCGGAAAAAGACGCGGTTATCTAATTTTCTTCGAAAAGAAGTACTTACTTGATTGCAGAAATTGTTGGGAGATGCGAATACCATACTTCAAAAATATCTGCTTCGTTTTCAATTTTAACGACCGAGGAAATTTCAAATGAAAAACAGAAATGATCTTGTACCCAATGGCCCTCTATCGGGAATCACCGTCATCGATCTGACCAGAATATTGGCTGGTCCCTACTGCACGTTAATGCTTAAAGAACTCGGCGCCCGTGTGATAAAAGTTGAAAGTCCGGGCACCGGCGATGATGCGAGAGAGTATGGCCCTTTTGTTAATGGGAAATCAGCGTACTTTCAGTCGGTAAACAGAGGAAAAGAGAGCATCGTTCTTAATTTGAAGGATGAAAATGATAAAGATATTTTCCGAAAACTACTGCAAAAAGCAGATGTACTTATAGAAAATTTTAGGCCTGGAACGATGGAAAAATTGGGTTTTGGCTGGGAAATTATCAAAAAAGATTTCCCGAAAGTAATTTATGCATCGGCTTCAGGATTTGGGCATTCGGGACCTGATATGTATCGACCTGCTTATGATATGGTTGTGCAGGGCATGGGAGGTATTATGAGCGTGACTGGACATCCAGGAACACCTCCGACTAGGATTGGCATGTCTATAGGGGACATTGGTTCTGGCTTATATGCAACCATTGGTGTCCAGGCTGCGTTATTCCATAGGCAAATTACTGGCGAGGCAACTAAAGTTGACATAGGAATGCTAGATTGCCAGATAGCTTTGTTGGAAAATGCAGTAATGCGTTATCAAGTAAGCGGGACTGCACCGGGCCCACTTGGAGCACGGCATCCCTCCATTACTCCGTTTGAAGCATATAAAACAAAAGACGGTTATATTATCATTTCTGCCGGTAATGACGGTTTATTTGTCAAATTGGCTGAAGCTTTAGAAAACCCAGAATGGGCTGAAAACCCCGATTACAGTTCCAATGAAAATAGGAATAAGCACGTGGAGAAATTGAAAACCGAAATGGAGAATGTACTAGCAAAAAAACCTACATCACATTGGATAGAAGTTTTGGATAGATTCGGCGTACCTTCCGGACCAATAAATGATATAGGACAGGCAGCAACTCATCCTCAAACAATCGCTCGAAATATGATTGTTTCTGTTGACGACCCCATAACGGGCCCGATGAAGGTTGCCGGTAACCCAATCAAAATTTCAGGTTTTGAAGATCCAGAAACTCGCGACCCGGCGCCAAACCTAGATCAGAACAGGGAAGAAATACTGCGCGAGCTGAATGATTAATCAATCCCTAATTTTTGCATATTTTCCGTTAAAGTAAATGAGAGGATCTTGTTCGCTTAACTTCTCCGCGCGCAAGACCTCTCCAAGAATAATTATGTGATCACCAGCATCAATAAGCTCTTTTTTTCTACAATCTATTGCCGCAATAGCACCGTTTAAAATCGGCGCTCCTGTTTCCCAACACTCCCAATTCACGCCATTAAATCTGTCACCATCAAAAGTGGCGAACCTATTTGATAACTCTGTCTGCTCATTAGAAAGAATATTGATAGCAAAAAAATTTGCCATATTGAAAGCTTGATAGTTGGTAGAATCCTTACCTAAACAAAATAATACTAAGGGTGGCTCTAACGAAACTGAGGTAAAAGAGTTGGCGGTTATTCCCTTTGGATGTTGATTTTCCATCGTTGTAACAATTGTTACACCGGTCGCAAATTTACCAAGCACGGAGCGAAAATGTCTCTTATCCATTAACAGTATTGTCTCTCCTAATTCCTCTAAACAGCCTAAAAATTATCGACTTTGATGTTTTAAGTATTATGTATAAAGCACGTTCAAAGGGTTAAACTCAAGACGTCAATTAGCTATTCTTTAATTAAAAAAATAAAACGACGTATTGTTTTAAAATCGAAAACTGCAAATTCTTTGCATATTTTCTATATTTAAGAGATAATTGGCACGATGGTTGCTTCTTGCAGTGAGGTGATAAATAAAGGACGCCGAGGAGTTCGCTAATGTTGGTTATAGTCGGATGGGTGATCGTTATGGTCTGCGTTATTGGCGGATACATGGCTATGGGTGGAAAACTGGGACCGTTATGGCAACCGTTTGAACTGGTTATTATTGGAGGTGCAGGCGTCGGTGCATTCATTGTTGCAAACCCAAAATTTGTTCTAGCAAAAGCAGGCTATGCTTTTAAGGCCTCAATGCGAGGTCCGAAATACAATAAGGAAGATTACTTAGAGCTTTTAAGCTTAATGTACGCCGTTTTTAAATTAGCAAAAACGAAAGGTATGTTGGCAATCGAGTCACACATAGAACGCCCCGAGGAAAGCGATCTGTTTAAGGCATTTCCAAAATTTTCATCGGACCATCATGCGCTAGAATTTTTTTGTGACTACTTAAGAATGATGACACTCGGCACGGAGAACGCACATGAGTTGGCCGATCTAATCGACGAGGAACTCGAGACACATCATGCAGAAGAAGCACAATTAGTTACGGCTTATCAGACTATGGGGGACGGTTTTCCCGCGTTGGGAATTGTGGCTGCTGTGCTCGGTGTGATAAAAACAATGAGTTCCATTACGGAACCGCCTGAAGTACTNGGNAAGTTAATTGGNGGNGCACTTGTTGGAACATTTCTAGGAATCTTCTTAGCCTATGGTTTTGTATCTCCANTAGCCGTCAACATGAATAACGTGTTNGAAGCAGATAGTAAGTATATGACATGCATCAAGGCAGGACTTCTGGCTCANGTAGCTGGCTACGCGCCTGCTGTTTCAATTGAGTTCGCGAGAAAAGTTCTAATGTCCAAGGACCGCCCTTCATTTTTCGAAGTAGAAGAAGCAGTCGCAGCGCTTCCAAATATTTAAAAAGCAATTCGTTAACATTTTTAACAGCGTCAAAGGTTTAATACGACCTTCTTAATAGGGAGCACTGATTAGTTGGATAATCACGCCGAAATTGTCATCAAAAAAGTAAAGAAGGGCGGCCATGGCGGTCATCATGGTGGTGCTTGGAAGGTTGCATATGCTGACTTTGTCACAGCAATGATGGCGTTTTTCCTTCTGCTGTGGTTGTTGAATGCCACTACTGAAGAACAAAAGATGGGAATTTCTAACTATTTTGACCCTACTGCTATCTCTAGGTCTACGAGAAGTGGTTCAGGCGGTCTTCTTGGAGGTACGTCAATTACACAACCCGGCGCACTGAAATCCGCCGGATCCCCTCCAATGGTCAGCACACCAACTGTTGCCCGTCCGCAAGCGGAAGAAACAGAGTCAGTTGAGCCAGATTCTGACGATCCTGAAAATATAGAATCAAGAACAGGCAGTGATGAAGATGAGGAAGGAACAATCACTCAGCAACAACTAGAACAACTTCTGCAACAGCAAGAAGCCGCGCGTGAGGCCGCCCAATTTGCAGAAGCGGAACAACTGATACGAAAAGCCATTGACGAGTCAGAGGACCAGGAACTTAAAGAGGCGGCCGAAGGCTTGGAAATTCAATCTGCAAAAGAGGGCCTCCGTATTCAGTTATTAGATCAAGAAAAGGTAGCATTATTTCCGCTTGGTAGCGATGAAATGCACGACCGCACCCGAAAGCTGCTAGAAAAAGTTGCCGAAATAATCAAAAAACTTCCTAATAAAATAAAAATTTCTGGCCATACAGATGCCCGCCCTTTTGCTCCCGGTTCTCAAAGAACCAATTGGGATCTCTCTACCGAGCGAGCTAATGCAAGTCGTCGTACTCTGAATGAGTTTGGAGTAGATGATTCTCGAATAGCACAGGTGGTGGGGATGGCGGATCGCGATCCAATTGAACCCAATGACCCAATGGCTCCCGCTAATCGCAGGATTAGTATCGTCCTCCTAAGTCAGTCTAAAGCGGATAATCCGGATCAACAACCGACAGACGAAACAAAAATAGCAACTGAAACTAGCCTGCCAAAAGTAAAACTTGAAAAAGAGACTGCTGAAAAGAACAACAGAACGCAAGCGGTCAACTAGTATTTTAAATACAAGTTGTTATTTTTGATACAAATTTGCTATTTCTGACATTCTTAAATTTTGTTTGCGAAAAAAGACCACTTTATGTTCGATGCCACGCTAACGCCTCCTATCAACTTTGTTTACACACAACCAATGCCATGCCCATATATTGATCACAAAATGGAGCGACGTTTAGCCACGGACATCTCTACCACGAAGGGTAAAGAATTTCATAATATTCTAGCGCAAGCCGGATTTAGAAGAAGTCAACACATAAGCTATAAACCGGCTTGCCCATCTTGCAGCGCCTGCAAACCTATCCGGGTAGTTGCAAAGAAGTTTAATCGCACAAAAAGCCATAAAAGAATTTACAATCGAAACAGAGATTTAGTGACGGAATACCTAACTCCTGTTGCTACGCCCGAACTCTTTGAACTATTTCAAAATTATCAAATGTTTCGTCATAGCGGCGGCGAAATGGCATTAATGGACTACGGGGATTTTCGAGGAATGTTAGAAACATCCCCTATTAACACTTTTATTAAAACCTACAGACTGGAAGTATCAAGAGAACTTGTTGGGGTAGTTTTATTGGATGAACAAAGAGACGGATACTCCGCGGTTTATAGCTTCTTCAATTGTCTGCAACCCGAACGAAGCATGGGAACATTCATTATCCTGGACCTTATAGACGATTTAAGAAGTAAGGATATAGATTATCTATACCTGGGATACTGGATCGCACAATCACGGAAGATGTCATACAAGGCAAACTTTCGTCCTGCTGAAATACTTATAGGTCCAAACTGGGTAGAACATGCTTAGCTGACAGCAGTGAAAGAAGAGCCACGCATTCGAGTGGCCCTATTGGTAATTTATTCAGCAGCTTCAACGCTATCAGGAGCGTCGACGATACGTGTTTCAAAATTAGCTGGAGCAACTATCTCTAGAACTTCAAAGTCCCTGGAACACGCAATTTCACGGTGTTTAATTCCTGGTCTTTGATTTACGACATCGCCCTTTTCTATTCGGCGAACTCCCTCACCTTCATATTCGAACTCTGCCCAGCCATTTAGAACCATAACAAATTGAAAAGTACAGTCATGAACATGCCAATGCTGAACCTCGTCCTTCATTTCTTTTCCATTTGCTTTGACAATGTGCGCAATATAATCGCCTTTAGTCGCCTCTTTTATACCTAAATCGCGATATTCAAAAATCTCGCGAAGGCCTTCGGTCCATTCTGCGTTAGCCGCCTTATTTAATGAAAAATCCCAGTTGCTCATCTTCTTATATCCCCTTTTTACACTTTTACTGACGTTATTTGCCGCCCTTTATGTTTTAAAAGAGAATAGAATTATCCAAATACCATTTCGTCAAGTTAAATAATTATTACGAAGAAGTTTAATTATCCCCATGGTGAAACTCGAGCGAGCGATTAAAAATTGATATAATATAGATCAAACGAGGTTTTTTGGTTAGCTACGTTTTTGCATCTAACCAAGATGTATTCAGCTCATTTACAGAGGGGCAACCAATTTGAGTTAACGCTAATTGAAGCTCATTGGACAACAAATTTATTACGTGTTCTGGCCCTTTTTGTCCTAAAACCGAAACTCCCCACATAAACGCTCTGCCACAAAATACAAAATCAGCTCCAAGAGCTATTCCACGCGCTATGTCAAGGCCATTTGAAAAGCCACTGTCTATCATAATCGTTGCTCTACCATCTACTTGGGTGATGATATCAGCCAAGACCTCGACGGGTGACCGACAAGCGTCCAACTGTCGGCCACCATGGTTTGACACTAGAATTCCATCATATCCCATTTTGACAGCAGCCTCAGCATCAGTCGGGTGCATTATCCCTTTAATTACAAGGGGTCCTTTCCATTTTCCTCTGATATGCTTAAGCCGCTCACGGGTAACTGGTTTTCCAAGCTCTTGCCGTATAAAATCTGCCATCCCCCTAAAACTTTTATCTTTCGAATAACGTCCCATCGTCTTAAAATGTGGAATGCCGGATGCTAATGTCGCAAAACTCCACCTAGGCCGGCATGCAGCGTGATATACCGAAGCCGCAGTAACTCGCGGAGGCAACGAAAGTCCATTGTACATGTCACGAGGCCTCCACCCTCGAGCTGGAACATCTACAGTAACCATCAATACTTCAAGCCCCGACCTTTCCGCTCTTTTAAGAAGGTCATCATTAATTTCTTCATCTTGCGGGGGATAAAGTTGGAACCAGCCGTGACCACCGGCTATCGCCCCAAACTCTTCAATAGCTACTGTGCATGATGTGCTTAAACCCACCGGTATATTTGCGTTTTTCGCAGCATCAGCAAAGATCAATTCAGCCTTTGGCCACTGAAGGCTAGCTAATCCCATTGGAGCAATACCAAAAGGGTAGGAAAAATTACGACCAAACAAGTTGACTTCTGTATCTAAAGAGGCCCAATCATTGATATATTTTGGATTGATTGTTGTAGCATCGAGGGCGTCCCTATTACGCCTCAAACCCGCCTCCAAACCGGTTCCACCTTCAACGTAATCTAAGGAAAACTTTGGTAATTTCTTTTTGGCTGCCGCGTGCAAATGTTTGACACTCGGATATAGATTGAGATTTATCATCGTTACACCATTTTTTTGGAACAAACACCAATACTAAATAAAACCTTCGGCTTTAGTGCGCTGTCAAACCGCCATCAATAACTAATTCTGTTCCTGTTATCCACGAGGACTCATCAGAAGCCAAATATAAACAACCCATAGCAATATCTTTGGGAACACCAAATCGCCCGAGAGGCGTTGCTTCAAGTCTAACCTTAGCAACTTCGTTATTTGAATGCCCTGGTGCAGTCATCGGTGTATCAACAAAGCCAGGATGAATTGAATTTGCTCTAACATTATCTTTAGCATGTTGTACAGCCGTTGCCTTTGTAAAAATCCGCACCGCACCTTTTGAAGCATGGTAAGCGGCATTTCCAAAACTCCCCACCAAGCCACAAATCGAAGAAATATTAATAATAGACCCACCCCCGCTATCTCGCATAACAGGCAAAACCGATTTAGTTCCAAGATAGACGCCGGTAACATTTATATTCATAATTTTGTTCCAAACTTCCAAACTCGTATCTTCGATTAAGGGACCTGGCGTGATTGTTTTTTGAACTTTCATTGCGGGGTCGCGGCCTGAAATACCAGCTATATTAGCCAACACGTCGACATTTCCATGCAGCTCTACTGTTTCGTCTATAAGTTGGGCCCACGCATCTTCACTTGTTACATCCAAATGCTTATAGATAGCTTGCCCGCCAGCTTCCATTATTTCCAAAACCATGTTTTTGCCTAATTCGTCTTGGACATCAGCAACTATCAATTTTCCTCCGTGCGCTGCAAATATTCTCGCAGTTTCGGCACCTATACCCGAGGCTCCACCCGTTATTAAAGCTACTTTTCCTTCAAGACGTTTTCCAATATT
>PCAV01000055.1 GCA_002730675.1 Rhodospirillaceae bacterium | reverse complement strand
AGTCCAAAGCGAGATTATTTGAGGAATTCAAAAAGGTAGAAGTACAACTATCAAAAACCAGGTTTATTTCTGGAGACCAATGGTGCATGGGCGATATTCCCATGACGATACGATGCCATCGTTGGAACATATTGGTCAAACCATTTGCCGACTTTCCTAATCTCTCTAGATATTATCAAGAGCTTAGTGCACGCCCATCATTCAATACGATACGCGCCCCAGAGCTTCACACAGCTGGATAGTTGATTAAGGGAGTTTAGAAAACACCTTGGCCGAAGGCATCTACCATTAAAGGGGTAGAAAACACGGAGGTATTGTGACTGAAGAGGAGAAGATGCGATGGTTTCTGTTAAGGGCTTCGACTGTAGTAGGAGAACGTGTACAGCACTTTGATGATATTCTCGAAGATAAATTTTTTATAGCTTTGGAAAGTCTTTTTTTCCAAAAAGAGGACCCATTGGATACTAAGGATGAAGAATTTGAGGATATATTCAGATTTGTAACGGAAAAGCTTGATCCAGAAGCGTAATATACGGAATACTCGGAAAGATCCTGATGAATATTAATCTGGTTATACCAGTTATGCGACGGTGATCATTCTGCCCTGATCTGGCACTACCAAATTACATTTAGTTTTCAACACGAAAAAATAGTGACTGTTATTGAAGAATTAAATCTGCATACTACCTCGATCTTTAGAGATGTGGCCTTAACCTCGTTTACTTATAGCACCTAGAATTTCTCAAATTTAGATGCCAACTAAGAAACAGAGAAGTCTGGAAACTAAATTGCCTGAAGGACATACCATTCATAGAGCTGCACGCGACCACCGCCGCATACTTGCAGGATCCACACTAGAGGTAGTGTCACCACAAGGTCGCTTTTCTGAAGGCGCAAACATAATATCAGGCCAATTTTGTTTGACGGTAGAGGCATTTGGCAAGCATCTTCTCTATAAATTCGAGAACAACTTAACACTCCATATTCATCTCGGTCTTTTTGGGCGCATTAGCAAAAATAAACAACCACTCCGCGAACCCCGCGGAGCTGTCAGGGTTCGTTTAATTAGCCAAACGCATTTCGTTGATATAAACGGCCCGACCATTTGCAGAGTTTTAAATGATAATGAGACGAAAGCTTTAATAAATAGGATAGGACCGGATGTACTGCGTCCCGACGCTAACCCGGATCTTGCTTTTGAACGAATAACAAAAAGCAAAGCACCAATAGGGCGCTTGATAATGGATCAATCTGTGATTGCTGGTATTGGCAACATTTATAGATCTGAGATTTTGTGGCGCCAATCGGTTCACCCTGAAATCCCAGGGAAAGAAATTGACAGAGGGACATTTGATCGAATTTGGGATGACGCAAAAACACTATTAAAGATTGGCGTGAAAAAAAATGCCATAGTTACCGTAGATGCCGTCCAACCGTCAAAAACACGCTACGGCGAGCGGGTAAATATTTTTGCAAAAGAAAAATGCCCGAGGTGTGAGGGTTCAATACGCCGTTTAGAAATAAACGGCCGCAACGCGTTTGTCTGCGAAATCTGCCAGATTCCCCCTTAAATTTACCAGAACGGTCTCATAAAGAGAAAATAACCCTTGAAGTTTTTCCGCACCGCTTACCATCATAGAACCACTCTAAGCACTGTTATATTGTTTCTCTATCAGAATTGCTGGAAGTTGCTCTCTCAAAAAGTGTTAGTGATGCCCTGAATTTCCACTTGTCTATTTTACTACCCAAAATTACTTCAATGTCGTCAGTTCTGTGCTGCATTACTGCTTCAATACAAGTGATATAATTGCGGCCGCGGTATGGATCTTTAATAAAAGCCCGAGCTTCCTCCATACTTGCAATGCCGTAATATTGTNCAATTTCACTTTTGCCAAAACCTACTGCAATGGGGAATATAAACCAGATCCAATGGCTTTTTTTCTACGTGCTAGCAATTCTGTTAAAGCCGGGTCAATTTGAGCACGATGGGCCTCTTTGAAGTGATCCAAATAGATTCCGGTCATCGCTAACCCAACAAATGTAAAAGACTATGGTACATTAGAGTTTTAGCTCTAAGCACTTTTTTCTAGCGTATTACAGTATATTCAACATCTTTGTCGCGTTTTAGCCAAAAAACTTTAAGGTGATCTGAATATAAAAATATGCAGCAAAGTGTCTGTGTTTTGTGATTAAAGCTCTATTCAAGAAAGTTGTAGATGCTTGAAACATCTCGGAAACGCGGGGATATATCAAATAGTAGTAAAAAGAGAAGAAATGATGGAATCAAAAGAGCCTAAGGTAAGCACCCAAGATTGTCATCTAGAGCTAATTAAATTTGATTCTTTTTCCGGCAAAAAGGCACGAGGAAGTTTGGGGGAAAAAATAACACTTCCGAAGACGTGTTCCTCTAGCGGTTTCTATTTAGCTTCACGAAACGCAATTAAAAAGGGTGTNATTAAAAATAGAAANGAGCTGGTATTTTTAGGTAGGGCGCCCTTAAAGGGTCTGGAACGATATCTAGCAGGAAGAAGGTTTAAAGGTGTTGGTGAGGTAAGTGCGCTTAGTTTTGTAAAAGAGTTCAAAGAGGAAAGCTTTGAAATCCTCTCTCAGAAGGAAGTTGCGACACCAAATTTATCTCCTAAGACAAAAAAATTCATTAAGGCGCTGAGGGAAAGCTGGATAACAAACGAGGAAACCAACTTTTATAATGTATTTTTATTAGAATTAGGTTTTGCGGATCATCAGATCATCAGCACCTCCGAATGCTTTGGCGATACGATCATCAAAACACTTAATACTCAGCCATTTTCTCTTATCCAGAAAATTAAAGGCCTTTCTTTTCTCGACCTCGAAAAAATATTTAAACGACTGAGTATTTCTGTTTCCGAACAACAACGTATCCTAGCGGCAACAGAGTATCTGCTTGAGAAAATAGAAAATGATAGAAAGCATACCTGCGTTCCGACCGAAATTATCTTCCAGCAAGTAGCAGAATTATTAGCTGTTGAAATAAATACTGTTGAAAAGGTTTTAGAGGACAACTCTTCCCTCTTTTTTGTCGGCACCCGAAGAGAAAAAGCTATTATCTCAACACTTAATGCCGCAGAACGTGAAGAAAACTTGATAGAAGAATTGAACAGGATTTCAAAGGCTTCCAAATCAAATATCAACCGAAAAATTTTTGACGCTAAAGATATAAGAACCTCCGATAATGTAGAATTATCAGAAGAGCAAATTGATGCCATTAATATGGCATTACAGACGCCAATCTCGATAATTACTGGCGGTCCAGGAGCCGGAAAAACTACTCTAGTGCAGGGGTTAGTATCAATCACAAAACAACTTCAATTGAGAACCCGCTTATGCGCGCCTACTGGAAAAGCAGCTAAAAGACTTGCAGAAAATCNCTTAATTAAAACACTCAAACCATCGACNATACATTTACATCTAGCTCAAAATACATTGAAAAAAGATAAATTTGACTTAATGATTGTGGATGAAGCATCAATGATAGATGTCGATCTACTGCTANAACTTTTGTTAATGATACCAGACGGTGCATCAATAGTACTCATCGGCGATAAGGATCAACTTCCCCCTGTTGCTTCGGGCCAACCCTTCAAGGATTTAATTGAATCAGATAAGATCGAGGTTTCNCGTCTCACCGGAAACTTTAGACAAGAGCAGGTTAGTCAGACAGTAAAAGCCGCAAGATCAATTATCACCGGTGAATTGCCAGAATTAACAGATAGCTTTGATGAAAGTGACTTTACATTCATTGATTGCGACGCCAGCAAGCAAACAAACACTATACTTCAATACTACTTTGATTTCATGCCAAACAGCCTTTCGGTAGAACCTCAAGCTATCCAGATTCTTGCGCCACAGAGAACGGGCGATGTCGGTGTTCTGAAACTTAATGAACTTATTCAAGAACGAGTTGTTAAGAAGTCTGGAAAGAGTTTATTTTCAAAAAAAGATAGAAACGGAGTTATTGAATTCTATGTTGGCGACAAAGTTATCAATCGGAAAAATAACTACCAAAAAAATGTTATGAATGGAGATCAAGGCACTATTTTACGGTCCGCCGGCGGCAATCTTATTATAGAATTTGACAGTGTTGAAAAAGGAACGCGTGAGGTGGAATTTGAAGGTCTCGAAAAGTTTCAACTGGATCTTGCTTACGCAACCACTGTGCATAGTAGCCAGGGTTCAGAATACCCTGGTGTAATAATCCCAGTAGTATCAGCACATTCTCATATGCTCAGCCGTAATCTACTTTATACAGCGGTTACGCGGGGAACGCGTCAAGTATGTATAGTAGGTGAAAAGCGCGCATTGGAAATTGCGGTGAAGCAATTCGCGAAGGATTTTCGTTACACCCATCTTTGCGAACGACTGCAGGCTGAAATGTAATTATCGGCCAGTTCAATAGAGGACTCAAAAACTACTAATTTGAGCTAACGCTCCAGGGAAAAGGTGAATTGGAGACTATCATTTTTTTACTGAACATAATTCTCAGTGAACAATTTCAATCGGATAACAACTCGCCATAATTGTTGTCTTTTAGGAGAATAAATAATGTAAAGAGCCTACTTAATTCTTCCATTTTATGCTTCTGTACCGTTATATTGAAGTTATAGGAGTGTTTTTCTTTTGGAAAATTTGTAAATCATGGTTGAAAAAGTATTGAATGTCGAAAATTTATTTATCGATATTCCTCTGGCTGAAGGCGTTCTTCATGCGGTGGATGGTATAACGCTGCATGTTAATAGGGGCGAGACATTATGTATCGTCGGCGAGTCAGGTTGCGGAAAATCGCTTACATCGCTGGCTATAATGGATTTACTGCCCAAAGCTGCCAATAAGACCGTAACAGCATTAGATTTGGCTGGAACTAGTATCTTAAATTACTCCCAAAACAAAATGTCCGATATACGCGGTTATAAGATGGCTATGATATTTCAGGAGCCGATGACATCTCTGAATCCAGCATACACGATTGGTAATCAATTGATGGAAGCAATGCTGCGTCATAAGAGAGTCTCAATAGGGGCAGCTAGAGATAGAGCGATCGAACTGTTGCAAAAAGTAGGCATTAACGATGCTGAAAATCGGTTACGTCAATACCCGCATCAACTGTCTGGCGGATTGAGGCAAAGAGTAATGATTGCCATGTCTTTGATGTGCGGGCCCGACCTAATCATTGCCGATGAGCCCACAACAGCCCTAGATGTTACAATACAAGCACAGATATTATCACTTCTAAAGGAATTACAGAGTGATTTAGGAATGGGTTTATTATTAATTACTCATGATATGGGAGTTGTTGCTCGAATGGCCGATAGAGTGGCTGTGATGTATGCGGGTCAAATTGTAGAAGAGGGGACAGTTCATCAGGTTTTTGATAACCCTACCCATCCCTACACGAAGGGATTAATGAGTTGTATTCCTGTCCCTGGAAAAGTTAAAAGAGGAGATCCGCTGGGTACAATACCCGGGATAGTTCCATCGCTCATTGGCAATTTCAATGGGTGTCGTTTTGACGGGAGATGGGCTAGTTCGATGAAAAATGACACCGACCAAACAATTTCTTTATTACCGATTGAAGATAAAAAATATTCCTTTCAAGTTGGAGGATCTCCTGGTCACTGTGTTCGTTTTTGCTGCGAACAATGTTTATCTAAGTCAAACGTAACCATTTCTTGTTCGAAAGTAGTTTGATTTAAAAGTTATTGCTCCAAATGGTTCTTGCCGTGGTTGGCAATTTAATCTCTCACACGTTAAGAGCTTAGCTAACTGAGACCGGGGGTATCGTTTCATAGATCCACTTTGCCAATGATGTTGCCCAGGCATCTTGTTCTCTTTGTGCGATAACTTGAACGCCTACGGGGAGATTATTGACACTTAGCATGGGGATAGTAACGCAAGGCGCGCCAACGATCGACGAGGCGAAGTTAAAAATGGGATCCCCAGTTGGCCGGGGAGCCAAATTGGTTTCATCTTTATCTCCGTCCCATAATGAGGCAGGCCCTGGGCATGATAATGTTATAGCAGCATCTGCTAAAGGGGCACAAAACTTATGTGCTTCTCGTGCATAACGTCTCAATAGAAGAAAGCTTCTATAATCTTCGGGGGTCATTAATTCTGCTTTTGCTAGTACTTTCTTTAATCGTTGACTTACTCCTTCTGGAGAGTTCGTCACTAAATTACGATGCCCCCAATGATTTTCCCAGCTTGTTATAGAATTGGCAATTATGCTTGCATTGCTAATTGTTTTTTCAAATTCCTCGACCACGTCAGACATTGAGCGTTTTATAATCGTTATTCCATTACTTTCGATTTGGGACAATAAGATACCGAAGGCTTCTTTGCTTTTTGGGTCAAGGACGGACCAGCCCTCCGTTTCTAAGAAAATAAGTCTTGATGGCTTTATAGCCTTTGGAGGCGTGTCAGGGCCTTGTAATCCAATGTAGCCTGGGTCACCGCCCGTTCGTTTGGCTATTTCGATGGCGACTTGCCACATATCTTCAATTGAACCAGCATGTGGGCCGTGAGTACTCATTGACGTTGTCTGACGTTCCCCCCGATGTAAGCCTCCTTGACTCGGCTTTAAAGCAAAATTCCCACAATATCCTGCTGGCCGTATTATGGAACCTCCGACCTGAGAACCAATAGCAACTGGAACCATGCTAGCCGCTACTGCTGCTGCAGATCCTGACGAAGAACCCCCGGGCGTTCGATCAAGATCAAAGGGATTCTTTGTTGGGCCTGGATGAGAGCCACCCAGCTCAGCTGTCACTGTTTTTCCAAGAATGATAGCACCGGCATTTCTCAGCGCAGAGACCAAAGCATTATCGTTTCCGGGAGAAAAGCCCTTATAGGCTTCGCATCCCATTTCGGTTGGCATATCGGATGTCTCTAACAAATCTTTAATACCAATTGGCATTCCATCTATGGCAGATAATTGTTGGTTATTAGCCCACCGTTGACTGCTTTCATCGGCTAATTGCCTTGCTTTTTCGGGCTGGATCGTCACAAAAGCTTTTATTTCTGATTCTCTAGCGTCTATTTGCTCCAAGCAGTCTTCTAAAAATGCTCTGGGCGTTCGCTCAGAGGTTGCGAATTCTTTGGTAGCATCAAAATATGTTTGCATTTTGAAATTGTTAATGTTGTATCGAATCATCAAACAAAAGCCTTCTTTTGAGGAATTAAATCTAACGTCACATTATTCAAAATTGTTAAAAAGCATACCATAATAATAAGTCGATGCTATAATTTAAATCGTTTACAATTTGAGTCCCAAAGATCAGCACAATTTAGCAAAGGGTGAGATACTGAAAACTCATCATTTTGTTAAATAAATTTGCAGATGTCAGATAGATGGGCTTTTGAAACCATAAGTATGTTTACTATAATTTGCCATTGACATTAAAGCTTGAGAGACGCTCAATTGTATTTAATGTTAGTAACCGTATTCATTGGATATTTGTAATTAATAACCGCTGATTGGATAATGTAATGAATAAGTGGACAAAATTTATATCTTTTCTGATAGCTTCTTTGTTTGGCCTAAGTGCGGCTCACGCGGGCAAGGAAAATGACACCTTAGTATGGGTAACTAAATTTGAGCCGCCAACTTATAATTATTATGATCAAACTCTTAGAGAAGGAGTGATCTTATCGAGACATATTTGGGATAGTCTTTATTGGAGAGATTTAGAGACTGGGGAATTTAAACCACACCTAGCTACAAAGATGGAGTACTCTAACCCTACGACGATCGATATTACTCTACGAAAAGATGTCGTTTTCCATAATGGAGAAAAGTTCGACGCAGATGATGTTGTCTTCACAATTAACGAGATACTTAACCCAGAGAACAAGTATAAAAATAGAAAATTGATATCATGGGCCAAGAAAGCTGAGAAAACAGGACAGTACTCTGTTCGATTACACCTTGGTAAAATATTCGCGCCAGCTATGGAAATGCTATCCACAGCAGTGGTCATGTATCCCGATGAGTACTATAAAAAGGTTGGCAAAAATGGGTTTGCTCGAGCTCCAATTGGAACGGGTCCCTACAAAGCTGCGGAGGTTGTACCTGGAAAGCATTTGGCTCTTGAGAGAAATGAGAGTTATTTTGGTGGCGCAAAAGGTAAGGCTAATATCAGCAAAGTCTTGATGCGCTTTGTCGATGAACCAAATACTCAAATAGCGGAGTTAATGAGTGGGAATGCTGACTTAATTTGGCGACTTAACAAAGAACAAGGTAAAAAGCTCAACAGAGTTCGTGGCGTTAGAGCAGTAGCTGGCGAAACCATGAGAGTTGGTTATCTTCAATTTGATAGCTCTGGAAGTACTGGAGATCACCCATTAAAAAACATCAAGGTGCGGCAAGCTATTAGTCATGCGATCGATAGGGAATCAATCGCGGTTAATCTACAAGGTGGCGGTCAAGTTCTTGACCTATTTTGTTACCCCACTCAAGTCGGCTGCGAATCACCTAATGCACCCAAATATAATTATGATCCCGCGAGGGCAAAACAACTTCTTGCAGAAGCAGGTTATCCAAATGGTTTCGAAATAGATTTCTATGCTTACAGAAATAGAAATTTTGCAGAAGCGATGATGGGTTTCATGGCCGAGGTTGGTATTAAAGCTAATATGGAATGGATGAAATATAGTGCGCTTCGTGATAAAGTGCGAAAGGACGAGGTTCCTTTCAATTTTATGACTTGGGGCTCAGGTTCAGTGAACGACGTCTTTAGGATCACATCGTACTTTTTCAATCATAGTTCCGACGACCTTGCCTTAGACCCAGATGTAAAAAAATATTTAGATGCTGGAGATGGCACAATCGTTGTGGAGGATAGAAAGAAGAATTACAGCGAAGCCCTTCGCCTAATTGCTGAGCGAGCGCACGCCCTGCCGTTATTTAGCTATGCGTATTATTACGGCATGAGTGATGACTTAGATTTCCAAACTACGCCCGATGAGATAGTACATTTGTACCGAGCGAAGTGGAAATAAACAGGTTCTGGAAAAGCTGGTTTTTTTAAAAGACCAGCTTTTCATAACCTTAGAATAATACCACACCAAATTTACGGGTGCTCTGAATGCTAAATTTTACTGTAAGGCGGATTTTCTTAGTAATTTTAGTTGCCTTCACTGTTTCGGTAATAGCATTTTTCCTAGTGCGAATGTCGGGTGACCTTGCAACTGCTCTTGCTGGCGAAGATGCTAACGCACAGGAAATAGCGGATATCAAGAAAATATATGGATTAGACCGTCCACTGATTATCCAGTATGCAGACTGGTTATTCGATGCACTCAGAGGGGATTTTGGTGCTTCACTATATTTTCCAGAGACGGTTGGCGAATTAGTCGCCATGCGGTTACCTACTACGCTTCAACTTGCTTTTTCCGGACTTATTATTTCCCTACTTATAGGAATACCTTTTGGTGTAATTTCGGCCTTAAAACCAGATTCTTGGATTGATCGTATATCCATGTCGATAGCGGTCGCAGGACAGGCAATTCCTACTTTCTGGATGGGATTAATGCTAATGGTTTTGTTTGGCCTAATTCTGAGATTAACGCCTATAAGTGGGGATGAAAGCTGGCAACACTTTATTTTGCCAGCTTTTACTCTAGGATATTATTCGACACCACCCATAATGAGACTAACCCGATCTGGAATGTTAGAAGTTCTCGCAGGAGATTATATTCGAACAGCTTATGCTAAGGGATTAAAACCTCTACGCGTATTGTTCAAACATGCCCTAAGAAACGCAGTTATACCAGTTGTAGCTCTGGCCTCGGTTCAATTTGGGCACATGCTTTCGGGAGCCATAGTTATAGAATCTGTCTTCGCGATGCAGGGCATAGGCTATTTGGCGTGGGAATCAATTCTAAGGAACGATATAGCGGTCATTCAGGCGATTTTACTTATTGTTTGTTTATTCTATGTCGGATTAACCTTTATATCAGACCTTGTAAATGCGTGGCTTGATCCCCGTATACGAGTAAGTTGATGAGGATCAAAGCTTGAGCAATATTTCCGCTGACCAACAAAAACTTGATCCGGATGAAGCGCTTCGTAGCAATATGACGAGGCACCTCTTCCGCCGAATTTCTGCACACAACTCCATCTTAATTGGAGGGACAGTTTTAGGTGCCATAGTTTTTATGGCTTTATTTGCACCGTTTCTAGCTCCGCATGACCCTTTTGCTCAAGATCTTTCTAAACGCTTACTTCCACCGTTTTGGATGGAGGAACATAATCCGAAACATATTCTAGGGACGGATAACTTAGGCCGTGATTATTTGAGCAGGCTTATTTATGGGGCTCAAATTTCGTTAATGATTGGGGTCTGTACCGCTATTATATCAGGCATTATAGGGTCTGCGTTAGGTATTACTGCAGGTTATTTCGGCGGACGTGTTGATGCGGTAATTACCTTTATTATAACAACTAGACTGTCGATGCCCATCGTATTAGTGGCGTTAGCTGTTGTTGCCTTGGTTGGCGGCTCTCTGCATGCTGTGATTTTGGTTCTTGGTTTTCTTCTTTGGGATCGCTACGCAGTTGTAATGNGAAGCGCTACACAACAGGCACGCAATATGGATTATGTATCTGCGGCCCGGGCGATAGGTTGCCCAACATGGCGGGTCGTCTTGTCGGAAATTTTTCCTAATGTAGTAAATAATCTCATAGTCATAGCGACTTTCGAAGTCGCTCATGCCATTTTACTAGAAGCTTCGCTCTCGTTTCTTGGTCTCGGTGTGCAACCGCCAGATCCGTCGTGGGGGCTCATGATTGCCGAGGGAAAAGAGTTCCTCTTATTCGATCCGTGGGTCATCACNATTCCAGGAATAGCACTATCTATCTTGGTTCTAGCAGTAAATATGCTGGGTGATGGTATAAGGGACGTCAGTGCTCCCGAAAATCGAAATTAATATAATAGAGTAGCCATGATGACGCCAATATTAGAAACAAAGGATTTGGAGTGCTCTTTTCAGATTTCTACAGGAATGTTTTCACCAAGAAAAACCTTAGCGGCGGTAAATGGTGTCTCAGTCCAACTGCTTAAGGGGCAAGTACTTGGTTTGGTTGGTGAAAGTGGCTGTGGGAAAAGCACGTTGGCTAAAATGCTACTAGGTTTACAAAAACCAACCAAAGGTGACATACTTTTCGATGGACAACCACTTGAAAAATTTTCCCAATTTGAAAGAGCAGCTAGAGTTCAACCTATCTTTCAGGATCCATATAGTTCACTTAACCCTAGAAAAACAATATTCGAAATTATAACGTTACCACTCAGCGTGCATAAAATAGGAACTTCCCGAGACCGGGTTTTAAAAGCGAAAGAAATGATGGATCTTTGTGGTCTGGCTTCGCGGTACCTAAATAGTTATCCTAGCCAATTATCTGGAGGCCAACGTCAACGCGTTGCCATAGCTAGAGCTTTGGTTATGAAGCCAGAAGTTGTAATATGTGATGAACCAACTTCTGCGCTGGATGTTTCGGTTCAATCGCAGATATTGAATTTATTAATGGAATTAAAAAATGAGCTTGGTTTAACATACCTTNTAATTAGCCATAACTTAGCTGTTGTAGAACACCTAGCNGATCGTGTTGCTGTCATGTATTTCGGAGAAATAGTTGAAAACGAAGATACAGAGCAAATATTTAATAAACCAAGGCATGAGTATACACAAAAACTTCTAAGTAGCGTTCTAGCTCCAGACCCCAACCTATTTACTCGTGAAGTTTAGCGATCTGGCTTCTATACGAATANCGTCTGAAAAGATATTGAAGCTGAACGACAATATATATTTTCAAGTGCCAAACAATGTACTATTTGGAACCNCCTGNTGTTGACATAATATACAAAACTTAAAAAGCANCCGTTCTCTGTGGAAAAACCAATTAAGCGCAGATTTACAATCTCAAACTTTTACTCTANTTGGAGAACTTTTCAACAACAAGACAAGGAACAGTAGTGAAAAAATGAGCTTCGATGTCACAGCCCTNCCAGGCGCTACTTTCGGCGGTTTAGTAACCGCACCAACAAACGCCGTTGANNTANTCATTGCGGCAGAAGCCNNTCCAACGGCTTTCCCCGGCCTTCTAAATCAATTCAACGGTTTTCTGCTAATTAAAGNTATGGACGGGCTTGAAGANGAACCAGAACTCTTGCTTCGCCTGAGCCGAATTTTCGGGACCGAAGTCGAGAGCTATCACGAGACGCGAATGGCACGGCAGAACGTCCATCCGGAAATTCCAGAAATCTTCATGGTCTCAAATATCCCACCGGCCAACCGCAAGCCCCCGCCACAGCCGGATCCGCCGCGCAACGCAGACGGCAGTTTACCCACACAATTTCCGCATCGCCGCGGCTGGCATACGGACCAGAGCTACCGCCGCCCACCCCCAGACGCTTCGCTCTTCTTTTGTGTGGTGGCCGCCCCTAAGGGCCAGGCGCAGACGCTCTACGCAAATGGGATTGCCGCCTATGAAGGGCTGACGCCAGAGATGAAAAGCCGGATCGCTTCGTTGGTCGGCATCCATGCAAAACCCGGCGTCGGGCGCGGCGAAGTTGCAGTACGGGCCGGCAAAACGCCGATGGAACTCGGCCCCGGCGACCAGCCACAGCGCCAGCCTGTTGTCCGCGTCCATCCGGAAACGGGGGCAAAGTCACTGTATCTTTGCGAAGCTGGGCA
>PCAV01000054.1 GCA_002730675.1 Rhodospirillaceae bacterium | reverse complement strand
AGGTTTCCCGGTGTTCCAAGTTTCTCTAAGTCTATTTATCATTACGCTTCTCTCCTTAATTCAAACTCTATCCAGATGAACTCAATACACTTTGGTTTACCACACATTCGGGATCAATATTCCCATCAAATACTCTTAAAACATTGTCGACTGTTTGGGTTGCCATTCGTTGCGTGGACTCGACTGTAACGCCCGCTATGTGGGGACTAAGTAAAACGTTTTTTAAACTAAATAGCGGGTGATCCGCCGCTGAGGGTTCATCAAGCAATACGTCAAGCCCTGCTCCTTTTATTTCTCCACTTATTAGGGCTTGATATAGTGCCTGTTCGTTTATTATTCCGCCCCGAGCACAGTTTACGATAAAGGCATCCCGCTTCATTTCTTTAAATTCAGTCTCGGAAAACATATTAGTCGTCTCTTCAGTTTTCATACAATGTATGGCCACTGCATCCATATCACCGAGCACTTTTCTGAAGTCACTTACTGGTTCTACATTTGCTGCTTTTAAAATTTTATGATCAACGTATGGGTCATACCCAAATACGTTAAGATCAAAACCCAATGCTCTTTTTGCAACTTGGCGGCCGATACGCCCAAACCCAATAATTAAAAGATTTTTCCCGTCTAAATCGACTGCGCGAGTTGGGAACCGAGGTCCCCAATCATCGGTCCGCGTTACCTCATCATAGTAAAAAATGTCTTTTGCTAACCCTAATAATAGAGCGATTGCTTGTTCTGCAACAGATATCATATTTGAGTGAATAGCTATGCAAAGCGGAATCCTCCGTTCATTCAAGGTATTCAGATCAACGGCATCGTATCCCACTCCATGTCTAGAAACGACCATAAGGTCCGGAGCTTGTGACATAATTTTGCGGGTAATCGTTGCACCTCGAACCGT
The DNA here is from genome assembly GCA_002730675.1 of Rhodospirillaceae bacterium. Lineage (GTDB taxonomy): Bacteria > Pseudomonadota > Alphaproteobacteria > Thalassobaculales > Thalassobaculaceae. The sequence continues at coordinate 8,013 of PCAV01000054.1, read as the reverse complement.
CATTGCATGAACGTCTTTTGCGGCTTCCGCTATAACATTTTCATCAAGAGAGTCGCACTCGATTATTTCGACATCATCTCGTGCCCTTAGCATTTTCATACCAGCTGGATGAAGTGGTTGAATTACTAAAACGCGTTTTTTATTCGTATTTATAGCCATTTTTATCCTCAATGTATTTCAGCAGATTCAGCCATCGCTTTTTTTAATATTTCAACATTAAAATCAGGAGATCGAGCAACTTCAAGAATTACGGCTTCTCTGCGGGTCATAACATCGATTGCAGATGGTAATTCTTTCACACACTCTTCTGGGACTACGACTGCTCCGTGTCGATCGGCATGAATAATATCATTTGGTTTTACAGCCATTCCAAAAATATTGACTTCGCACTCAATGGCAACAAGATGAACCCATGCGTGACTTGGAACTATTTTTCCGCCTAAAAGTTGAAAGTCGGGCGCGCATGCATCCATATCTCTAAATGAGCCGTTTGTTACTACACCTAAGCATCCCAATCCTTTGTGAATAGCAGTGTTAAGTTCTCCCCAAAAAGCGCCAAATCCGGGGTTGGGATCAAGGTCTTGAATTACACTTATAGAAGGCTTAGGCGGCGCTGCGATAGTTTCATAGTATCGAGCTNTCATCTCTCTTNTNTCTTCTGGTTTNCCTTCAGGGGGTGTCATCGAGCGTATCATTGCGGTTCTGGCATATCCAATAATTGGGGGTANCGAAGGATCAAAACACTGCATCTGCTCNACGGTGAAGCTTTTNACGCGGTATTCCGAACTTANATGTTCNAGACCATTGCAGATNGTCGGAGTATCCCATTCCGTCAATTTATTNAGGTCAGCAGCAGTCAAATCAGTTTTTGCCATTTNACGCCTCTTGATAAAAGTTATTAGGATTGCGATGTTAGCAATNCANCNNAGATAAAGTTAGNGCTGAATAAAAATATTTTGATCAAATCATAGCTAGGATTTTATAAANAAGTTGAGGGNNATTTTGTCTGGAGATATAGATATCAGTTGTCTAGGTGAGCCNATGNTTGAGTTCACNCGTCTTCAANAAAAGNGTCGAAGAAAATTACTATATCCAAAGTTTGGGNGGTGATACATCTAACTGCGCCATAGCTGCTGCACGNCAGGGTGCCAAAGTAGCCTACATCACCGCTGTCGGAGATGACCGCTTTGGTCGCTTCGCAATAGATTTTTGGAGAAATGAAAATATTGACGTATCTGGTGTTTCGGTTTTTGCTGATAACCCAACAGGAATTTATTTTATAGAACCTGCTGGTAACGCGCGCGACTTCACCTATTACCGAAAAGGGTCGGCTGCGAGTACGATGACGGCAGAAAATTTTCCCGGGGAAATAATCTCGAAATCGAAATTCCTGCATCTTTCAGCAATTAGTCAATCTATAAGCAAGACAGCATCGGAAACATGCGCGTACGCTATAAATCTTGCAAAGCAAAATGCTGTTAAAATTTCGTACGACACGAATTTGAGGTTAAATCTCTTGGATCTTAAAAGCGCGCGGAAATTGATTCACGAGACCGCTAAGACAGCTGATATACTTCTCCCTAGCCTTGATGAGGCACGTTTGCTGAGTGGAAAACAATCGATTAGAGATATTGTGGAGTATTATATCAAATTTGGGTCCGACATTGTGGCATTAAAGTGTGGTGATCAGGGAGCAGTGGTCGCTTATGGAAACAAAATCGAGTTATTACCTCCACTAAAAGTTAATGCAATTGATACGAGCGGAGCGGGCGATACGTTTGATGGCGCATTTCTCTCACGGTTAGCCTCAGGATATTCGCCATTTGATGCAGGAGAATATGCTGTGACTGCAGCAGGGCTTTCGGTAAAAGGGTACGGTGCTGTTAACGCTATTCCTGCCAGAAAAGCTGTTTTAAAGGAAAACGCAAACAAGTGAAAAAATGTCGTCATTTATTTAGGAGTTCGGGTAACCACAGCTCCAGATTTAACAATAAAAAGCATTGCCAATAAAGCTATAATAATAGTTAGAAAAAAGGTGATATTATATGCTCCGACGATGGAATAGCTGGCGCTGAATAAAAGTGGCCCAATAAAAACACCTGAAAAAGTAATGAAAAAGCTTGCCCCAGTGGTTTTACTTACATCGTTTTTAGGCGACAACCTTACAATTTCGCTTGCATAGACACCATTCCACCCCATACCAGCAATACCGAAGACAAANCAAAGTNAAAATACTAAAANTGGAGGCCATTGTGGCGACAAAGTGATTGTTATAACGGCACAAATCGTGGCAATCAAAGCTATGACCATTAAGGCCAAGCGGCCATTGTTAATTTTATCTGCAACCCATCCCCATGTCACTCTTCCGAAGATACTTGAAAACTGAATTACAGATAACCCCAATCCAGCTAGAACAAGTGAATACCCTATATCTTCTACCAACATCGTAACGGTATATGTTGTCAAAGTAGTTTGGACTGCCCCCATGCACATACCATATAAAGCAACCCATCGCAGCGAGGTTAGCCGCCAAACGAGTTTAAGGTCGGCTAATGGGTTTCGAAGTAGGGTTACATTACTTGACCTATCGCTGTCCCANTGGCTTCGGAAAGGTTGCATTGCAAGGCAAAGTGCTGCAGCGACTGCCACTGAAAATAGCATACTTTGTTGCCATCCAAACTCTAAGGCGAGTTGTGGAGCAAAAATACCGGCAAGCACCCCGCCAATGGGAACGCCCGTAAATCGAATTGAGAAGATAAGGTTTCTATTTTTCTGCGTTACTACTTTTGATAACAAATGTGAGGCAGGTGGGGTTATCATGCCGTAAGCCCATCCGAGAATCATTGAGCCCAGGCCAATTAAAAATAAAGATCCTCCCATAAACATTAAATGGGAAATGCCTATCAGAAAAAGTGCTAACTGAGAGGTTCTCCAGGCACCAAATCTCGTAACGAACCCCCCGGCAAATAGGCTGGATATCATTGCAAAAATATAAAGNATTAAAACGGGATACGCTATCAAGGAGGCATTTAACCCTACGTCATTGGCCACCTCAGGCGCTATCGCCGGCAACCAAAAACCTGCCACGGCCCCGGTCCCTTGAACCAGGATTAAAAACCCCACGACGATAAACGTATCAAGTCGTGAGTTAGTCATTTACGGAATATTCTGTCCTAGGTTACATGCAAAGCCGCGGTTGACCCTAANACAGCTTGTCTAAACCTCGTTTTGATGTAAACGCCATCTCTTGAAGGTAAAACTAATTTNGGTTTTGTATTCTCGACCTTGATGCTAGCAACAAGAGGTAGCGGTGATGTTTTTAATGCANTTATTAACTTATTGAGGTCCTCATCATTATGGACGGTCATTGTGGTTGGGATACCGGCTCCAGCTGCCATAGCCGCTAGGTCTGTGCCACCCGATGTATGGGTTTTTTGCATGCCTGTTTCACCATAGTGTTCATTGTCAAGAATTATAATTACTAAGTTGTCTGGTCTTTGGTTTGCAACGGTTGCAAAAGACCCCACTCCCATAAGTGCTTCACCATCGCCAGTAATTACCCAGACGTGCCTTTTGGGTTGAGCTAGAGCACAGCCTAATCCCATTGATATAGCACAGCCCATACCACCCCAATTATAAAAGTTTTCAGGTTGATGGTCTGATGCGGCGAGGTCCCAAACCGGAGATCCAAGTCCTGCGATAGCAAGCGCATTTCCGCGGACTTCCATTAACTTATTCAAAACGTCACCACGATTTAACTTAGTTGTCGACATTTATTACCTCCTCTGCCACATCAGCTATAAACGACTTGGCACCAATCAGTTTTTGGCCAATTAGAATAGCCACGGCGGCGTTTGATACAAATGCCATTTTNAGCCCAGCTTCAATCGCCTCAGCGGCCNCATCGTCAGTCTCTACCTCAAAAACATGCATGCCTAGGCTTTTAAGGACGGGTGCTACAGCTTGGCCCATCGGCATTTGCCATGGGTTCGACTCCCCATATTGTCCTCGCATNGTNACAATCATAAAAAGGGGGAACTGGCAGGAGCTAACTATTGATGCAATTGCGTTAACTGTATTTCCAACACCACTACTTTGCATCAAAACCGCTGCCTTCTCACCNCCTAGCCAGGCACCTGACGATAAGCCNATACCTTCTTCTTCTGTCGTCATTACAACGGATTTTATATCGTTATCGGCATGGCAGCTCTTAATCAATTCTGTNAGACCGGCATCGGGTACATAACCTACCGTCCTTATATTATGTTNTTTAAAAAGGCGNTGTGCNGCTGTAGTCCATGGTTCGGCCATGTCTTAATTACTCCAAAGCAAGTATTAAAATTNTAACGCAAAAAAGCATGAAAATACTTTGAATATTGGTATGACATTGGCATAATTCTTCGTCAACTCCGGCTATCAATATTTCTTGTTTGTGTTGCTGAAAAGAAAAAGTATTTTCTCAGTGTTAAAAAACATGCGAANGATAATAACGCAAAGTTACTCAGGTGGAAACGTAAATGCCATTAGATAGAGATAAAAATCGACCAATAGCTACAACGGCACATTGGGGTACTTATTATGCCGAGGTAGAGAATGGTAAACTAACTGGTCTGCGAGATTATGAAAAAGACCCATCACCATCGATTATTGGTCAGGGAATTCTTGAAGCGTTGGATGATAAAGTACGGGTGCGACGCCCAATGGTTAGAAAAGGCTTCCTAGAAAATGGTAAGAGCTCGAATAGAAAACTTCGGGGTAAAGAGCCATTTGTTGCGGTGTCGTGGGAAAAAGCCTTGGACTTGGCCGCAGGTGAGATCGATAGAGTTAGGAATGATTTCGGTAATAAGTCAATTTTTGGAGGTTCTTATGGATGGGCAAGTTCTGGTAGATTTCATCATGCGCAGAGCCAGGTCCACCGTTTTTTAAATGCTACTGGCGGTTACGTGGCTCATAAGAATAGCTACAGCCATGCTGCAGCCGAGGTGATTTTGCCATATGTAGTAGCAGAAATGAAACCGATCATTTTTGATCAAGCCACTCATTGGCCTGATATAGCTTCGGAGTGTGAGCTAATTGTTGCATTTGGTGGGTTGCCCCATAAAAACGCGCAAGTGAATTTAGGGGGCGTTGGGCGGCATACGTTGCATGAGGAAATGAATAATTGTTATGAATCAGGAATAGAATTCATAAACATAAGTCCTCTTAAAAGCGATATAGCCGAACATTTTGAACCAGAATGGATTGGCATTCGACCAAATACGGATGCAGCATTAATGCTTGCAATTGCTTATGTACTTTTAAATGAGTCTTTGTATGACGAGAGTTTTATAAAAAAATACACTGTCGGGCTCGATAAGTTTATCCCCTATGTCAATGGTATAGAAGACGGTTGCCCAAAAAACCCATTATGGGCCTCCAAGATTACGGGAGTACCAGCTGAAACTATCATTGAGTTGGCCTATCGGATGGCCGAGTGTCGAACGATGATTATGACCGCATGGAGTTTGCAACGTGGTGACCATGGGGAGCAACCTATTTGGTTGACCGTTGTTTTGGCTGCGCTCTTGGGTCAGATAGGGTTGCCTGGAGGTGGATTTGGAATTGGCTATGGTTGCGAAAACGGGGTAGGGAACGCCGTTAAATACCATAGATGGCCAGCACTCTCTCAAGGCGTCAATAAAGTGTCCGAATTCATTCCGGTTGCTCGTATCGCCGATATGTTGCTGTCACCAAATAAGGTCTTTGATTACGATGGGAAGAAGTTGAAGTATCCCGATATTAAGCTAGTTTATTGGGCGGGAGGTAACCCGTTTCACCACCATCAAGACCTTTCCAGATTGATAGAGGCGTTCACCAAACCGGAATGTATAATAGTTAACGAAATTTGGTGGACCTCAACGGCTCGCCATGCCGATATAGTTTTTCCAATCACCACAGCGCTTGAGCGAAACGACCTTATGATAACCAAATGGGAGCAAACGGCTTCGCCAATGCATAGAGCTATTGACCCAATTGGTGAAAGTAAAAATGACTACTATGTTTTCACAGAATTATCTTCTCGTCTTGGTTGCTGGAAAGAGTTCACCGAAGGGCGTGACGAGGAAGGATGGTTAAGACATTTATGGGATCAAGCAAGACAGCAGGCGGGACGGGCAGGCTTTGAACTTCCAGATTTTGAAGCTTTCTGGGCTATGGGACCAGTTGAACTTCTCAAACCAGACAAACCTAATATTCTTCTGAGCGAGTTTCGAGAGGCCCCTGAGAAAAACCCTTTATCTACGCCATCCGGGAAAATAGAGATATTTTCAGAAGTTATAGACAAATTTGGCTATGATGATTGCAAAGGGTGTCCTGTCTGGATGGAGCCCATAGAATGGTTAGGAAGTGAAAGTGCAAAAGAATTTCCATTGCACTTAATCTCAAATCAACCAAGTACACGCTTGCACAGTCAATTAGATAGCGGTGGGATCAGTAAAGGGAGTAAAATAAAAGATCGCGAGCCTATGGTAATGCACCCTGATGATGCTGAAAAAAGAGGAATTCAAACCGGCGATGTTGTCAGAGTTTACAATAAAAGAGGTAGCTGCTTAGCAGGCGTAAACCTCTCCACCAATATTTTACCTGGTGTGGTCCAATTAGCAACAGGGGCTTGGTTCGATCCCCTTCACGGTGATGATGGAAGTTTACTTTGCAGGCACGGTAATCCTAACGTTTTAACTCGGGATGAAGGTACATCTAAACTGGCGCAGGGACCGACGGCGCATTCTACGCTCGTAGAAGTCGAGAAATATGCCAGCACCCCTCCGGCGGTAGAAGCTCACGAGGCACCAACCATTTCTGATTCTATCTAACATGGTAGACATCGATTTAACCGGCAGAAATGTGCTGATAACTGGCGGCGCTAGCGGAATAGGAAAGGCGAGTGCAAAATCTTTTGCCGCTAGCGGTGCTCGTGTTGCAGTCACGGATATAGATAGGGATGGAATTCAAGAGACTGTCCGAGGACTAGGAAACGAGCACTTTGCTATTGATGGTGATATTTCCAATAAAAACGATGTTGATAAAATCATTAAAGCCGCGGGCGAGGCTCTCGGTAACATTGATATATTAATAAATTCTGCCGGTGTATCCGATGTAATAATGTCTACCATTGATCAAGAAGTTGAAACTTGGCAACGCATCATAGATATTAATCTTACAGGAACTTTCTTGGCGAGCCAGGCGGTTGCTCCCGATATGTTGAAAAGGGGAAATGGATGTATCGTGAATGTAAGCTCGATTGCTGGCCTGGTTGGTTTACCTCGGCGTAATGCGTACACCGCCTCTAAACATGGCGTCGCGGGAATAACTAAAACACTCGCTGCAGAATGGGGAACCAGCGGCGTTAGAGTCAACGCTGTCGCTCCAGGTTATGTGCTAACGCCAATGGTCGCTGATCTTATAAGTAGTGGCAAGTTAGATGAAAAAAATCTTATGAGGCGCACGCCGCTGGGCCGGCTGGCCTCTCCCAACGAAATAGCAGAAGTTATTCTTTTTTTAACCTCAAAATTAGCATCCTATATAAACGGCGCTATTATACCAGTAGATGGCGGATACACGGCCTACGGGGCTGCTGGACCTGCTATTGAAATAGAATGACCTAACGTTGGCGAAAAAAACCATCAGTTGGAGAGAACGCTCAGATAATCTGGGACTATCTGTTGTTTTGGATGTGGAGGTTTTATTTCGAGAAAAAAGTGATTTTCAGATAATAGAAGTTCTCAGCCACGATCGTTTTGGTAGGTTGCTGTCTTTAGATGGATATATTCAAGCATGCCAGGCGGATGAGTTTATTTACCATGAAATGGCCGTGCATGTACCACTTCTTGGTCAACAACGTTCAGATACCTCCGTTCTCATAGTAGGAGGAGGTGACGGCGGAATATTGCGAGAAGTTCTTAAACATGATTTTGTTAAAAGCGTTACTATGGTCGAAATAGACAAAAAGGTCATAGAAGTATCAAATAGATTTCT
>PCAV01000053.1 GCA_002730675.1 Rhodospirillaceae bacterium | reverse complement strand
ATTATCACGAGGTATCTGATCGCGTGGGTAATGTCAAAAATGATGAACCTAGCTTATGCGATAAGTTCACTCAACCTCAGTTGAAATTATTCTGATTATGAGAAAAAAATTTTTACGGACAACGTTTATAAACTTTTTGGTTCTCGGAGTTTTCAACAAAGCCCTCGGCTTTGGTGATCCCAGTAAAGCTAATGTTATTTTCTGTGATTTTAAGATAATGTAGAATGGTGCCGTCTTCTATTCTTAAAAAGAAATTAAAATCATCTTCGGTTGTTTCAAAAACTTGATATTTCAAACTCGGGTTTGTTCTTTGTGCCTTTGAAAAGAATTGAATATCAAAGGGGGTGAAAATCACATAATCTCCTAAACATTTATCTACTGTCCATTTTCCAAATAGTTTCTCGGTAACGCCAAATGTTTTTGTCACTTTGCCAACAGTGAAAAGATCAATTACCTCTTTTTCAATTGAGGATCGGCGACTATCGGGTTTTGGCTTTGGGTTGGAACTGTCAGCCAACAGATTTAGCTGATCGAACACAATAGGAAATTCGTTCTTTATGAAGAGAATGCAACCTATTATAGAAACTAAAAAGATAAATGCTGTCGTTATAAGTATCTTATAACTAGGGTTTTTTTTTGCGACGGCCTTTTGAGTTTTTTCATGCGCTTTGTTTTTCTGTGCGAGGTTTTGAATCTCTAACGCATTGCGCGGTACCTCTTTTGATGTTTGCTCAGGCGAGTTTGTTTTAATCGGTGCGCTATGTTTGGTCTGTCGGAGATCAATCAATTTAATAAGCTGATAATTCCACTTTTTGGTGTCATGATCCCACAGACCTCGTATTATTCTGACCTTTGACGAGGCGATTTGATCCCGGCCTTTTTTCAGTACTAAATTAACCGCATTGTAGGTGGGCGCATCATATAGGGTCTGCCAACTCGAGCGATGATGCCGTTGTAGAAAGAAATGCTCAGCTTTTTCTGTCATGAGGTTTTGAAGCTATCTCACCAGCGTCGATCTAATTGGATCAAATTAGAAGCATCGTTGCTATCAATTGGTCTTGAAAAATAAAAACCTTGCGCGTACTGACAACCGAGTGCGCTCAACTGCGCATGTTGTTCAGCTGTTTCGACACCCTCCGCTATAACATCTAGTTTGAGGTTATGAGCAAGCATTGTAATTGTTCTAATAATTTCCATATTTTTATAGTTCCGACCCATGTCGTTTACAAAGGAACGATCGACTTTTAATGTGTCAATGGGAAAAGTATGAAGATAACTTAAAGATGAATAGCCGGTACCAAAGTCGTCTACACAAACTTTAATATCATGCTCCTTCAGTTGATTGAGCATGTCTATTGAACGAGGTGCGTTTTCCATTAACACACTTTCTGTAATCTCTAATTTGAGATTTTTAGCCTTAAGGCCAGATTTATCAAGATTTTCTAATACCCCATTCACTAAATTTGGGTCTGCGAACTGTCGACCTGAAAGATTTATGCTTAACTCAAGGGCCTTTTCTGGCTCCCTCTCATTGTTCCAATGCAATGTTTGAAGGCAAGCCTGATACAGAACCCATTGACCTAGCTCATAAATTAGGCCGGTTTCCTCGGCTAAGGGTATGAACTCACTTGGAGATATATTTCCTCGTATCCGATGTTTCCACCGAAGCAAGGCTTCAAATCCGCTTATTGCACCGTCCCGAAGAGATATGATTGGCTGATAGTGAATCTGCATCTCATTTCTATCAAGAGCACGGCGCAGATCGGTATCAAGGTCAATTGGGGAAATAGGAGATCGACGAAAATTATCATCAAACAGGACGCTTTTCGAATTACCGAGTCTTTTTGCTTTGTACATGGCTAATTCTGCATCTCGAATAATATCCTCTGGTCGCTCGTAGTCGATATTGGAATATGCGATCCCCATAGACCCAGAACTAAACACTTCTTTATCACCTAATGAGAAAGGTTTCGAAAACTCAGATTGGATTGTTTCGGTCAATTTGATTCCCAAATCAATGTCATCAATATCTTCCATCAGAATTGCATACTCGTCACCTCCCAGCCTTGCGACTGTATCGCCCGGTTGAACGCAATCCCGAAGCCGATGACCGCACTGAATAATTAGTTCATCGCCGTGAACATGCCCTAAACTTTCATTGACTAGCCGAAATCTGTCTAAATCGATGTAGATTACCGCAAATTTTAATGTTTGATTTCGCTCTCTTTTTTTTAAAATTTGCCTTATTCTATCAAGAAAAAGTGTTCGGTTAGGTAATCCTGTAAGTGTGTCATGGAGTGCGTCATGAATAGATTTTGCATCTGACAATTTTTTTTCAGTAATATCTGTTTGAGAACCAGCAATTCGATATGCCGTCCCGTCGCTATCTCTTACGGCTAAACCGCGTGTCAACATCCATCTGTAACCTTCATTGAAATGTTTGACCCTGTACTCGACTGCGAAGCTAGCAGTATCGTTATTTAGATATGCATCCAGCATTGTTTTTAGTCGATCTATGTCATCTTCATGTACTCTACTGAACCACTCGTCCGGTATGTCCCTAATTTCATTTTCTTCATAACCGAGCATTTGCTTCCATCGGGTTGAGAAGAAAATCTTTCCGGTTCTTAAATTCCAATCCCAAAGACCATCATTAGCCGCTGCCATTGCCAGGATATATCTTTCGTTTACTTCCTGAGCACTTTCCTCCGATGTGGTGGATTTTTTTCTACTCATAGAGAGCCAATCATCTTGGGTTGCAGCATTAATGCGAGCATGTTGATTTTAGTTTTTCTATTGTCAGGTTGTTGCATACAAAATATCAGCTTTTTTAATAAATTGTCACTGAAATCCTTCGAGCTTTTTAATCTTCTTATTTCGCACAACTTCAGCGTAGTAATGCCAAAGAAGATGTGCAGCAGTGCTTCTCCATGGTTGCCAAGCAAGACTAATTTTATCCATTTGTTTTGGTGTTGGACGGAAACTTAATTTTTTCAACGATCTTGTAGCTTCCTGCAAGGCAACGTCCCCACTCGGCCAAATATCGCCACGTCCCAAACAAAAAATTAGGAATATTGACGCACTCCATTCCCCAAAGCCGCGGAGACGCATTATATAGTTCTTTGCGTTATGGTCATCCATAGAAGATATGGCATTGATATCAAACGTTTTGTCCTGCATTTGCTGGCATAAGTTTAATGTAGCAGTAGATTTTGACCTAGTGAATCCAATCTCTCGAAGTCTTTGCGCTCCCAGATTGATTATACTATTGGGAGTAATATTACTTATTTCTGCGTTAAACTTTCTCCAAATAGATTCGGCAGCCGTGAGTGAAATCTGTTGGGAGACTATTATGTGTATGAGAGTCGCCAGAGTTGGTTCTCGATATCGCTCTCTTGGCAGTCCTATTTTTGAAATTAACTCACTGAAGTGAGGATCTGATGTTGCTAGTTTTTTAGCATCCCCTGCAATATCCAGATTCATTTCGTATCTCACATATTATGGATCAGTTTATCCGAGTTTACGTTAACTTAGGTCGTAATTGTTATTTAAGAAAGGTTGTGATTTCGATATGTTATATGAAATTTGGATTGTTTTTTAGGAGGAAGATTGTGACAGAGTTCCATGAATTATCTGCGCTAGAAGCTTCAGCGAAGATTAAGTCTGGTGATCTAACCGCCGAGGCTTTAATGCGTTCTTGTTTCGAGAGAATAGATGAAAGAGACAAGCTTGTTGGGGCTTGGTCATATTTAGATAAAGACAAGGCAATCTCAGAAGCAATTAAGTCTGATAAAGCAGGAAACCCTGGTCGTCTTGGTGGTTTGCCTGTTGCTGTGAAAGATATCATGGATACTGATGATATGCCGACCACTTACGGTTCCACAATATATGGCAATCATCAGCCGTCCGAAGATGCAGATTGCGTGAAAAATGTTAGAACTAATGGTGGCATTATAATTGGCAAAACAGTAACCACAGAATTTGCATGGCGTAACCCAGGAAAAACAAGAAATCCTAATAATGCAAAACATACGCCTGGCGGGTCATCTAGTGGGTCAGCCGCTGGCGTCGCTGACATGCAAGTTCCACTCGCTTTTGGAACGCAAACTGCCGGATCCGTTATACGCCCTGCAGCTTATTGCGGTGTGGTTGGATATAAACCAACTTTTGGCACTCATGATCGAAAAGGCGTCAAAGAACTTTCCAACTACCTTGATACCGTTGGCACCTTTGCAAGGGATGTTGCAGATGTATCTCTTTTTGACTACGCGCTTCGAGGACAGAGCTGTCCCAATCTCGCGGATTATGATAATCAACCTCCGGTAATCGGACTCATGATTCCGTTTAGCATTGAGGCAAGCAAGGATGCACTTTTAGCCTACGAAAACGTTTACAAGAAAGCAGAGAAGGCTGGTGCATCTCTTGTTGACATTCCCTCTTCAATGAAGTTCGAAAGTCTGGCTGATTTGCAGACAGTTATTATGACCGGTGATGCAGGCGCATCATTGTCATGGGAATATGAACACCACCCTGAACGTTTAACCAGGTTCTACCGCGATAGTATTGCTATAGGGAAAGCTATTAGTGAGTCAGCTCTGAAAAATGCGAAACAACTTGCCGATGATGCAAGAAAACGAGAAGCAAGTATTTTTGAGAAAGTGGATATTTTACTTACACTTCCAGCAAGCGGAGAGGCGCCAGAAGGTATCGACTTCACCGGCGACCCCTTATTCAATAGAGTCTGGACGCTGCTTGGTTGGCCTTGCATTAATGTACCAGCGGGGGTTGGGTCGCGTAGGTTACCGCTGGGAGTACAAGTCGTTGGTTCTGCAGGCCAAGATGCGAGTGCGCTTGCTGCAGCGGCTTGGTTAGAAAAAGTTTTAGGAAACAGCTGAAATTTAATCAGGTTTTGCAGATGAAAGGCTTTGATAAAAGAGGCGTTGTTGTAAGTATCTATTTGCTAGGCTTGTTAATCCTCGCTTTTGGATACTTTTTTTTCGGAGAGTCAGACTATAAAATTAGCCCGGAGCTTACAACCGTGAAGCCGGAACAAGTTAAGCCGTAAAACCAGTTGCCAACAAGCGCTCACGAAATTATGTCTCGAAATAACTATGCAATCTTATAATAGCTTCAACTTTTAGGATTTGAAATTTAAGGAAACATAATCGAGTAATTTTGAAGCAGATTGATCAATGTTTTGTTCACTCGTATCAATAATCAGATCGGCATCAGTTGGTTCCTCATATGGGGCAGACACCCCAGTGAAATCTTTGATTTCGCCGTTCCGTGCTTTAGCATAAAGACCTTTTGGGTCCCTTGTTTCACAAGTTGATATGTCGGCTTTGATGAACACTTCGTGAAATAGATCTGGGGCTATGGCTCGCGCGCGATTGCGATCATCTCTGTAGGGAGAGATGAAGGCCGTTATCACTACGACCCCTGCATCTGCGAAAAGTTTGGCGACTTCGCCAATTCGACGAATGTTTTCGGTTCGATCCTCAGGAGTAAAACCAAGATCGGCGGATAAGCCAAAACGTATATTATCTCCATCTAGGACATATACTTGATATCCTTTTTGAAAAAGTTGCCGTTCTGCTTCAATAGCAATTGTTGATTTACCTGCGCCGGATAATCCAGTTAGCCAAATAATACCACCCCTGTGTCCATTTGCCGATGCTCGTGTTTTTTGATCAATCTCTGAGGTAACTGTTTCAATATTTGTTGAAACAACGTTATGGCGGCCGCGTTGATTAGGATAGCCTTCCATAGATATAATTCCACCACCCACCGTTTCATATTGATCGACTAATACAAAGCGGCCCGTCTTCGTGTTGACGTTGTATGGATCTAAAACAATGGTCTCTTTTGAGCGGATAATAACGTCGCCAATCTCATTTCGTCCTATCTTATTGGCTGTTACAGCTTCCAATGTTTGCGTGTTGATGCACTTTTCAATTGATTGAATTTCTACCGAGTATTCTGCAGTAGTAAGTTTAAGAGTCATTCTGCAAGATCTAACTAGAGGTTTTTCCGCTAACCAAAATAATCGAGCTTTAAAGATATTCGTTTCAAACGGTGGTGATTTAGTATCACTAGCAATATGCCCACGCTCAACAAAAATCTGTTCATCTAACGTGAATGCAACAGATCTGCCAGCACTTAATGTTTCCTGTTTTTTTGTCTCATTCCAAGTTTCAAAAGAGGAGACATTTGCTGTCTTGTTTGAGGGCGAAAAAAGTAACTTATCTCCAATTGATAAAGTACCTGTTTCAATTCGTCCTACAAGGATACGTCGTTCGTCAAATTTATATATATCTTGCACCGGTAATCGAAGCGGTCCGCGGGTAAGCGGTTCTTTCTGTTCTATCGAATCAATCGCTTCAATAAATGTTGGCCCGTCGTACCAAGTCATGAATTCAGAAATAGTAATAAGTCCCTCGCCCTCTCGTGCAGAAACGGGAACAATATTTTGTGCACGCATGCCAATCTGATCAAGATAATCGACTAGTTTATTACTAATCTGTTGAAATATCTTATGATCGTAACTAACCAAATCCATTTTATTTACAACTATCGTGACGAAGCTAAATCCAAGTAATTTGAGTAGATAGCAATGTCGACGGGACTGTTCTTGAAGACCCTCTGCCGCATCAATAACTATTACACCCCCATCTGCTTGTGCCGCTCCGGTAATCATATTTTTTAAGAATTCTTTGTGACCAGGTGCATCGATGATTACGTAAGTCCGATTGGTGGACTTAAAAGGAATTTTTGTAACATCGATGGTGATGCCTTGGTCTCTTTCTGCTTTTAGCGAGTCTAGTAGGAAAGCATACTCAAGTGGCATCCCCCTTCGTTTAGACATCGCTTTGATAGACTCCATTTTGCCATCTGTTAATAGGCCGCTATCATGGAGCAATCTTCCAACTAACGTGGACTTACCATGATCTACATGTCCTGCTATAACAAGTTGGACAGGATTTTTGTCGTTATCTTCTATCAACATTCGCCTACATATAGCCCGAGACTCTTAGGCGCTCAAAAGCGTCTTCACTTTCATGATCCATAGCGCGACCGGACCTTTCGGCGATCCTGGTGGTTTCAAGTTCCTTGACGATCTCTTTGATATTTGTGGCATTACTATCAACCGGAAAGGTTATATCCTGGTCACCAAGAGAACGATAACGCTTTCCGTTTTTCGCAAAATATAATGGAACAACCGGGATATTTTCCCTTTCTATGTAGCGCCAAATATCTAACTCTGTCCACGCAAGTAAAGGATGGATTCTTACGTGAGTGCCAGGCGGGAAGCTTGTTTTATACTGGTCCCAAAACTCGGGTGGCTGATCCTTAAAGTTCCAATCCGCCTCTTGGTTCCGAGGACTGAAAACTCTTTCTTTGGCTCTTGTTCCTTCTTCATCACGCCGAATACCTGCGATCACACCCTCTAATTTTTGATCTTTGACAAGGATCTTTAATGCTTCTGTCTTTCTTGCTGCGGATCGAGACGCTGGTGGTAAGGTTTGGTCTATAGTTTCGAGTGGCGGGCAGTTCTGCACGATTAAATTTAAGTTCCATTCCTTGGAGTAACGCTCTTGGAATGAGTACATTTCAGGAAATTTCTTGCCCGTGTCGCAGAATAAAAGTGGGAAAGGGATATTTCCACAAAAAGCTTTTTTTGCAAGCCATACCATGACATTCGAGTCTTTTCCTAAAGACCACAAAAGCCCCAAATTTTGAAATTTGGCAAACGCTTCTCGAAGAATAAATATACTTTGCGATTCTAGGGTATCCAGATGTTTCATAAAAAATTCCGAAGATTTTTTTTTCGGTTGTACGATTCTTCAGCCAAGAAGTCAAAGAACGAGTTTTCCGAGGATGGGACTTGCAACACTCTCTCGTCTTTTGCACAATGGGTGTCGTGGCGAAGTGGTTGGAGGCTTCTATGGACTTGGGGATTTCTGGTAGGAAGGCAATAGTATGTGGCTCGAGTAGAGGGCTTGGAAAAGCGTGTGCTTTATCCCTGGCCAAAGCCGGCTGCGAAGTCGTAATAAATGGCATGGATTCTAAGAGACTATCAGAGACGGCAAGTGAATTGCGCAGTTCGACGAACTCGGAAATCATTGAGGTTCAGGGTGATATAACTAGCCACGATGGACAGAGAGCACTGGCCGCTAAATGCCCTGATCCAGACATATTGATCACAAATGCTGGCGGCCCACCATTCAAAGATTTTAGAGAACTAGAGCGGGACTCTATGCTTACAGGCGTTACGTGGAATATGATCGCGCCGATTGAACTGATACAGAGATTTGTTGATGGGATGGCAGAAAGAGGCTTTGGCCGAATACTAAATATTACCTCTGTTTCAGTAAATATGCCGGTCTCGGGTTTAGATTTGTCAAGTGGTGCAAGAGCTGGTCTTACAGCTTTTTGCGCTGGTGTTTGTCGAAGCATCGCAGGAACGGGTGTTACAATAAATCATATTCAGCCAGGATTTTTTGATACGGATCGATACAGGGCTGGGATAGATGCTTTGGCAAGGCAGCTTGGTGTGGAGCATGACGAGGCACATGCTATTCGTATAAACGAGGTCCCGGCTAAGCGAGCAGGAACGCCAGAGGAATTTGGCGATGCTGCGGCTTTCTTGTGCAGTATGCAGGCAGGATATATCACGGGGCAAAGCCTCTTATTGGACGGTGGTCTTTATCATAGCTCGTTTTAGTCTGTTAAATGAATTAAAGGAAGAATAATGGCCGACAGAAAAATTTTTGATATCATTATCTGCGGCGGCACCGTAATCGATGGTTCAGGTGACGATCGCTTTCAAGCTGACATCGGTATTGTCGACGATACAATAAAAGAAATTGGCTGTTTGTCCAGGGCGAGCGGCGGCAAAGTTATTGATGCGACTAACAGAATTGTTGCTCCAGGTTTCATTGATGTTCACACACACGATGATCGGATTTTGTTAGCTAAACCTTCAATGGATATGAAAGTTAGCCAGGGTGTTACATCGGTCGTGGTTGGAAATTGCGGTATCAGTTTAGCGCCTCTTGTGGCCGACGACCCACCGCCTCCGCTAGACCTTATTGCGGAGCCTGGCGAATGCCGTTTTGCGACTTTCTCAGATTTCTTGGGTGCTTTTGATGATGGGCCGGCAGCAGTCAATGCGGCGTTTTTAGTGGGTCATTCAACTTTGAGAGTTGGAGTTATGGATTCCCTTGATCGTGCCGCTTCATCATCCGAAATAAAAAAGATGAGGAACCTTTTGGAAGAAGGACTTGGCAGTGGCGCCATAGGATTTTCGACAGGTCTCTTCTACAAGCCCGCATCACAGGCCCCCACAGAAGAAGTAATCGAAATTGCATTGGCATTAAAAAATCATAACGCAAAATATGTCACGCATATGAGGGATGAAGGTGACCACGTCATCAGATCCCTGGAGGAAACCTTTCAGATTGGGCGTGAGGCAAGTTCTCCTGTTATTGTCTCACATCACAAGGTCCATGGACGGCAAAATTTTGGCCGATCAAAGGAAACCCTTGCCTGTTTCGAAAAGCATCTGGCCGGGCACCATCATGGTATAGCTTTTGATGTATATCCCTATATTGCCTCGTCCACTGTTTTGAAAAATGACTCTATTCAAGTCGCAGAACGGGTGTTGATAACATGGTCGAAGGCGCGCCCAGAATTAGCCGGTCGTGAATTGTCTGATATAGCCGAAGAGCTAAACTGTGATATCTATAAGGCTGCGGCACAATTGCAGCCAGCTGGTGCTATATATTTTGCAATGTCCGAAGAAGACGTGCAAAGAATTCTACAACATCCCAACGCCATGATTGGTTCAGATGGACTGCCGCATGATGAACATCCGCATCCAAGATTATGGGGCACATTTCCGCGTGTATTGGGGCATTATTGTAGAGACTTAAAGCTATTTCCTTTAGAAGAAGCGGTGCGCCGTATGACTGGATACTCCGCGGAAACGTTTGGGCTTAGTAAACGTGGGATGCTTAAGCAAAACTTTTTTGCGGATATCACAATTTTTGATGAGGATACGGTATTGGATGCCGCTGATTTTGCATGTCCAACTAAGCCTGCTCGGGGGATAGATTACGTGCTAGTAAACGGCAGGTCAGTTTGGGAAAATGGTGAGGCGACGGGGAACCGCCCAGGGCGTGCACTTCGTCATGGCGGCTAACTAAATTTACCAATCTGCCCAGAAAAATACTTTTGCCGTTAGTCTTCTAAGGANGGCATNCTTATNGGGTTGGTGGCNTCGTATGCGGCACTTGCTGTNAGNACTTGGCCGTCACAGTTCATGGGGCCAACAATTTGTAANCCCGCTGGAAGGCCATTTGAACACANACCACAAGGTATNGATGCCGCTGGATGACGCCCCAAGTTGAATGGATAGGAAAAAGGTGTCCATCTGGTCCAACGATCCATCCCTGAACCAGTTGGGACTTCAGTTCCGGCGTCGAAGGCTGTTATCGGGAGGGTAGGAGTTAAAAGCAGATCGTAGTTATCAAAAAAAGTGTTCAATTTGGTCCCTGCAAGCTCGCGTTCGCTTACAGCATTCAGATATTGATTCAAATGTATCTCTGAGCCCTCCCTGCCGACGTCCCTGAAACCCGGGTCAAGCTGATCTAACTCATNCGATGNCATGGTTTTTTGTAGNCGCGCNGCNCCGGTATACCAGAACGTCTTAAATAAATCATGTTGATCGCCTAAACCGGGGTCTACCTCTTCAACATGNGCCCCAAGTGCGNCGAATGTATTGGCGGCTGCTTTGACAAGACCCGCTATTTCCGGATCTACTTTTGCATGACCCAAATCGGGACTGAATGCTATTTTCCATCCCTTAACAGATTTAGTTACATAAGAGCTCCAATTTGTTTCTGACGCTGGAAGTGCGTACCAATCGCGACTGTCAGTTTGAGCCATAACGGTTAACATTAATGCAGCATCATTCACCGTGCGGGTCATAGGACCTTGGTGGGATAATGTTCCAAAACCACTCGCGGGCCACGTTGGCACTCTTCCGAAAGTCGGTTTGAGACCATATATCCCGGTATAACCGCTAGGCATCCTAATTGAGCCGCCGCCGTCGGAACCATGGTGCAATGCACCCAAACATGCTGCGGCCGCTGCTGCGGCACCGCCTGAAGAACCACCTGGGGTTTTTTCAGGGTTCCACGGGTTCCTAGTAATGCCTGTCAGCGGGCTATCGGTTACACCNTTCCAGCCAAATTCAGGAGTAGTTGTTTTACCTAAAAGAACTGCTCCGTTTTCCCGCAGCCTAGCAACAAGTGGAGCATCGTTTTCCCAAGTTCCAACATCACTCGTCGTCAAGGACCCCCTCCTTGTTGACCATCCNTTNGTATCAACAAGGTCTTTGATTGTACTTGGAACTCCATCTACTAGGCCGGCTGGCTCTCTTTTTATCCAACGTTCCTCGGATGCNTTTGCATCTGCAAGGGCTTTTTCAGCGTCTACAAGCCGAAATGCATTAAATTTTGGATTNAACTTTTCTATTCTTGCTAACGTTGCCTTCGTTACTTCAACAGGGGACAGCGTTTTTCTTTGGTAGGCATCTAAAAGTTCGGTTGCTGAGAAAAGTGCTGGATCATTTTTCATTTTTTCTACCTTAGACGATTAAATGGCTAAANTTTTTAATTNTGCATTTTNCTATGCTCTTAATTTGAAGGTACTTTGATACGATTTTCTACTGGCGTACAGGAACCACTTAGCATTTGTTGAAAAAGATTCTCCTTACANGCTGCCCAAGGACGTTTAATTCCCTCATCAGTATTTGATTGATAGATCATTGCAATAGCCAAAACNGCAAAAATAGCGGCTAATATCCACATGGATCGACTCAAAGACTTCTCCCTTNAACCTTGTTGCNAAACTTTATTCTAATTGTTGATCGATATATTTGGGTAATTCTGAATCTTTTACTTCACGCTCTGAGATAGCACGGCCTCGAACAGATATACCGGCCTCGTGCACCGTATCGGGGTTCCCAGATATAAGNGGATGCCACCAGTAAAGATCTTTCCCCTCGTAAATNAGTCTATAAGCGCAGGTCGACGGCATCCAATCTAGTTCTTCGATTAATCTTGGAGACAAAATTACACAGTCTTCAACCAACGATTGTCGATTTTCATAATCACCGCATTGGCAACTATCACAATNTAATAGCTTGCATGCCACCGTTGTGTAATGCAGNTCGTCGGTAAGATCATCAATCAGTTTTACCAGACAGCACTTTCCACAACCATCACAAAGAGCCTCCCATTCTGAGGTTGACATTTGCCTNAGCGTTTTGGTTTTCCAGAATGCATTCTGATTGGTCGGATGACCCACGTGAGTTAATCCCTATAACTTGGATCGATCTTATCAATTTTCCTCATTAAAGCNGCGAATTCCAGCTGTCCAGTTTCGACTTTATTTGAATTTAGGAATGCTTCTCTGTCTGCACCTGATTTCGAAGCAACATTATCACTCAAAGAATTAAGTGTACCAGCTGCGCCGGCGTCCACTTGAATTTGGCAAGACCTTTCTAGGGCATGAAGTCGTATAAAGGCGTCAGGTACTGTCTTGCCAACTGTTAGAAGGCCGTGGTTCTTTAATATCATAGCTTTTTTATCACCTAGAGATTCCAGGAGGCGCTCTCGTTCGTCCAAAAACAAACTAGGTCCCTCATACTCATGATAGGCAAGTTGCTTGTAAAAACTTGTTGAAAACATGCTAATCGGCAGCAGCCCCTCTTTTGTGCCAGCTACGGCCATACCTTCGCGAGTATGCGTGTGCATAACTACTTGGTTCTCTTCCGAGTGTTTCATATGTATTGCTGAATGAATGACGAAACCTGCATGATTTATCTCGAATGGAGTGTCATCTATGACAGTTCCATCCACATCAATTTTCACCAAATTTGAAGCGGTTATTTCGTCGTAATT
>PCAV01000052.1 GCA_002730675.1 Rhodospirillaceae bacterium | reverse complement strand
TTTTATTCTGTTCAACCAGCTGTACGTTTTTCATGCCCATTATAGAAAGTATCAATCCTGGGAAACCCGCCCCCGCTCCTACGTCGATAGCCGAAGTTGCTTTTTTCGGCGACATTGAATAAATCTGAGCACTATCAAGAAAATGTCTGTGCCACGCTTGCTGCAAACTATTCTTGGAAATCAGATTTATTTTAGATTGCCATCTTGATAACAAGTCGGCGTAGGTCTCTAACTTTTCAATTGTTTCACGTGAAACACTTACGTGCTCCAAAAGGGCCTCTGGACCATCCATTTTCGATTAGCTTGCCTCCTGAATATGCTTGCGTCGACGAGCCTGCGCCCGCACATGTCGAAGCAAAATTATGGCTGCTGCAGGGGTTATGCCCGGTATTCGGGCAGCTTGGCCAAGGGTTTGAGGCTTTACTGTTTCTAAAGCTTGCTTGGCTTCATTCGAAAGCCCGCCGAGAGCGCCAAAATCCATGCCCTTTGGGAACACTAAATTTTCGTCTTTTCTATAAGCCTCAATATCTGCTTCTTGCCGGCGCACATAACTTTCATACATCGAATTATTTCTGCAAAGCTCTAAGTATTGTTGCGGAATTTGGCCAACTTCCGGCCAAACTTCGACAACCTTCTCTTTTCCGATGTCGCGATGTCCGAGCAGTTCATAGGCTGATCGCTTTATACCATCTTGGTTGACGGCGACGCCCAGCTTTGAAAGAGCGGATGGCGATAGCTTCAGCACTTTTAGGGTATCCTCGGCTTTTTCAATATTAGACCTTTTCTCTTTAAACCGGTCCTTCCTCTGCTCGCTCACACACCCTATGCGCATACCCTTTTCTGTTAAGCGAATGTCAGCGTTATCTGCTCTCAGCTGCAGCCTGTACTCCGCTCTAGAGGTAAACATCCTGTATGGTTCTTTTATCTCCTTGGTCACCAAATCATCGATCATTACTCCGAGATAACCTTCAGCCCGATCAATTGTGAAATCGGGCTCTTTTCCCAACGCCATTAGACCAGCGTTGATACCCGCTATTAAACCCTGCCCGGCCGCCTCTTCGTAGCCTGTTGTGCCAGTTATCTGCCCTGCCATAAAAAATCCTGCCATTTTTTTTGTCTCAAGGGTATGTTTGAGTTCGCGTGCGTCAACATGGTCATATTCGATTGCGTAGCCCGGCCGGATAATTCTGACATTTTCTAACCCTGATATGCTACGAACGAGATGCTCCTGAATGTCAGCAGGCAGAGAGGTAGAAATGCCATTTGGATAAACAATGTCCGTATTTAACCCCTCGGGCTCTAAGAATATTTGGTGCTCGTTCTTGTCGGAAAAGCGGACAACTTTATCCTCTATGGAGGGGCAATATCTAGGCCCAACCCCCTCTATTTGTCCCGAGTAAATCGGCGACTTGTTTAGGTTTTCGGATATAATAGAGTGGGTGACCTCGTTTGTGTTGGTGATGAAGCAGGATCTTTGTTCATTCTGTATTTCATCTGTTAAATAAGACATTGGCTCTGGGGGCCAGTCTCCTTTTTGCTCTAGCAGCGACCCCCACGCTATGGTTTTTCCATCTAAACGGGGNGGCGTACCCGTCTTAAGNCGCGATAAAGCAAATCCAANCTTCTCAAGCGTTAAAGCTAGCCCAATCGANGGTGCGTCGCCTATTCGGCCAGCCGGTGTCTTGGTTTCTCCAAGGTGAATAACGCCCCGCAAAAATGTCCCCGTGGTTAGAACCAAGGCANTNCAGGCCACNTTCTCACCACNACTCAAAACCACTCCNGTAACCNNCCCGGTTTTTTCACAANCNACATCCTCNACCGTAGCCTCCATTATGNAGAGGTTNTCTTGCTGAAAAAGNNCCTGCTGTACNGCTTCTCTATACAGATCACGATCGGCCTGAACCCTTGGGCCNCGCACCGCCGGCCCTTTGCTTCTATTCAATACCCGAAACTGGATTCCTGAAGCNTCTGCCGCTTTAGCCATTANGCCATCNAGGGCATCTATTTCTCNGACCAAATGCCCCTTACCTAAACCCCCAATAGCCGGATTGCAGGACATCTCACCAATGGTTGCTTTTTTTTGAGTTATAAGAACGGTGGGGACGCCCAGCCTTGCGCTTGCTGCTGCAGCTTCTGCGCCCGCGTGACCGCCCCCTATAACAATCACCTTGGTTTCTATCACAAGATCTCCATTAAATTTTGCTCAGGGTGTTTTAAGTCTAAATCTTTTTATTATAAAGAAGAATTTTTGACTTTGTTTCACGTGAAACATTATTTTCCAATACAAAAATCTCCAAAAACTACATCCAACAAGTCCTCCACGTCGACAGCGCCTACTACCCGGCCCAGGGATTTGGTGGCCGCCCTTAGCTCTTCCGCTACGATTTCCGGTTCTTCGCCCAAAAAAAGTGCCGTTTTCGCGGACTTTATACTATTTAGGCAACTTTGGAGAGCTTCTCGATGCCTAATTCTTGTAATAACCGCGGGTTCTTGGCTAGCCATACTTTTCGAGACGATCTTTTTTAGCCCGCTCAACAATTTATCTAGTCCGATCTCATCCTTAAGAGATATGGCAAGCGTTTCTTCCTTTTTTGAGGCCATTGGTAGTAAATCTATTTTGTTTACAACGACAAGATCGGATTCTGGGTTTGGTTTCAGTCGCTCAAGGAAGCCTGCTCCCGTACTTGGCTCAAGAAGTATCACGCGACCGTTTGCTTTTTTTGCCCACTCTTGCGCGCGTTTTATCCCCTCGTTTTCTATGGGATCCGTTGATGCTCTAAGCCCCGCTGTGTCAGCTATAATTACAGGGTATCCGCCCAGGTCCAGAGATGCTTCTAAAACATCCCGGGTGGTGCCAGGCTGTTCAGAAATAATAGAAACTGGCCTTCTTGACAGCCAATTTACTAATGTAGATTTTCCTGCATTCGGAGGCCCTATGACAGCTATACGGAAACCTTCTCTCAGAATCTCACCTCGCCTGCCATCATTGAGGCCTTTCTCGATATCTCTTACCAACACGCTCATTTCGTCACCCAAACTTGTCAGGGTACTTTCCGGTATTTCCTCGTCTGGAAAGTCAATGTACGCCTCTACGTGTGCCGCTATCCTTATCGCTTTTTCCCGCCACCCAAAAGCTATATCGCTCAAGGCTCCATCAACTTGAGCAAAGCTTTGCACCCTCTGAGCTTCCGTCTCTGCTTGAATTAGATCGTTTATCCCCTCTGCCTTGGTGAGATCTATTTTCCCATTAAGCACCGCCCGTTTCGTGAATTCACCCGGCTCTGCTGTTCTAAAACCCTTTTGTTTTCGCAATGTATTAATAACCGCCTCTATAACTGCCCTCCCTCCATGCACGTGCAACTCCATCACGTCCTCTCCTGTGTAGCTCCTAGGGCCTTTAAAAAATATAACCAGCGCTTCGTCTAGCTTGCGTTCCCCATCTTTCAAAATAGCCACAGATGCTAGACGCTGCTTTTGTAGTTTAAAGCCTAGGATGTTGGCCGTTCTAGACGCGCCGTTTCCCGATATTCGGATCAAGGCGGTTGCTGCATACAAAGATCCGGTGGCTAAAGCAAAAATGGTGTCCTCAAAATTTTGTGACATCTTATGCCTTTATAAAGCGTAGGTTGCTGAATTAATATCCTATTACTATAGTCTTTTCAGAGAGCAGGGTTTCGTGTTACTGGTTGTTTTAGATGCCCAAAACCGGTTGCATGTCGGCTCTTCCTATTTTGATTTGAACATAAAACATCTGACGGCATCTTAAATAAAGGTTCTCAGAGTATAGCTCAAGTTTAAATAGTTACAGTAACTTTTTAGAGGTGTGGTGTGGTAAAAGCTATAAGGTTTCATAAAGTTGGCGGCCCGGAAGTGTTATCATGGGATGAAATAGATTTGCCCCCTTTAGGCGAAGAAGACATTAGAGTTCGTCACACCGTTGTTGGTCTGAATTTCATAGACACGTATCATCGTAGTGGCCTTTATCCACTCCCCCTTCCCTCAGGTATCGGTATGGAAGGTGCAGGGATAGTAACCGATGTTGGATCAAGCGTTACATCTCTGAACCTTGGCGATCGTGTAGCATACGCCTCACCGCCACCCGGTTCCTATGCTGAAGAGCGCAATATAAACGTGAACGCTGTAGTTAAGATACCAGACAGCATTCCTGATAAAGTCGCCGCTGCCCTAATGCTTAAGGGTTTAACGGCGCAATATCTTATTCGGCAAATACATAATGTTGGCCCGTCTGACACTATTTTAATCCATGCCGCCGCCGGTGGTGTAGGGTTAATCGTCTGCCAGTGGGCGAAGAAACTAGGCGCTACTGTTATTGGCACTGTGGGTAGTGATGAAAAAGCTGCGCTAGCTAGTGATAACGGTTGTGATTACCCGATTATTTATACCAGAGAAAACTTTGTTAACAGGGTAATGGAAATAACGAACGGAACCAAGCTCCCTGTTGTCTACGACTCTGTTGGAAGAGATACTTTTGAACAATCGCTGGATTGCTTACAGCCGCTAGGGAAAATGGTCAGTTTTGGTCAATCTTCAGGATCGATACCACCGGTTGATCTCGGTATTTTCGCTCAAAAAGGATCTCTGAACTTTACTCGACCAACTTTGTTTCATTTTGCTAGCAACAAAGAACGGCTCGACGCGATGGCAAAAGATTTATTCGATGCTGTAGATAGTGGTGATATACAAATTCGTATAGATCAAGAATTTCCTTTAGAAGAAGCGAGGGCTGCTCACGAACAGCTAGAGGCCAGGAACACTACCGCTTCTACAGTACTTTTGCCTTAAATCTAGGAGTTCATAGCATCAAAGAAGTCATCATTATTTTTTGATACCTTTAGCTTATCAAGCAAAAACTCCATAGCATCTATTGTTCCCATTTGCGACAATATACGTCTTAGCACCCACATTTTCGAAAGCGTGGCTTTATCTACCAACAGCTCTTCTTTCCTAGTGCCTGATTTTGTGATATCGATAGTTGGGAATGTTCTTTTATCAGAAAGCTTCCTGTCTAGGATTAATTCTGAGTTACCTGTTCCTTTGAACTCTTCGAAAATAACTTCGTCCATTCGTGATCCTGTATCTATTAGACCGGTTGCTATAATAGAGAGAGACCCCCCCTCTTCTATATTTCTGGCAGCACCGAAGAACCGCTTTGGCCTCTGTAATGCATTGGCATCAACGCCACCCGTCAACACTTTACCTGAAGACGGTACAACCGTATTATAAGCGCGCGCTAAGCGCGTTATAGAATCTAGTAGGATTACGACATCTCTTCTATGTTCCACTAGACGCTTCGCTTTTTCTATGACCATTTCAGCAACTTGAACGTGCCGGCTTGCTGGCTCATCGAATGTAGAGCTTATCACTTCACCATTTACTGTCCTATCCATGTCAGTTACCTCTTCTGGTCTTTCATCTATCAATAACACAATGAGGTAAACTTCAGGATGGTTCTGCGCTATCGATTTCGCTATATTTTGAAGCATAACGGTCTTACCCGTTCTCGGCGGCGCTATAACTAAGGCTCGTTGACCTTTTCCTATCGGGGATATTAGATCAATGACGCGGCAAGTAGGATCTTCCTGTTTACTATCTTGTTTTTCTGTTTCTAAACGTAACCGTTCATCTGGATATAAAGGTGTTAAATTATCAAAATTTATCCTGTGCCGTACAACATCGGGATCCTCGAAATTAATTTGATTAATTTTTAACAGTGCAAAATATCTTTCTCCATCCTTTGGTGATCTTATTTCGCCTTCAACCGTATCGCCATTTCTCAACCCGAATTTTCTGACTTGGCTGGGAGACACATAAATATCATCCGGCCCTGGTAAATAGTTAGACTCCGGTGACCTTAGAAAACCGAAGCCATCTGCTAAAGTTTCTAATACGCCCCGTCCAAAAATAGAGACGTCGTTTTCGGCTAATTGTTTCAATATAGCAAACATCATATCCTGCTTACGCAGTGTACTCGCATTTTCTATGGATAACTCTTCGGCAAACGCCAATAAGTCCGCTGGGCTCTTACTTTTTAAATCTTGTAAATGCATAAAGTGGATTGCTCCGCATAACATTTAATTGATAGGTGAGGAGAATTTTACTGTGGTGGGTTTTTGAAACGACGTTTAACTCATTTCTACATTAAGGATGTCGTTTAAAGGTTTTCTCTAACAAAGTCAATCATTACTAGTTCGGCATGCTCGGCTTAATGATAGCCAGCATTACTATGAGAATCATTAAAAGCGTGGGCACTTCGTTGATTACTCGGTAAAACCTCGGCGTTAAGCTGTTTGCGTCTTTCAAGAAGAACCTTCTCCATCTGGCTAACGCCCCGTGGTAACCCGTCATCGCAACAAGTAAAAATATCTTTGTCTGCATCCACCAATCTTCTAGAAGCTCAGGCACTAACATTATCATCCAAACGCCAAAAACAAAGCTGGCTATCATAGCTGGATTCATAATATAGAGCATTAGTCTCCGCTCCATAGTTTTAAACGTTTTGTTTAGTATAGTCTCTTCGACATTTTCCGCGTGATATACGTACAACCTCGGCAGGTACAAAAGACCTGCCATCCAGGCTATAACACTAATTAAATGTAATGCTTTTATTAAGTTATAATGCTCCATTTGGGAGGTCACCCCTCCCCTAAATTGCGGAGGAACTTTGCGAGATACTCTACATTTTCTGGCGGCGTCTCTGGCAAAACGCCGTGCCCCAGATTGAAAATATGTTGGCGCCCTTTCATATACTCTATGATACTGGCCGCCTCTTTGAGCATAGTTTCCCCACCAACTAACAATGTGATTGGGTCCAAATTTCCCTGTATTACCACTTTTTTTTCTAGCTCTTTGGCCGCCCAACTCGGGACAATATTTGTATCTAATGCTACAGCGTCTATGCCTGTTTTGTTAACGTAGTCTATATACTGATGGCCAGCCCCCTTTGGAAAGCCTATGACTTTAACAGTGGGATGTTTCATATTTAATGCTTGCACTATATCCTTGGTAGGTTTTATGACCCATTTATCGAATTGATTTGGTGATAACACTCCTGCCCAAGAATCAAACAACTTCACCGCATCTGCGCCGTGTTCTATCTGCGCACTTAAATGATGAATAGTTGCATCCGTTACTATATTTATCAAATTGTTGAAACTTTGTTCATCTTTATACGCCCAGCTTTTAACCTTTGCATAATTCTTTGATGCGCCGCCTTCTATCATGTAAGTAATGACTGTCCATGGTGAACCAGCAAATCCTATCAAAGCTTTATCTTGAGATAGTCTATCACGACATAAACTAACTGTTTCATAAGTCGCATCAATACGGCCTTTATTTTTCTCTGGTTTTAATCTTTTTATGTCCGAACTATCAGATAAGGCATCTAGGATTGGTCCTTTTCCTTCTACAAAGTCTACACTCATACCTAAGCCATAAGGGACGATTAAGATATCGGAAAATAAGATAGCAGCATCAGGCTGGAAACGCGATATGGGTTGAAGGGTTACCTCGCAAGCCAACTTACTATTTAGACAAAGGCTAAGAAAACCATCAGTTTTTTCTCTTAAGGCTCTATATTCGGGTAAATAACGTCCGGCTTGTCTCATAAACCAAAAAGGAGGCCTTATAGTTTTATTACCAGCTAATGTCTTTAAAAATAAATTATTCATAAGATTTAAAAATAATGTTGTAGTAGTTGAGACAGTAAATAATGAGGATAAAAAAGAATACAGATGTATCCACAATTACCACACTATAAACACAAAATACATTATGGGGGAAATAGTGTTGATAAGTGCTTATAACGTCAGAGTAACTCATGTGTTAACAAAGAGGGTAAAGTGGAAAAGAATATATGGTATGACCATTCAAACTTATTGATTGATAACCACAAGTTATACGGCTGTTAACAAACGCGGGACACAATATTATTATGGGTTATACTTTTGACATAATTAAAGCGTGAAACACTTATCCAGAATTTATACAAGTTACCTCTAAAATTATAGATGAGAGGAATCATTGATATATGATAGTATTGGGAGTAACAGGATCAATAGCGATGGGAAAAAGCACTGTTTCCACAATGCTTTCTCGCATGAATAATCCGATGCACGATGCCGATAAAACAGTACACAATTTAATGAAAGTGAACGGAAAGGCGTACTATGAAATAGCGAAAAGATTTCCGAGAGCTATTGAAACTAATAGCGTTGATAGAACAAGGCTAGGTCAAGAAGTGTTTGGAAACCCAGAGAAACTAAAGGAATTAGAAAATATATTACACCCACTAGTACGTGAAGCGAGAGATAATTTTATCAGACAACAATACCGCTACAGATCGAGACTAGCGATATTAGATGTGCCGCTTTTGTACGAAACAGGAGGCGACAAGCATTGCCATAAGGTCCTAGTAGTATCGGCGCCATATTTCATTCAACGACAGAGGGTTTTAGCGCGGCAGGGCATGACGCAAACAAAATTTCATGACATTCTGAAGCGCCAGTTGCCCGATTATGAAAAACGTAAACGAGCCGACTTTATTGTGCCAACAGGTCTGGGTAAAGCATACACTTATAAAGCATTGAAACGACTAATGCGCAGCTTGAGTGAGATTTAGGGTTAAATGTTAAAATGAGAGAGATTGTATTAGATACGGAGACAACTGGGCTCGACCCAAAAATAGGGCATCGTCTTGTAGAAATAGGTGCTGTTGAATTGATTAATCATACTCCAACAGGGGTTAATTATCAGGCTTACATAAATCCTGAGAGGGATGTAGACCTTGGAGCGCAAGAGGTTCACGGATTAACAAATGAGTTTCTGAAACAGCAACCGACATTCGGTGATATTTCTGCAGAATTCATTAATTTTTTATCCGATAGCACTCTTATCATCCATAACGCACCTTTTGATTTAGCTTTTATAAATATGGAATTGAGCAATTTAGGGTTAGCCTCTATACATTCGGAAAGGGTAATAGACACTCTTTTACTTGCTAGAAAAAAGTTCCCAGGCGCACAAGCAAGTTTGGATGCTCTGTGCCGTAGGTTTTCAATCGACAATCGTCACCGCGACTTGCATGGTGCTCTAGTAGATGCTGCGTTGTTAGCGGATGTGTACATAGAGCTAATAGGGGGAAAAGAACCTACTTTAGGCCTATCTGCCACAAAAGCTAAAGCGGTTGCAGCGGACACGACACGCGTTTACCGAAAGCCAAGATCGTTCCCTGTTTCAGAAGAAGAGTTAGAACTTCATAGAGCTTTTGTAAAGACGTTGGTAAACCCAATTTGGGGCAAGACTTAAATTCAATTATAACTTCAAGTTTCCGTTAAGTCATTCGCGCTATTTTCAAAAATAGCACTGAAATCAACAATCTGCATCAATATCGGGGGATAACCACCGTCGCGAGTTACCTCAGCAATTATATTACGCGCGAATGGAAACATTAAGGTAGGGCAATCAACCACAAGCAGCTTTTGTATTTGTTCGTCGGGAACATTGTTCAAAGAAACTAGACTAGCGTAACTTAATTCAGCTACGAATAAAGCGACATCGCCACTAATACCGTTGCACGTTAATGTCAGCACGACCTCATATATATTGTCATCTAATTTAGTGCCTTTGACATCTATGTTGACCTCTATAGATGGCTCCGTCTCCAGCTGTACTAAACCGGGAATGTTAGGATTTTCAAAAGATAGGTCTTTAACGTACTGAGCATTTATGGTGAACATGGGTGATTTTGAACTTGGTATTTCGGGTGGTGNGGATGTGCCATCTGTCATTTTGGGCCTCTTTTGTCCTTGGTTATAACCGCTCGGGTCTATCATAAGGAGGGCTGATAAACAACACAGTTCGAAATATCTTGGTGAAACTCAACAACACTACCATTTCCCACAGACAAGCCAGTAAGGCTTTTGATAAATCCCCAGTGGGAAACAACTACAAGCTTATCTGTGTTAAGAAATCGATTAGTAGTCTCTTTTAAAAACAAAGCTCCCCTTTGGGCTACATCGGTTTCAGTCTCTGGTTCGGAAGGCCACCAAACTTCCGTAAGATTCCCAAAATCGATCAGGGACCATTTCTTTTCAAGTTCGCTTCGTGGAGAACCAATGTCGCAAGAAAAACCAAATTGCTCACCAGCTAGAAAATTTACGGTNAAGNTTTGGCTTGTTANATCAAANAATAACGCTGAAGTNTGAAGGGCTCGCTGGTAAGGGCTNGACACNCAAAANTCGATATNTTTATGACGAAGNAAATCGGCGGTNTGNTGTATTTGCTGAATGCCAAGAGGTGTTAATGGTGGATCTACAATACCAGGATCGCGCTTAGTTTTCTTGAAAGCTTGATTAAACTCTGATTCTCCATGCCGCACCAAAAACATGATTATGCGTCAACTCTTATCTAAGTTTATGNGAGATTGTTCATTGCTGTCCCCTTTGTGCTTTAGTGTGGTTGTTTCGTAATATTCTCCATCAACCACTGTTCCNNCACTATCATCATAANANAAAGCNGNATTGCGTTTTGNGTGNTTAGGCANAAGTTTTTCTGCAAGATACNAAAGCACTTTATNAAATATGAAGTNTTTCAAGCCTGGGATNAAAATAATTAAACCTATGAAGCTTGTNACCAATCCGGGGATCANNAATAAAAACCCGGAAAACAATATGCCAGCACTTCCTAATAACCGATTGTCGAATGGCACACCTTGTACGTAATGCATTTTGGCATGATTAAAAGAGAGCAAACTCCTAGAACGGCACATCCAAATACCTAATGCTGTTGAAGTTAGCAGCAAGATAAAGGTTGTACCAAACCCAAGCACATTTGAGACAGCAACAATCACAAGTATTTCTGTCAAAATGAAAAACAAAAATATGAAAACAAAACTTCGCATAATTGATTTTTGCATTTCTTTTTGAAAAACGTATATTCTAGTCGAAAAACTTTGTACAGTTTGGCGATGCTAAAACATGTTTACTATTATAATTGGAGTTTAACCTCTTCAACATAGACTTTTTCCAAAATGAGTCTAAATAATTAGTTTAGTTTATTTTAAGAGAGGCTGGCTAAGACGGCAATAACCGCTTGCTTGAGAGAATAATGAACGATGGGTTCGCTTTTTTTGATATTATAATATTTGCNATGCTNGCGGGATACTTGGTGTTCCAATTGAGACGAGCNTTAGGCCGTCGCTCAGATAANCAAGAANCAAAATCAAAGCCAAGCCCCGAACAACGCGCAAAACATAGTGAAGCTGATAANGTAGTTGCAATCAAANCTAACAAAAATNAANACGAAAACGAGGAGCAAGATGAAACATTAGGCGGTCTGACCGAGCTACGCGAAANAGATTCATCATTNAGTGACACGNACTTTATTAATGGCTCGAAAGAAGCATTTTCTTGGATCGTTGAGGCCTTTTCAAAGGGAGAGACATCCAAACTTGAGCCGCTACTCAGCGAACCATTATTNAACGGTTTTAAGCAGGCAATAGANCANCGCGAGGCTGATCAACTTTCTTTAGAAACTAATATTGTATCGATGAAATCGGCACAGATTCACAACGTAACCGTAAATCAGGACCAAGTTAATATAACCGTTGAATATGTTACTGATCAGATAAAATCAACTCGNAACGCTAAAGACGAAATTGTTGACGGNGACCCTGATACNATAGANACGGTGACAGATCTATGGACGTTNANTCGTANCATNAAATCCAAAAATCCCAACTGGACATTAGTTAAGACAGAAACACCTAGTGACGGTAANAAGTAAANNGNCGATNTCCGGTAGAAAATTGAATAGATTTTTTATTTTTATTTTATTNACCATNGTNACAGGGTGCTCCCAAATCGATCCTGAAAAACGCGGGAACGATGGTTTGGTGTTTTTGGAGACTGATATAGAGTTGCTGCCAGGTTGGAACAAAGATAACGTTCTAAATGCTTTACCGGCACTACAGAGGTCGTGTCGTTCGATTATGAAAAAGCTAAATCGCCGACATAATTCGCAAAAGAAATTAAAAAAACGCTCGGGCTGGCAAAACGTTTGCGATCAAATTGCGGCAAACAGTTTTGTGGAAGATTCCTTTCGAGAGTTTTTAAAAAGCAAGTTCAAAGCTTATCAAATTAGATACCGTGGTAGTGATGAGGGACTATTTACAGGTTACTATGAGCCAACATTAGATGGATCGTTAAAGCCTTCACGAAGATATAATACACCTATTTACCCAAAACCAACCGATCTAGTTCATGTTAACCTTGCCGAATGGAAAGACTCACTTGATAGTTCTCGCATTCTTGGAAGAGTAGTCGGGCATAAGCTGAAGCCATATTTTTCAAGATCTGACATTTCTAAGGGCGCTTTAAATGGAAAGATAAAACCAATACTTTGGTTAAAAAGCGAAATAGACGCGTTTTTCCTGCACATTCAAGGATCAGGTCGTGTCGTGCTACCCAATGGAGAGATTTATAGGCTTGGCTACGCTGGAAAGAATGGGCGGAAATATTATCCCATAGGTCGATATTTAGTAGAAATTGGTGCCATCTCGAAGGAAAATATTTCGATGCAATCGATAAAAAAGTGGTTAAAAGAAAATCCAGGAAAGAAAAGAGACGTAATGAATATGAACCCATCCTACATTTTTTTTCGGAAATTAAAGGGAAAAGGGGGTCCGATAGGCGCGCAAGGTGTCGTTCTCACAAGTGGAAGATCACTAGCGGTAGATAGGAACTATTCGAAGCTAGGCGCACCAGTTTGGCTCTCCGCTAATTTTCGGGATGAGAAAGGGAAAAAAATTCAACGCTTGATGGTGGCGCAAGACACTGGCGGTGCTATTAAAGGCCCTATACGAGGTGATGTATTTTGGGGATCCGGAAAAACAGCAGAGCGGTTAGCTGGAATAATGAAGGCAAAGGGAAGTATTTATGTTTTTTATCCAAAAGGCATAAACCCAAACTTTATAAGCCGTTAAAAAACACCGATATAAAAAGAGTGCTTAATAATGTCGAAAAAGTCAAAAACCAGCGTTTCGAAAGCTGAAAAGCTATTATTCGAAAGGGTGCTGTCGGATGTNAAACCNATCGAGAATATTCCGCACTTCATTAGTTCCGGTCAGGTAGCNGTTAAAATCCCTCAACGTANNAAAAACNCTGCACGTAAAAANATGAACACCCAAACGAAAAGTAAGCNACCTCTGAAACCACTTTTTNTAAATAACTTCTTGCCGGGTAGNGCGCCTGGTTTAGATAGATCTTCAGCAATTAAACTAGCTAAAGGAAAGTTTACAATTCAGGGAAAACTAGATCTTCACGGAATGACGCAGCGTCAAGCCCATGNTGCATTAATAGANTTNATCCANACTGCNTTTAACGACAGAAAAAGAAATCTCTTGGTAATTACNGGNAAGGGGCGACCAAAGATCGAAGATGAGNTAGAAGGATATGGAAAAAGAGAGGGTATTCTNAAGAGAATTGTCCCNANATGGTTAGATGAGCCACCTTTGCGAGGTTTAGTACTAGCTTTCANAACCTCGCAAAGAGNGCATGGTGGTGCTGGNGCACTTTATGTCCTTCTGAGAAAAANCTAACTATGNTGANATNTNTCNGCAAGGANNANGTNTTGANTNNNTTCTAAAAGANAATAATNCCTGTGTTANAGGATGAATTTGCTTAAATCATTATCCTTTGCAAGATCTCCTACATATTTTTCCACATAACCTTTGTCTATTGTTACAATTTCGTCTCCTAGGTCAGAGGCCGAAAAGCTTATATCATCGAGAAGCTTCTCCATCATTGTATGTAACCTCCTGGCGCCAATATTTTCAACAGACTTGTTAACATCCACGGTTAAATCAGCGAGAGCTTCTATAGCTTCGTCGAGAAAGTTTAATGTGATACCCTCAGTTTCCAGTAGAGCTTTGTACTGTTTAATCAAACTATGCTCAGGCTCAGTAAGTATTCTCTTAAAGTCATCTCGAGAAAGGGCTTGAAGTTCCACGCGATTCGGTAGCCTTCCTTGAAGCTCAGGTAGAAGATCAGATGGTTTTGCAAGATGAAAAGCTCCCGACGCAATAAAGAGTATAAAGTCGGTTCTTACAGTCCCATGTTTGGTAGCTACTGTTGTGCCTTCAATAAGTGGCAGCAGATCTCTTTGCACCCCCTCACGAGATACATCTATATTTTGTCGTTCGGATCGCGCACATATTTTGTCTATTTCGTCCAGAAAAACAATTCCGTTCTGCTCAACTGCCTCGATGGCTGTTTTCACTATTTTATCCTCATCTAGTAATTTGTCAGCCTCCTCTTCCAGCAAAACTAGGTATGACTCTGAAACAGTCATTTTCCGCCGTTTCGTTCTGCCTCCCATAGCTTTTCCTAGCATGTCGTTAAGGTTTATCATTCCCATTTGCGAACCGGGCATTCCTGGTATGTCAAATGTTGGTAATCCAGNGCTATTATCTGTAACGTCAATCTCGATATTTTTAGCATCAAGTTCACCAGTNCTAAGGCGTTTNCGAAAGCTTTTACGCGTATCTTCTCTNGCATCNTTGCCAGCTATCTCCTCAATTACTCTGTTCTCGGCAGCTAACTCNGCTGCNGCNTGAACTTCTTTTCTCATTTTTTCTCTGGTTTGACTGATGGCGCTCTCTACTAAATCNCGAATTATTTGCTCCACATCTCGACCAACGTATCCTACTTCGGTAAACTTNGTGGCCTCTACTTTTATGAAGGGGGCATCGGCAAGTTTGGCTAAACGCCGTGCNATNTCTGTTTTACCAACACCCGTAGGTCCAATCATCAGAATGTTCTTAGGTTGTACTTCCTCACGAACGGCCTCCTCTAATTGCTGNCTCCTCCAGCGGTTGCGTAAGGCTATCGCAACTGCTCTTTTAGCCGCAGATTGGCCAACGATAAATCTGTCGAGTTCCGACACTATTTCTCTTGGACTAAACGTNGTCATATGTTCCGCCTTCTGGGTTAAATTTTNTCAATCGTAATGTTTTCATTTGTATATATACACATGTCTGCTGCTATTTTCATTGACCTNAGAGCAATTTGTTCGGCGCTTACGCTATTTTCGGTTATTAGTGCACGGGCTGCTGACAAGGCAAAGGGGCCACCGGAACCTATCCCAATTAATCCATCTTCGGGTTCTAAAACATCTCCAGTTACCAGATAGAATAAGAGAGTGATCTGCGTCTGCAACTGCCATCATTGCCTCAAGTCTTCGAAGATATCGATCTGTCCGCCAATCTTTGGCTAATTCTACGCAAGCACGTGTCAGTTGCTGAGGATGCTGCTCAAGTTTTGCTTCAAGCCTTTCAAACAGTGTAAAAGCATCTGCAGTAGCGCCAGCGAAACCAGCAATAACAGAGCCTGAAGAAAGACGGCGTACCTTGTTTGCCCGGCCTTTAATAACGGTGTTCCCAAACGTGACTTGGCCATCCCCCGCAACAACGACTTCACCATTTTTTCGTACTGATAAAATTGTAGTGCCGTGCCATGTCATGTTATTTTCCGTCATTTTTTCCTCCTAAGCAGCGCTGATAATATTAACGGACGACTAGCGTCGAGATGGAACTTTTTTTGACCTTATTCTCCTTGGGCTGGTCAGCGGGCTAAGTTCCTGATAAAACACCGCGATCCTTCATATAGGAGATCAAATATGTCAGGCAAGAGAAAAGCAAAGGTCACTAGAACCACAACCGAAACCCAAATCTGGGCAGAGATTAATTTAGATGGTTCAGGTAATTATAAAATCACGACAGGAGTAGGCTTCCTCGATCATATGCTTGAGCAGCTATCTAAGCATTCGCTTATAGATATTGAGCTTGAAGTTAAAGGTGATCTCCACATTGATGCTCATCACACCACAGAGGACTCTGGTTATGTTATCGGCGAAGCAATTGGAAAGGCTTTAGGTTCGCGAGTGGGTATAAATCGGTTTGCCCACGCTGAGATCCCAATGGATGAATCGCTCTCCAGTGTAACGCTAGACGTTTCCGGTAGACCGTTTCTCGAATGGAAAGTAATAATGCCTAACTCGCGCCTTGGTGAGATGGATACTGAACTGTTTAAAGAGTGGTTTAGAGCATTTGCTCAGGCAGCAGGGATAACCATTCATGTAAGAAATGCTTATGGTGAAAATTCCCACCATATAATTGAGTCATGTTTCAAGGCCTTAGGTCGATCATTAAGGGAAGCAGTAGAGATAGACAAACGAAACGGTTCTGCCATCCCATCTACTAAAGGGTCTATTGGTGGCAAGGAAGGATGACTTAGATGAATCTGGTCATCATAGACTACGGCTCTGGCAATCTGCGCTCGGCTAGTAAAGCTGTAGAAAAAGTGAAAAACTCTGGGTCCACGGTTTTTGTTACCAAGGAGCCGGACGTCGTTGCCAGTGCTGATTATCTAATTCTGCCAGGTGTAGGCGCTTTTCCTGATTGTAAAAAAGGTATAACCGCTTTGCCGGGGATGATAGATGCCATTGCAGAGAATGTTGTCTCTAAAGGTCGCCCCTTTATGGGGATTTGCGTGGGAATGCAACTAATGTCGGCAGTTGGATATGAGCATGAAATAACAAGTGGTTTTGATTGGCTGCCAGGAGAAGTAATAAAAATAGATACAGAACTTAAACTTCCTCATATGGGTTGGAATGAGTTAAGCATAAAGTCTTTGGGGCACCCTATTTTTAAGAATGTAGACCAAGGCGCCTTCTTTTATTTTGTACATAGTTTTCACATGCAACTTAAGGAGGAGAAATTTGTGTTGGCAACTACTGACTATGGAGATTCAATAGCTGCAGTAGTTGGGAAAGACAATATGATTGGAACTCAGTTTCATCCTGAAAAAAGTCAAAAAATGGGCCTCTTAATGCTTGAG
>PCAV01000051.1 GCA_002730675.1 Rhodospirillaceae bacterium | reverse complement strand
ATCTTTTTCAGGGCTCTCTGGAGACCCTCGCGACACCATTTTATTTGATAACGTTGACGCAATTAGCATTCAGAAGTTGCAGGGTGACCTCAGCTACCGGTCAGTAAGACTTATGGGAGCTACTATTCGATCTCTTCAGATCGGAGGTGCGCTTATGGCAATTTTAGAATTAGCAACAGAGCATGCCAAGACGCGAGTAGCATTTGAAAAACCAATAGCAAAATTTCAAGCAGTTCAGCACAATTTAGCAAAATTGGCTAATGAGACGGCCGCAGCAGTGGCGGTAGCGAATTCTGCTGCTGACACATTGGCAAATAGTCCTGATAATGAGCGAGCAATTTTTTTTGAGGCATCATCAGCAAAAATCCGCACAGGTGAAGCTGTTGGTGAAGGAACAGCCATAGCTCATCAAGTGCTTGGCGCTATTGGTTTTACCGAAGAACATATATTGCATCGCTTTACCCAAAGGCTTTGGGACTGGCGAGACGACTTTGGCAATGAAAGTGAGTGGGCTGTCGAATTAGGTGCGTTAATTGCCGAAAACGGCGCAGACGAACTTTGGCCCCTTCTCACTACACGTTAAAACTTAAAGGAAAGATTTGAATATGAGCCAATCGATAAACTTTGATCCAATCCGTCTACCTCCAGAAGCGGAAGAACTTCGGCTTGAAGTAAGGGAATTTTTAGCGGAAGAAATTGCAAATGGAAGTTTTAACCCCTCTTCTTCAATACTAAAGAGCGGATTTGATAGAGAATTCAGCAAGAGAGTTGGAAAGCGGGGATGGATAGGCATGACCTGGCCAAAAAAGTATGGCGGGCAAGAAAGAAGCTTCCTCGAGCGCTATGTTGTTACCGAAGAATTTCGCAGTCAAAATGCTCCTGTAACGTGTCATTTTACGGCAGATCGTCAAAGTGGACCAGTTCTCTTAAAATACGCGCAGGAACATATTAAACTCGATATTTTACCACGAATAACGGCTGGAGACTGTTGCTTTTGTATTGGCCTAAGTGAACCAAACTCCGGATCAGATTTATTTGCAGCAAGCACGAAAGCTACTCCAACCGCCGGGGGTTATCTTATAAACGGCACAAAATTGTGGACGTCAAACGCACACCAGGCTGACTACATGATCGGTCTTTTTCGTACATCTCCCCCGACGAAAGAAAACCGTAGACACGGCCTCACACAATTTTTAGTTGATCTTAAACAACCAAACATAACCATTAACCCCGTAAGGAATATGGCTGGCAAGCATGACTTCAACGAAGTCGTCTTCGATGATTTATTCATACCAGAAGATCATCTTTTAGGAGAGGTAGACTCCGCTTGGAAGCAAGCTACCAGCGAGCTCGCCTATGAAAGAAGTGGTCCCGAACGATTTCTTGAAACATACTATATGCTTCCCGAATTAGTGCGCGTACTCGGCAAAGAGCCCGATATAAGGGCTAAGGAAGGCGTTGGCCGGCTCGTAGCTCAATTACACACGTTAAGAAGAATGTCCGTTTCTGTAAATGGAATGCTTCAGGCTGGAAAAGAACCTGTTCTTGAAGGATCAATAGTAAAAGATGTAGGAACGATATGGGAACAGGCCCTTCCCTCAAAAGCTCGTGAACTCGCTTCTTTCGTAGATGATGAACCTAGCAATNGAACAAACTTCGATGAATTATTACAATTCTCAACCAACATAGCTCCAAAGCTCACAATTCAAGGTGGAACTACCGAAGTTTTACGAGGNATTATCGCTCGTGGACTGGGTTTACGATAAAAAAGATACGTTATGATTGACCTAAAACCCCTTCTATCTCCGAAATCGGTTGCTGTGATCGGCGCCTCACCTGACGTGGGAAGTTTACGTGGAAGAATTATCAGAGTACTAAATTGTCATGACTTCCATGGTAAAATCTATCCGGTAAGCCGCTCCCACACAAATATTTTTGGCGAACCAGCCTTNTCATCTATTTTAGACGTCCCTGAAATCGTAGAACTCGCTGTACTTATTATTCCTGCAGAGTACGTTCTGCAAACCCTTGAGGACTGCCACAAAGCCGGCGTTAAGGCTGCATTAATCCTTTCATCGGGGTTTGCAGAAGACAGTACTTCTGCGGGGAATGATTTGCAGGCTCAACTGTCAGCATTTGCTGACAGGACCGAGATGCTTATCAGCGGCCCAAATTCAGAGGGTTTTGTAAACACTGAAAATAAACTTTGCCCAACCTTTAGCCCTACAGTCGATGGTGAAGATATATCGNTGAGCCCTCCCTGGAAAGCAAAAGGCCGTGTTGCCGCGATAGCACAGAGTGGGGGAATGGGATTTGCTTTTTTTGATCGAGCACAACCAAAACATCTACCATTTAGCTATGTAATAACCACGGGGAATGAAGCCTGCATAGAAAGTCTCGACTATGTTGAGTACTTAATAGATACCGATCAAGCAGACGTGTTTTTATTGTTTATGGAAGATGTAAAGACACCATCAAAACTTTTACGTGTAGCAGACAAGGCTCTGGTTGCCGGCAAACCTATTGTCGTCACAAAGATAGGCAGATCAGACGCCGGAGCTCGTGCAGCTGCNTCTCATACTGCCTCATTAGCAGGCTCTTATACCGCCTACAAAACTGTTTTTGATGAGTATGGTATTATAGAGGGCGAAGACATTGAGGAGATGGTGGATATCGCCTCCGGATTTATATATTTTGGCGACCGCTTACCAGAAGGTAACCGAGTGGGTATCTTCACTGCCTCCGGAGGAGGCGGAGGATGGATGGCGGATAGCTGTGGAGCGCACGGACTAGACGTGCCCATATTAGACCCCAAGACCCGAAAAGAGATCGATCAATATCTTCCAAGTTATGGAACCTCTCAGAACCCTGTTGATGGCACTGCGGGTGTTGTCAGAGAGGTTGGTTATGCAAATATAAGTCGCATGATCGCTTCTGCAAATAATGTCGATACCGTTATAACGATTGCGTCAACCAAGGTGCCTCACAAAATTGTTGAAGAAGAGNCCTTATTGACAAAACTTTCGAGAGAAACCCAAAAGCCCGTTATGATTTGGAGCTATACTCTCCCCCACGANGCATCTAGTAAAACACTCGCAGCNGCCGGCCTGCCATTATTTACTAATGTAAGAAATTGCACGCGCACAATATCTCTTATGCAGCAATATAAGGAAAAACAAAAAAGCCTTTTAAAAGATAAGGTNCAAAACGAAAATAAACTCGGCAATATTTCCGCCTTAGAGGAGGAAATAAGAAGACAAGCAACTAACATTACTGAATTTCATTCAATGGAAATACTTCACCAACATGACATTCCGGTAAACCCAGGGATTCTTGTCAATGATCCAGAATCTGTCGTAAAAGCTGCAGAGAGACTCAATTNTCCGGTAGCCCTGAAAATTCAATCCGCTGATATTCCGCACAAATCTTCCGCCGGCGGCGTGGCATTAAACTTGACTGGTAGAGATGAGGTCGTAACTAGCTTTGATNCTATTATCCAAAACATTAAAAACAACCATCCAACAGCATCCATTGATGGNATTTTAGTTCAAAAAATGGTTGAGCCAGGTTTAGAAATTATACTCGGCATTACAAATAAAGATGGCTTTGGTCCGATTTTAATGGTTGGCTTTGGTGGAACCAGTGTTGAAGCCAGTGGAGACGTTGCATTTGCGCTGTGCCCGGTCACACCAAAGAAGTCTGAGAATTTACTTGAGGCTCTGAAGGGTAGTATTTTATTAGATAAAGAAAGATACGACCTCCCCGCCTTGGTAAGACTTATGACAACTCTTTCAAGTTTTGCAATTAGCGTTCAACATTTAATATCCGAGATTGATCTCAACCCTGTTATTCTACACCCGCCGGGGAACGGAATATCTGTTGTTGATGCCCTGATGGTAAAGTTTGATGAAACAAGCAAANGATAGGAATTAAGGAATGGCACAATTTAAAAGTTATNATGATATCGGTGTATCNACTGAGGGCCACGTTGCAACAATCGAAATTCAACGACCACCCCACAACTTNTTTGATTACTCACTNATCCAACAAATTGCCGATGCAATGGAGACAATAGATGAGGANAACAACCTCCGCTGTGTTGTCCTGTGTGCTCAAGGAAAATCNTTTTGTGCTGGAGCAAATTTTGGGTCAGATGGAAGCAGTGCTAATAGGAGTCAGGAAAATAACCCCACAGATAAGTCTTCGCATCTTTATGTTGAAGCTGTAAGGCTGTTCGCTACTAAAACACCTATTGTCGGTGCTATCCAAGGCGCAGCGATAGGAGGCGGTCTAGGCCTTAGCCTTGTNCCAGATTTTCGCGTTGCCTGCCCTGAGTCACGGTTCGCTGCCAATTTTACAAGGTTGGGCTTTCACCCAGGCTTCGGNTTGACACACACTTTNCCAGCATTAATAGGAAATCAAAGAGCAACTTTGATGTTCTATACTAGTCGTCGTATTAAGGGTGAGGAAGCATACGAGTGGGGACTGGCAGACATGCTCGTTCCTTTTGAAGAAGTACGAACAGCAGCAACTGATTTAGCCAAAGAAATATCAGAAAATTCGCCCCTCGGCGTTATGGAAACAAGAGCGACCATGAGGCAAGGGCTGGCTGACCGCGTACGAAAAACTACAGACCATGAGTTAGTCGTTCAAGACAAACTTAGGCAGACTGATGACTTTAAGGAAGGCGTAAAGGCGGTAGCCGAGAGGCGCGTTCCCAACTTCAAGGGNGCTTAGAAAATAATGCGGTATATAGCCAAGTCCTCNTAGCGATTACTATCGTAGCTANNTATAATTTAATAGTGCTATTTATTTGGNCTCAAAGGAAACTTAGTCTCTATATCGGACACCTGACTCTTAAGCGTCAGTAGTCCCTTATCCCGATTTCGAAAAAGCTCTTCAGGGGTCATTTTACCNTANTCAAAGTACCCTCCGCCGCTCATCACCCCNTGCCGTCCAGAGGAGATCAATTCGTCTAGTGTGCTACTTTGAGGCTTGGGTATTGGAGGGTCATAAGTCATATTTGCCATCCCCCTCTGCATCATATCTAGTCCGGTAAAATCAGCTTTCATTAAGCTTCCCATTAAAGCCATCCGGAGAGCTAATCCATATTTTACAGAGTCATCGATCGCGTCTGCTGAAGCCCAACCTTCATCCAGAAGACGTGTAATTTCCAATCCCATAGCTGCTTGAAGACGGTTTGCAACATAGCCGTTTATAAACTTTCTGAATACGACAGGTTTTTTACCCAATTTATTATAAAATGTCTTCATTCTTTGCAAAATATCAATNTTGGTATCGGGCCCAGCAGCAAGNTCTACCAAATCAATTATGTAAGGGGGCGTGTACCAATGAGCAATTAAGCAAAAACTTTTTCTGGCTTCTGGAACAAGCGGGAAAATATCCAAGTTTGAAGTGTTACTAGCTATTATTACATCTTTGCGAGCGGCATTATCGATGTGCTGGAACACCTCTTTTTTAACTCCCCTATTTTCTACAACTGCTTCTACGACTAAATCAGCATCTTCAACTGCTGTATTTAATTTGAGGGTGGTTTTTATTCTAGCCTTCGCGTCTTTCTCTTCGCTTTTNGTTATTGTTCCCGCATCTACCAATGTTTCAAGGGCACTGTCGATCAATTGCAGTCCTTTTGCAATCTGCGACTCTTTTAGATCTTGCATAATTACATTGCAGCCACCTAAGGCATGCACTATCGCAAGGGCATGTCCCATCAGCCCGGCGCCAATCACACCTACCTGTTCTATTTCCCTCATGCTATTTTCTCCGCTAACTACGACTAAATTACAAAAACATAGTTCTAGGCACTAGATATATGTCAAGATTAAACAAACGTNATTNTGTAAAGTAGGCATGACAATCTAAAAGCTGNTTGTGACGNATAAGATGACGCGGTCAAAAATAATAATCGTTGGTGGTGGGCTAGGTGGTCTAGCTGCTGCTCTGGCACTCGCACAGAAAAAGTTTGATTTACTTTCATCGATCAAATCNGTCCTTTTCAGCGCGTCTTCTTTCACCACTTTTTCTCCAAACGCAAAAAACCGTTATGTAGTAACTTAATATTTTTCGATCATTTCAGTTTGAGGCGACNATCNATTTATGACAANAGTAATCATCTATTATTTTGAACNCGTTTCCTTTTTGCTGAATGACTATCTGAGGATAATTTAATTATGAAAGTTGGACTTTTTCTAACAAATCAACAGTTTTTAGACACTGACATGATTGCAGCTTTAGATGACCAGATTGCCATGGTACACCACGCTAGAGATTTTGGCTGGGATACGCTGTTATCAGGACAACACTATTTAAATGAAGGTAACAATCANCAACTCCAATTGGTTCCNTTCCTGGCACGCCTGATACCTGAAGCNGGGGATATGAATATTGCTTTGGGAATCCTTTTANTGAACCTGCATAATCCCGTTTACACTGCAGAAACGGTCGCTAGCCTTGATATTATATCACGCGGGAAACTAATTTTTGGAGTTGGTCTTGGATACAGAGATGTTGAGTTTGATGCTTTTGCTGTACCAAAAGGGAAAAGGGTTGCTCGTTTTGAAGAATATCTAGAACTCGTCCAAAAACTTTGGACGGACGATAGTGTTACACATAACAGTGATACTTGCATCCTAAATAATATCCGCATGAATGTTCGACCAGTTCAAAAGCCTCGGCCGCCAATTTGGTTAGCAGCTAACAATGATAAAGCAATAAAAAGAGCAGCTAGAATGTCCGACGCATGGTTTGTTAATCCACACTCACAACTCGAAACTATTCGGCGTCATATGCATATCTATAACACTGAACTGAAAGACTGCGGGAAAGCGGCTCCAAAAGAACTCCCAATTATGAAAGAAATCTTTTGTGCTAAAGACAAGANATCTGCTGTAGAACTCGCTGGATCTTATTTATTTGGAAAATATCAGGATTACGCAAAGTGGGGACAAGATAAAGTAATGCCCGAAAATGAAAGCTTCGACCAAGAACTTGAAGACTTGATCAAAGGA
The DNA here is from genome assembly GCA_002730675.1 of Rhodospirillaceae bacterium. Taxonomy (GTDB): domain Bacteria; phylum Pseudomonadota; class Alphaproteobacteria; order Thalassobaculales; family Thalassobaculaceae. Next base: position 18,319 of record PCAV01000051.1, on the reverse strand, counting down.
AGGTTTATTCTTGGATCACCCGAAGAATGTTATGAAGAACTACGGCCTTATTGGGAGGAATTTGGAATGAACCATCTCATTATTCGAACACATTGGGTTGGAATGCCTCGCAATCTCTCTCTGGATAGTATGGAACTTATATCAAAAGAACTAATACCAGAATTAAGAAAAATCGACGCACAACCGACCCTTTCAATACCTACGTGAGTTGATTTTATGTTGTTTCGGAGAGCCTCAATCGGCGTGCAACATTTCCACACGTTCAAAAAGTCGCTGTCGAGGTGAGGGAACTGGCTTGTTGTATACGCCAAAAACATGTCGTTTAAAGAAATACTCTGTTAGTTGCAAACCTTCTGAAAACTCTTTTGGCGCCTTAAAGCCTTTTGATGTCAAGAATGACGGCAAGGGCAAGAGTTTGTCTCGATACTGCTCGCCCGCCACGTCACTTACCGCGCAACCACTTTTTGGACTTACAAATGACAAATCCTCAACATCCCCAGTCACAACGCATTTATCGAGGCCCAGTTTAAACCCGGTCTCTCCTAGAAAGCCTATTTCCCAGCGAATGTAAGCAGCAAGCCATATATACTCATCGTAATCAGTTATTGTGTCTAGCAATGCTAAAAGTCCATGCCAAACCTCCGCAGCAGGCTCGCGATCTGGCAAGGCTTGATCAATTATAGCTACAGCTGACGTAAGACCTAAAAGTTTTAAGGGGTCATCATAAAAGTTAGTTGCTATACTTTTTATTGGCTCGAGTTTCAATGTACCCAAATGTTCTGACAAACGAGCCCGCCAAGTTGCTTTGACTTTATTTCCGATTTGCAACAAGCTACGCATAGCCTGTGACTTAGCGCCCCGAACTAATCCGGCGCACTTGCCATTTTTTTCCGTAAATAGGTTTACAACAGCAGCGCTCTCGCCGAAGGCCGTTACCTTTAATATTATCGCTTCGTCTTCCCAATTAATCATTCTGATTATGCATTTGGATTGAGCCCCCAAATTTTATATCGATCGGGATCATCCATCCATTTCTCCCTAACTTTCACAAATAAAAATAGGTGAACTGACCGCTCTAATATTTGTTCTATTTCTATTCGAGCTGCCTTGCCAAGGCTCTTTATCATCGAACCGTTTTTCCCAATAACAATTTTTTTATGCCCAGATTTCTTCAAATAAATAATTTGATTTATAACTATCGCGCCGTCGTCCCTCTCCGTCCATTCTTCGGTCTCTACTGTGGTACCGTATGGCAGTTCTTGGTGTAGGCGCATGAATATTTGCTCTCTCGTGATTTCTGCGGCCAAGAGCCTTTCCGGTAGATCTGTAATGTCGTCTTCAGGATAAAGCCACGGTCCAATTGGTAGGTTTTTTGCCAAGTAATCGAGGATATCTTTGCTTCCTTCACCAGTGAGTGCAGATATAATGAAAGTTGCATCAAACGAGCATATCTCTTCAAAATTATTTATTAGTGGCAAAAGTGTTTTGTTATCAACAAGGTCGACTTTATTGAAAACTAAAATTTTTTTCCTTGCCGACTGCCCCAATTCATCAAGAATTTTATTCGTTTCATCGTCGATCTTAATTTTTTGAGCATCGTAGAGAAAGAGAATGATGTCGGCGTCACTTGAGCTGCTCCAGGCTGCCTCCACCATAGCTCTATCTAATCTGCGTTTAGGTTCGAATATTCCAGGCGTATCAGAAAATACCAATTGTGCCTCTTTATGGATACAAATACCCCTAATCACTGATCGCGTTGTTTGGACTTTTCGGGTTACTATCGTGATTTTCTTGCCAATAAAGTGATTTATTAAGGTTGATTTTCCCGAGTTTGGAGACCCTATGACTGCGATAAATCCAGCTCTTTTCTCTTCTAACATTCTTGCCCTTTTATAACTTCGGTTAGAAGAGATTTAGCAGCCATCTGCTCTGCTTGCCGTTTCGAAGTTCCGTACCCTTTTTGTGGCTCAAATTTTCCCAAACACACCTCAATCAGAAATCTTGGAGAGTGTGCAGGCCCTTCTTGCGAAATAACTTTATACTCAGGAAGCCCATATTGTCGGCGTTGCGCCCATTCCTGCAAGGCTGTTTTTGAATCTACTGGAGGCTCTTCGTCCAACGCCAATAATGGTTCCCAATGCTCTAGTATAAATTGTCTGGCGACTTCAAGCCCACCATCCCAATAAAGTGCACCGATTACTGCCTCTAGTGCATCGGAAAGGATTGTTACACTCTCTCTTGCACCCGCGGCTTCTTCACCAGGTGAAATTAGCAAATAATCTCCAAATTTGATTTTACGCGCCACACCTGCCAGGGAATCTCTCTTAACTAAATTAGCATAACGTCTTGAAATCTGACCTTCTCTTTCGTTTGGAAACTTTTTTAATAGATTCTCTGATACGACTAGACCTAAAACCCTATCGCCAAGAAACTCCAACCGCTCATAAACATTCCAAGAAGAACGCTCCAAACTGGCGTGAGTAACGGCTTGTTTCAGCACATTAGGATCATTAAAGCGATGCCCAGCCAACTTCTCCAACTCTTTTAGTTTAGAGATATCATTACTCATCGTATGTCACCAAAGGCTCTTTCGAAACGAATAGCCTTATGCCAATTCCATACCTGCCACCACGACCATTTTTTATTCCATGACCAGAATATTAATTCCGCCCGTCCTATGAAGTTTTCAAAGGGAACAAATCCAACTGACGGATCTCTACTATCCACCGAGTTATCTCTATTGTCACCCATCATAAAGAAGTGATCCCGTGGAACTGAAAATACTCTGGTGTTATCTGCGCCCCCATTATCTCCTAAAACTTCCAAAATCCTATATGAACGGCCATTAGGAAGTGTCTCAACAAATTGTGGAACAAAAATTTTTCGGCCGAAAGAATCTATTCTTGGCATGCCTTTAATACGCCTGCGCTCTACCATTTCTCCATTAATATAAAGCAATCCATTTCTAATTTGGATTTTATCGCCGGGTAAGCCAATCACCCGTTTAATGTAATCTACATCTGTATCAGTGGGCTTCCGAAAAACAGCCACGTCTCCTCTCTTAGGTTGGGAAGGAAAAATTCTCTCCGAGATTAATGGTGGCGAGAAAGGTATTGAATAGCGACTGTAACCATAAGAAAACTTTGAAACGAACAAATAATCTCCAATAAGAAGAGTGGGGATCATCGATCCAGAAGGAATATTAAATGGTTCATATGAAGTTGTTCTGACCACGGTAGCTATAAGAACTGCCCAAACTACTGTTTTGGCAAGCTCCCATATGCCGTTTGGTTTTTTTTCTTCCATTGTTAATTTTATTTCTTTAAATAATTTAAGTTACATTGCAAATAAATATACCCGAACCCTGATATCGCTGCGCACTTGTAAACTGAATAAAACTCATTTTTGCTCACGTCAATTTTTCAGGGTCGAACTTTAATTACAATCTTGGAGATTTTTTTTCTCGTTTTGAGCTGAAATTATTACAAACGCTTGAGCATATAATAGTTCGTCTGTTAACGATAGATCAATCCGAGCAACCATATTTTCTGGGGTCAAATTTTTTAATTGCTCAGCAGCCTTGCCCGTCAACTCTAGAAAAGGCTTACCTGATTTATTATTCCGCACCCCCATATCTTTCCAGTTAATTCCGATCTGTCGTTCATCTCCAAGAGCTTTCCATGCGGCCTCTTTAGCAGCAAAACGCTTCGCCAAAGAAGCTGCAGGTTTAAAATTTTTTAATGATCGCGTTTCCTCTTCCTTAGTGAAAACCTTTTTTATGAACCTCTCACCGAACTTATTCAAAAGATTTTCTATGCGCTCCACGCTAACAATATCGTTTCCGATTCCCAGAATCATGTTTGACCTTTTCAAGTGAATTCAACCAATTGCTCCTCTTAAACTCGTACATTGTCTATGAGTGAACGCATCCTCTTAATACTATTCCCCAAGCCACTGAATAGGGCCTCAGCAATCAAAAAGTGGCCAATATTTAATTCCGCAACCTCTCTCAATTCTGCTACCTTTTCTACGTTTCGATAATTTAAACCATGCCCGACGTGGCACTCAAGTCCCATTTTCGTAGCTAATTTAATACCGGTTTTAATTTTTTCTAATTCCGCGGGGCTATTCTCAGAATTAGCATATGCCCCAGCGTGGATTTCTATGACAGGAACGCCTAGCTCTGCCGCAGCTGTTATCTGTGCTTCATCAGCCTCAATGAAAAGCGATACTCTGCTTCCAATACTAGCAAGTTCGTCATATATCCTTCGAAGACGATCTGATTGTCCAACTACATCGAGTCCACCTTCTGTTGTTATCTCCTGACGCTTTTCCGGAACAATGCAAGCCGCATGCGGCTTGTAAATCGATGCGATGTCCAACATCTCTTTTGTTGCAGCCATCTCAAAATTTAGCGGCAAGTCGATCTCATTTACTAATCGATAAATATCATCATCGTGTATATGCCGACGATCTTCACGCAAATGCGCAGTAATGCCATCAGCGCCAGATTCTTTCGCAATTTTCGCAGCCTCAATTGGATCAGGGAAGCTTCCACCTCTTGCGTTCCGCAATGTAGCTACATGATCTATGTTTACCCCTAGCCTAATAGGATTCATAAATATACCCCATTTTTATTATAATGTTTTAGATTTTATACTTAAAAAATTTGCTGCGACTTACAAACAGCTATCTTTTAAATGCTACCTTAAAGACGCTTAGTCAAATCAACCCCTAGCTCTCTCAACGGACGTTATAACGGGCGTAGCTCTTAAAGCGCCTATTATATTTCTTAAATGCTTTATATCATTAACCTCGACATCTATCTGCATTTCAAAAAAATCTATCGCCCGAGCAATTATCTTTAAATTGATTATATTTCCTCCACTCTTACCAATTATTGACGTAAGGCTCCCCAAGCTACCCGGCTCATTTTCCAATACCACCCCAAGCCTTCCTATTTGTTTAGGTGAATTGGCATTAACATCCCAAGAAACATCCAGCCAACGCTCCGGCATTGCATGAAAGCCTTCAAGCGTTTCACAATCTACGGTGTGTATGGTTACACCTTTGCCCGTCGACGTTATACCGACAATTTTCTCGCCTGGAAGGGGATGGCAGCAATGCGCATAATGAAAGGCCATTCCTGGTATTAACCCCTTTAATGGTATCGAGTTGTTTTGTTTTTTTTCATTAAAGGAAACTATATTATTTGCGGTGGAACTGATTAACGATTTTTTTTCTGGAGTGATAACTTTTATTATTTCCTCTGTTGATACTTCCCCCTCCCCAATCGCGGCCAATACGTCCTCTACCCTCTCGTATTTAAGCTCTTCCATAATTTTTAAAAGTAATTTTTGAGAGTATCTTATGCTCATTTTCTTTAAGGTTTTCTGAAATATGGCTTTCCCAAGATCACAAAACTGTTCGTAACGCTCATTTCTTACAAATCGTCTTATTGAAGCCTTAGCTTTACCCGTAACTACAAATTTCTCCCAGAGGGGCGACGGCGATGCATTTTTTGACGTTTCTATCAATACTTGGTCGCCATTTTCAAGCTGCGTATTTAAAGGACGCAAACGACCATTTATTCTCGCCGCAACACATGTATCTCCAACCTCCGAGTGAACAGCGTAAGCAAAATCGACTGGATTTGCGCCTCTCGGGAGGGCTATCAATTCACCTTTTGGGGTGAATGCAAAAACCTGGTCTTGATACATCTCAAGTCTTGTATGCTCCAAAAATTCTTCGGGATCGGATGCTTGATCAAGAATTTCTAGGAGTTCCCTAAGCCAACGATATTGCTTACCTTCTGTAGCAACTGATTTCCCTTCTTTGTAGATCCAGTGAGCTGCCACCCCCAATTCCGCTATCTCGTGCATCGAGTGCGTTCGTATTTGAATCTCAATTCGCTGCCGCTTCGGTCCAATTACACCTGTATGGAGAGACTGATAACCATTTGGTTTGGGAGTGCTTATATAGTCTTTAAATCTTCCAGGTAAAACAGGGTAGGAAGTATGAAGCAAACCCAATAGTCGATAACAATCCATTTGATCTTCAACAAGCAGTCGGAAAGCAACAATATCTGAAAGTTGCTCGATATTTACACTTTTTCTCTGCATTTTCTGCCAAACAGAATAAGGAGATTTCGCACGTCCCGAAATCTCAACTTCTATTCCTCCTTCCTGGCACTTCTCTAATAGCTCGTTTTCAATATACGCTATAGTATTACTGCCTTCCCTGACTAGAACATCGAGCCTCGAAGTAACACTTTCAAAAGCATCTTCATTGAGTTCCTTAAACGCAAGAAACTCTAATTCATCTTTAAGCTCATGTATGCCTATTCGTTCTGCCAATGGTGAGTAGATATCCATTGTCTCAAAGGCTATTCGTCTACGTTTTTCTTTGTCGGAAATAAAGTGCAACGTCCGCATATTATGTAAACGATCGGCTAGTTTAACAAGCAACACACGTATGTCATCCGACATCGCTATGACTAATTTTCGAAAATTTTCTGCTTGTTTCCTGCTATCAGAGACTAAGTCAATACGACTTAATTTTGTTACGCCATCGACTAAACTTGCTATCTCTTTTCCAAACATCCTTCCTATATCTTCTACTGTCACAGATGTATCTTCCACAGTATCGTGAAGTAAGGCCGTTATGATGGTATAATGGTCCAGGCGCATTTTTGTTAAAATGCCCGCAACCTCCAGGGGGTGGGAGAAATACGGATCGCCAGAGGCACGCCTCTGCGATCCATGTGCCTTCATTGAGAAAACATAGGCTTTATTTAAAGCATCCTCGTTAGCGGCCGTATCATAGGACTTTACCCGTTCTACCAATTCGTACTGTCTGATCACTTTTAATTCTCCGACGGATCAATAACATCCCGGACAACTATAACATACCGCCAATTTTCTTGGACAAAATAACCTATTAAGTTTCGTCTTCCAGCGTTGCTTCGTCAACGTCTTCAAAAACTTGTCCTGTCACTGCTGACCCTTCATGAATTTGCATACCCAGGTCGTCTGCAGTTTTTGTTCCATAGGAAGTCTCCGTAGAACCTGAGACATCTAAAGAACCAGCAATAAATCTGTGCTCTTCGCTCTCCTCGGAATCAACAGGTTCTTCTTCGGGTTCATCTATTTCAACGTGCCTTTGCAAGCCTTTTACCAAAGACTCTTGAATATCTTCAACAATAATCTTCTCCTCCGCAATCTCGCGAAGTGCCACTACTGGGTTTTTATCATTATCTCTTTCTACAGCTATCTCGGCGCCGGAAGCGACATCTCTCGATCTCCGCGCTGCAACCATTACCAGGTCAAACCTATTTGAAATTTTCTCTATACAATCTTCCACCGTTACTCGCGCCATAGCTAAAACCAATCCCAAAAATTTTTTGATTATGCCCCTTTATACGGGCACCACAGGGTTTCGGCAATAGCCAAGATTTCAACACTAAAATTTGAGTTTTTACTTACCAATAATCTATTTTTCTTATTTTCTGATCTTCCGGCAAAAGTGTTACTAAGTCGGACACCTTTTGTTTTGTTAATGGGGATTGCCAATCTGGGCAAATATTCTGGAGAGGTAAAATTACAAAGGCCCTTTTGTTGATTCGGGGATGCGGTAATATCAAATTTGGATTATCATTTATTATCATTCCTTTATAATCCAACAAATCTAGGTCCAAAGTTCTGGCAGCATTCAACGCACTTCTTTTTCGACCAAAAAGGTCTTCGATCGAGTGCAACGTTTTCAGTATATCGCTAGCTCCTTTGGTGCTTGAAATCTCTACTACCCCATTTACAAACCATGGCTGAGATGAAATCGGGACGGGCTCTGATTCATACAAATCAGACTGCTTACGAACTTTCAAACCGAACTTAGGGAAATGTTCAATTGCAGACAACACCGTTTGGTAAGGCGTTGAAAAGCCTTTTGAACTCAAATTTGAACCTATTCCAACATAAATCATTTCTACCTACAAAAAAATCACCGCGCATGTTCTTCATAAAGGCAGATCTGTCACACTTTGTGTGCTAAAATACAAGATTGGAAGCCACGCCTCCGGTTCCTTTTGATCTATAAACACTCTACTACCTATATCAGAAGCTACAAGTATTCCAAGGGATTATGATTATTCAACCCAATACAAACTGCAAGCAATGTCCGCGGCTTTATAATTTTAGACTTGGAAACGCCCAAAATTATATTGATTGGCATAATGCACCCGTATCCTCTTTTGGCGATGCGGATGGGCAACTCCTAATAGTTGGATTAGCGCCAGGCCTTCGGGGGGCAAATAAAACCGGCAGGCCGTTTACAGGAGATTGGGCAGGGGATCTTTTATACGCCACCCTAGAAAAATTTGGTTTTACTAGCGGAAAATATGGTGCAACCGCTCAAGATGGACTCAAACTTTTAAATTGTAGAATAACAAATGCCGTTCGATGCGTACCACCGGAAAATAAACCAACCGGGGAAGAAATCAAAACTTGCAATGAATTCCTAATAAGAGAATTGAAAGGGATGCGAAACTTAAAGATGGTACTTACCCTAGGTGGAATAGCACACTCAGCGGTCCTTTCCGCACTGGATAAAAAAAAATCTGACTACAAATTTAGGCACAATGGGTCATACGAGTTAAGTAAGCATTTGCAATTGGTTAGTTCCTACCATTGCTCAAGATACAATACTAATACGGGACGCCTTACTCGGGAAATGTTCGAGACAGTATTTGAAGGCATAAAAACAAATTTATTAATACCGTAACTTAACCTTTTTCCCTCAGAAGCCTAGCTTTTTCACGTTGCCAGTCACGTTTTTTCTTATCCTGCCGTTTATCAACTTGCCGCTTACCTCTCGCAACTCCCACTTCAAGTTTTGCAATTCCTCTAGGGTTAAAATAGAGACGAAGCGGGACTAGCGTGCACCCGTCTCTGCGAACAAGACCAAGTAGACGGTCTCTTTCCCGTTTATGAACTAATAAATTTCGAGGACGGCGCGGTTCATGATTGAACCGATTAGCAGCCTCATACTCTGGTATATGTAAATTGAACAAGACCAAATCACCGGAAGACTCTCCAGCATATGCTTCATTAAGACTCGCCCTACCATTTCGAAGACTTTTAACCTCGGTCCCATGCAATATGAGACCTGTCTCTAATGTTTCATCTATAAAATAATCGTACCGCGCTCTACGATTTTGTGCGATGGCGCGAAAGCGCTCGACAGCCACTCGCTATTCTCCGTTTTACTTGGTAAATATCGATTTAATTTATCAAACCTGCATGCCGCATTGCCGCCGTCACCTGTGTTTTACTGTCTTCTGCAATTTCGCAAATGGGTAACCGCGCGTCAGGTGAACAAAGGCCTAGAAGATGAGCTGCATATTTCACAGGGCCCGGGCTCGTTTCACAAAACAACGCATTATGAAGAGGTAGTAACCTATCATTAATTTCACGAACCGTATCCAAATCACCTTTTTGCCAAGCGTGATGCATTTTTGAAAGCGGCCCAGGCGCAACATTGCAAGTAACAGATATACACCCGTGCCCACCTTGAGAAAGATAAGGCACAATTGTCGCATCTTCGCCCGAAAGCTGGCAAAAATCTGGCCCTATCTCTAACCTTGTTGCTAATGGACGAACTAAATCCTGAGTAGCATCTTTTACCCCTACGATATTAGAATGCTCCGATAAGCGTTTCATCGTAGCTACGCTCATATCAATCACACTTCTCGGCGGAATGTTGTAGATGATTATAGGAAGGTCGACTGCTTCCGCTATAGCTATAAAATGGCGATACATTCCCTCTTGCGTAGGTTTATTATAGTACGGCGTAACATGAAGGGCTGCATCAGCACCTGCAGCTTTAGCATGCCGTGTAAATTCAATTGCCTCCGCTGTAGAATTGGACCCTGCTCCAGCGATAACTGGAACGCGGCCGTTAGCCTCTTCTACGCAAAGCTCTACAACTTTCTTATGTTCTTCGTGGCTTAGGGTTGGAGACTCGCCGGTAGTCCCCACAGGAATTAGGCCATCAGTCCCTTCTTCTATCTGCCAACCAACTAATTTTTTAAAAGCTGACTCGTCTATCGCACCGTTGGCAAATGGAGTTATGAGCGCAACCAACGAACCTTTAAACATCGGATTTCCCACATTATAAGCCATTTCAATACCCTTTTTACCTATACCAAGCTTTTAGCATACGGCCTTGTAAGAGATACAGCAAGAGTTTGAATTACTCAAAAAAAATCAAAGTCCTCTCTATTTACTTGTTTTCATTTTTAATGTCATATCAGGTTGAAATCAGATTATTAGAAAAGCCGTTAGGTTAAGGCGAATTCAACTTGCGAGCGATTTTTTTCTTTCTGCCATTTTTTTTCTTTTTAGTTTTAGAAACGAATGGCCTCAACGCAACGACTCAAAACTATAAAACCGGCTATCAACCAATTGTTGCTACTCCCCCACTGCCACGCATCAAGCCAAATCTTAAGCGTCTTACAAACATCACCTCTTCACAAAGCCAGATTTATAACAAAGCTATAACGTTTGCGGAACGTGGAGACTGGATAAAGTTAAAGAGCTTTAAGCACTTAAATGAAAATAAGCATCTGGAAAAAGTTTTACTATGGTTGAAACTTAAGCATTCTACTACTCGAGATGGGCTCCGATCGATAACTAGATTTCTTAAACAAAACCCGTATTGGCCAGAGCGCAATCAACTNATTCAGCAAGCGGAGTTGCTCTTATCATCAAAGAAGTCTCCAACGAGTGTNATAGANTGGTTTTCAAGATATTCACCAAAAACTACAGACGCACATTTTAAATGGATAAGAGCACTNGAGATCATNAACGACAAAGAAAACCTCGATCAAGCAGTTCTCTCCCTTTGGAAAACGAAAATATTATCACAGCGGCAACAACGCTTTTTAATAAAGAAATACAAAAGAATTATTACGCCTGAAATAATCTGGCAGCGCCTGGATTGGTTGCTTTGGAAAGGTTACATAAGATCGTCTCAAAGAATGTATCCATACGTAACACAAAACCAGCGACATTTAGCAGAGGCTCGCCTTCGTCTTCGACATCTAATGGGCGCGGTTGACCCCGCCATAAAGAAAATACCTTTGGAACTCAGGACGGACGATGGACTAGTCTTCGAACGTTTGCGATGGCGCCAGCGCAAAGGCATGATGGAGAAAGCTCGCGAGTTATTTTGGGACATTCCGAGGGAGCAGAAGTATCCGCGGTTATGGTGGCGGGAGAGATCAAGACAAATCCGCTATCTCCTAAAGCAAAATGATTTCGATACCGCATTCCTTTTAGCCCAGTTGCATCTCCAAAAAGAAGGACGGTACTATGCAGAAGCCCAATGGTTAGCAGGATGGATTGCCCTTCGCTATGCAAACAAACCAGAACAGGCGTCCACTTATTTTTTGGAGATGTATGATAGAGTTCAGACACCTGTAAGCAAAAGCCGCGCATCTTATTGGGCAGGAAGAGCATTTGAGCAAAACAATAATAGCCTGAATGCAAAAAAATGGTTTGAAGTTGCAGCGAAATATTCAACTACCTTTTATGGACAACTAGCGAACAAGAAACTTGGTAAGACTGGAAACCGCTTTCCCAAAGAACGGTCAAACGACTCAAGAACCGAGGCCGCTCCTCATATTTCGGAACTCGTCGAGATAGCAATCTTTCTCAAGGATATTGGGAAAACTGATTTGGCAATAAAGTTTTTAAAAACCGCATCAAGAAATGCATCGAACTACGCGCAAGTTGCACCCATAATTTCAGGAGCACATAAAATAAACAAACCCCATTTGGCAGTTTATGTGGCAAGAAGAGCCGCGAGGAAAGGGATATATTTTATCTCCGCCAGTTATCCAAAACCAGTGATATATGATACCAGTCAAGTTGAAAAAGCTTTGATATATTCAGTTGTTAGGCAAGAAAGTAATTTCGACCCTCGGGCTGAAAGCTACAAGGGCGCATTAGGATTAATGCAACTGATGCCCGCAACAGCCAAGTCAGTTGCGAAAAGCTTACACATTGATTTTAATCAGGAAAGATTAACAAGTGACCATAATTACAATATTAAGCTCGGCGCTAGTTATCTTGGTTCTCTAATTGAAAAATATGAAGGAAGCTACCCACTAGCGATAGCCGCATACAACGCTGGCCCGCATAATGTAAATAAATGGATAAAAAGATTAGGAAACCCAACTCAAAACGACGTAGATCTTATAGACTGGATCGAGAGAATACCATTTGGGGAAACTCGAAACTATGTTCAAAGAGTTTTAGAAAATTTGACTGTATATAGAGAATTGATTTCTAAAACTCCCTTTTAGTAAATGATAGCTATTACGCAGAGGTGTAAGCACTTAATCCCAATAGGGCCCGTCGCCGTAGCCAAGGACTAGGTCGATAGCGATCGTCACCTGTAATCTCTTGCATAGTTTGCATCATATCGAACGCATTCTTTACGCCCAGATCGTCAATTATTTCTAATGGGCCCATCGGATAATTTAAGCCTAACCGCATCGCTAAATCGATATCCTCTGGGCTAGCCAGCTGGATATTAGCCATCTCACACCCTAGATTGCCTATCATTGCCCGTATTCTCTGAGATATAAAACCAGGCGAGTCTTTTATAGCTGTCACTTTCCTACCGTTTTTACAGATCAGTCCAGCCACAGCATCCAAGTTCTCCGAACTAGACCCGGGAGAAGTCATCAAAGTAACTCTGCGAGAGAGGTCCCCTGTTGTGTCAATCGCAACAAGCCGCCGATGATCTAGTTGGTTTATACTAGCAAAAGTCGCACAGTCCGTTCCCAAAAGCGATACAACAATCGGGCTAATATCATCGTCGGAAGTTGTCATATTACAACCAGCAAATATATCAGAAAAAATGTCGTGTTCTGATAAAAGAACAATTTTTTCCGCTCCTTTGCCTTTAACTTCATAATCCGCGCTCGGAACGTCAATCATTTCCCCGTCACTATTGTATCTATAGTTTCCCTGTCCTGTTTTTCGGCCAAATCGACCTGCATCAAAAAGTGATTTATGATAAGGGACTGTTCTAATTCTGGGATCATAAGAGTTTTGCTCATGCATTATAAGTGAAGCCGGATAGTTGATATCGACTCCGGTAAGGTCCATTAATTCAAACGGCCCCATCCTGAAATGAGCGCAGTCACGCATAATTGCATCAACCTGAGCTGGATTTGCTACTCCTTCATGAAGTATGTGCAAGGCTTCAGTAGTAAATGCACGTCCACCAGTATTAACAAGGAACCCCGGCGCATCTCTTACGACAACCGGTGTTCGTCCCATACGTTTCCCAAGATTAGTTAGAGCCTCAATAACCCAATCATCCGTCGAGGGCCCTTTGATTACTTCAACAAGCCTCATTAATGGAACCGGATTGAAAAAGTGTAGTCCTGCAAAGCGGTTTTGATGTTCGCAATACCGGCCTAGCGAAGCTATTGGTAGAGAAGACGTGTTGGATGCTATTATGCAGTTTGGCGCAACCCATTTCTCGATCTCTTTAAAAACTTCAAGCTTAACGTCAATATCCTCAAAGACTGCTTCTATTACTACATCGCATTTTCTAAATTCCGAGAAATCTTCAGCAAGAATAAGGTTCTGTTTAATGTTATCCAGAGCTTTTTTTTCGAGGCGGCCTTTTTCGACATTTCTCTCCAATCGACCAAAAATTAGGTCTTTAGCGTGATTAGCACTTCCGGGTTTAGCATCGAACAGGGTGACTTTCATGCCACCTTCAAGGGAAACCTGCACAATGCCTTGCCCCATTGCACCACCGCCGACAACCCCTATCAAGAGGTCGTCGGACTTCGTATTTAGCTCCATATCAGACACGCTCTATAATAGTTGCCATCCCCTGGCCTACACCAATACACATAGTGCATAGTCCATATCTTCCCCCAGTTTCCTCAAGCTCCTGCGCAGCTGTTAATATTAACCTAGCCCCGGATGCACCAAGTGGATGGCCTAATGCAATAGCTCCTCCATTCGGATTAACCCTTGGATCATCGTCTTCTACGCCAAGTTCTCTCATTGTTGCCAACGCTTGACTAGCAAAAGCCTCATTTAATTCTATAACGTCCATATCGGCGATGTTTAGGCCAGCACGGTCGAGGACTTTCTGTGAGGCGGGTGCAGGCCCTATTCCCATAATTCTTGGCTCAACCCCGGCAGTGGCACAAGCGACAACTCTTGCCCTAATCGTCAAACCATGCTGTTTTGCTGCATCTTCACTCGCAATAATCATTGCTGCTGCCCCATCATTTACACCGCTGGCATTTCCTGGTGTGACGCTGCCACCTTCCTTTCTGAAAGGAGTGGGTAACTTGGAAAGCGCTTCCAAAGTCGTATCTGGCCTAGGATGCTCATCTTTGTCTACAATAGTGAGATCACCCCGTCGACCAGGTATTTCAACTGCTAGAAGTTCTTTAGCCATACGTCCACTTTCTATAGCTTTACCAGCTTTTTTTTGACTTCCGAGTGCAAATTTATCTTGATCTTCTCGTCTTATTTGGAACTTTTCGGCAACGTTCTCTCCCGTTTCCGGCATTGAGTCTGAGCCATACTGTCCATCGAGCTTCGGATTAATAAAACGCCATCCAATTGTTGTATCATAAATCTCAGCTGAACGTGCGAAGGCAGTTTCCGCCTTTGCCATTACGAATGGCGCCCGGCTCATACTTTCGCTTCCACCAGCGACAAAAAGGTTACCCTCATTAGACCGGATTGCCCGAGCTGCAGAGTTAACAGCCTCCATACCCGAAGCACAAAGTCTATTCACTGTAGCTCCTGGAACCTCTGGTGACAAACCCGCCAGTAAAAGGGCCATTCTAGCAACATTACGATTGTCCTCACCCGCTTGGTTAACGCACCCATAATAGACGTCGTCTACTTTACTCCAGTCGACATCTGGATTTCTTTTCATTAACTCCTTTATTGGGAGTGCTGCTAAATCATCAGCACGAACCTTTGACAATGCACCACCATAGCGGCCAATGGGCGTGCGAACCGCATCACAGACGAAAGCTTCACTCATAAAATCCTCCAAATGTCTTCCGAAAACTCTTTTGAAATGCCCAGGAGGTTTACATAGCAGGGTAGGTTCGTCAATTAAGAAGACTCTATTAGATTAAGAATTCCCTATGTAATGATCAATAAGTCACCATTCAAATTTTATCAAACATATTAGAATTTTTATGTAGGCAATCGCCCATTATCTATGACTATAGTTTGGCCGGTTATGGCAGGATTTACGACAAGAAATAACATGCCCTGAGCAATATCTTCTGGTTCGACCATTCGTTTGAGAAGTGATGCATCAATTGACACCTGCTTTCCCTCTTTATCCCATTTATCTGTCCAAGAAGTGCGTGTGAGACCAGGAGCTACCGCGTTTACCCGAATTTCTGGGGCGAGTGCTCTCGCCAAGCAGCGGGTTTGACTTATAATAGCGGCCTTTGAGTTGGAATACGCGATAGAACTACCAGCATTTCCTATGCCCGCTATAGAAGCAGTATTAACGATACAGCCTTTTCTTTCTTTTAATGTCGGGGCCGCCACTCTAGAACATCTAAAAGGTCCTATTACATTAGTATGTATGATTTCCTCCCAACGTCCCTCCGTTATCATTTCCAAATTTTCAAAGGGTATGGGTTCGGTAGTGGCAGCAGTAGCCGCGTTGTTAATTAGAATATCTAGGCCTCCCAGACCATCTATCGCATATGATACCATACTGTTGGCGCTATCGGCTGAAGATACGTCACCTGGGGCACTTACCGCCTGGAAACCCCTGGTGTTTAATGCCTCTACGGTGGCCGGGCCTCGCGCATCTTCATGCAGATGATTTACTGCAACTGTTGCTCCACATTCTGCCAATAAGGATGCAATCGCCTTCCCTATCCCTGATGAGGCTCCAGTAACTAATGCTTTTTTCCCGGATAAGTCGGCCTTCAACATCTAGCCCTCCAATATTTGAAAGTTATGTGAGAATTTACTAGAATCTGACAAATGTCAAAATCTCATAGTAGCGTCGCCCAACAACTCACTGACTCAATAACTTGAAAGAACTAGTCCCTGTTCTTAATAAAAACAAAAAAAGAACTATCTACTCTTGCAAGGTTTGCCGAGATATTGCAGTGTTCTTCTTCTAAATTGGGGTGTGTGGTTACTTGCCTCAACGTTTAAACTGGGAGGAATATATGATTTTCAATAAAACTAGCTTAATTGCTGGGTTGGTAGGCGCGGCATTTGCAGTGTCCTCAGCGGCGCAAGCAGGCAGTGTACCTAAAAAAACTGCTTGGACTGCATATGGCACAACATCTTCAGGCTATGCACAGGCTGTAGCTATCGGCAATATGCTCAAGAAACATTACGGTACAAATCTGCGCGTCATACCTGGCAAAAACGATATCTCTCGAATGGCACCATTAAGAGATAACAAAGCTGGATATTGCGCTTGCGGTATCGCCGCTTACTTTGGCCAAGAAGGTGTTTTCATTTTTGCTGATAAAAACTGGGGTCCTCAACCAATTCGCGTCTTAATGACAAATATTGGATCATTCGGCTTGTCCCTTGCCACCGCAAAAGATGCCAATGTTAAAACAATGGCGGATATGAAAGGCAAAAGGGTATCGTGGGTACAAGGTGCTCCTGCACTAAATTGGAATGTTGCCGCGCAACTTTCATTTGCTGGATTGACCTGGGACGACGTTGAGAAAGTTAAAGTGTCAGGTTTTGGTGCTTCTTTCGACGCCATTATCAACGGGCAGTCCGATGCAGCTTTCTCTAGCACAGTTTCTCCCAGCCCAAAAAAACTTGCAGCCTCACCACGCGGTCTTCGCTGGGTCCCTGTCCCTCATAATGACACGGAGGGATGGAATCGCATGTCAGCTGCTGCGCCGGTTTATGGAAAAGTAAAAGCCAAGATTGGTTCCGAAATCGATAAACAAAATCCGCCGCAACTTTCAAACTATCCATACCCAATACTAGTCGCCAATGACAGGCAAGATGCTGGTGAAGTCTACGCTATAGTAAAGGCTATGGTAGAACACTATGACGATTACAAGAATGCAGCAAAAGGTGCTCTGGGCTGGAAACTTGCGAACCAAAACATGCAATGGGCAATGCCGTATCATGATGGTGCAGTAAAATACTATAAAGAGGCAGGTACGTGGAATGCAGCTGCACAAAAACATCACGACATGCTACTTGGCAGGCAAGAAGTCATCAAAAAAGCTTGGGACGCCATGTCCGGAAAGGATAGCATGAGCAAAGAAGATCTAAAGGCAGCTTGGGGCAAAGCAAGAGTGGCTGCGCTAAAAGCAGCTGGCTTAGATCCAATTTTTAACTAGGCACAGCTTGAAACATTAAAGTGTAAAAATGTCTAGTGCTGACACACAAGTTGAGCCGGCGAACACCGAGCAACGGTTTCGCCGGCTCACTCCATTTTGGCAGTGGGTTCTAATAATCCTATCGGTTGCGTCCGTTGTATTTTCGGCTTACCAGGTATTTAACCTAGGTCGTTTTACTGGTTACGTTCCAATTGAAAACCAGTATTTCTATGCAATAGTGGCACTGCTTCTCCCAACAGCCTTTATCGTATTTCCTGTTTCCCCTAAACGAGGAAAGGAAGGCATGACTTGGTACGATATCCTCCTGTTTCTTGCAACGGGAGCTATTTGTCTTATCTTCGTCTATTACTCAATAGATATGCTGGACGAAGGATGGGAATTTTCCGCACCAGAAGAGATGCAATGGCTTAGTTTAGCCCTTGTTCTTTTAGCAATAGAAGGCGTGCGAAGGACCGGTGGTGGAGTTGTGACTATCATCATTGTCATTTTTGCTGTCTATCCTCTTGTCGCAGGAGATATGCCCGGAGTTCTGGAGGGCACCAGTGAAACACTTTGGGATACAGTTGCCTATTATGCACTTTCCACGGAAGCATTAATCGGCATTCCAACGAGAGCATTTGCGGGCTTAGTAATAGGATTTCTATTATTTGGCGTTGCGTTGCAATATACAGGCGGCGGGCAATTTTTTCTTAATTTAGCTTTCTCTTTGTTGGGGTATGTTCGCGGCGGCCCGGCTAAAGTAGCAATTTTTGCATCTGGGTTAATGGGCTCTATGAGTGGTAGCGTGATTACAAATGTTCTCACAACAGGTGCCCTTTCAATTCCAGCCATGAAAAGGATTGGATTTAAACCGCATGTGGCGGGTGGTGTTGAAGCTTGCGCTTCAACAGGCGGTGTACTAATGCCGCC
>PCAV01000050.1 GCA_002730675.1 Rhodospirillaceae bacterium | reverse complement strand
GATCTTTTGCATGAAAATATTGCAAAGGAAGAAGCTAAATTTGATATTTTTTATTACAGTAATTTATCCACATCTGAAAAAATTGAACAGATATTTTCGGATAGTAAGCAATTTAACGAGTCGAAATTCAAGAACTCATTTGACCTTATTCTGATTGATGGGGCGCATACAAGATCTTACGTCACAAGTGATTCGAAAAAGGCTTTTTCTATGCTAAAAAAAGGGGGCGTTATACTTTGGCATGATTATAAGCCAGAAGCTCCGGATGTTTTTTCGTACCTTAATGAATTAGCTAGGGACATGCCTTTGCGCCATATTTCTGGCACTGATTTTGTTATTTTTCAGAGAACTTCCTAAAAACTTTAGTGTTGAAGCGAAATGATCTGACTAAATCAGGATTAAGTTCACTTTTGTTTGAAAACTTATATGATATTGTTAATAGCCAATTTTTCTCTGATTATTGCTGCGACACGTTCTGTTTCATGTAGCGCCTCGTAGGTCCAGTTATGGAGATGGCCATCAAAGGGTCTTGTTCTGCCCTCCCGTTGCATGGCATCCAAAAAGCTTTGTTTTCTTTTGTTATTTTTACCTAGTGTAATTATGTAAACCGGCTTACCTGTTGAACATGCTTCAGATATCATATTTATCGAGTCTGAGGTAACGATTATGGTGTCTGCCAAGCCAAGAAAACCCATGTAAGGGTTTGGTCCCACTCCTTCGTAGACTAAAACNTTTTGTTTNTCANTCAANTTTCGTAGTTGGTATTTTATTGTCTCATCGGTACGCCGGCTAGTTGTTACCATGAGNCCACAGTCATTNCTTTTCGCGAGTAGAGTTANTTTGTCAATTANTTTCNCCGCGNTAAGTTTATCTATCACTGCTCGTTTAGAACTTCCGCCTATGTTAATAGCTATTCTAGGTTGTGGTAAATGACTGACCAAATCCAGAAAACGCTTTGCTTCCTCCTCTAGTGTATTTTTATTAACATTTGTAAGCGAACCTTTACTTACAACAATGTTTTTGCCTCTAGAAGGATCATGTTCAGGAACTATAAGATGATCAAAAAAGCAAGAATTTATGCGAGGGTCCTGGATGTGGATAGTGGAAACTTTTCCTTTTGATATACGTTTAAGTGCTATTGCAAAGCCGGCATGGCGCCTGCCGCATGTAATAGAAACTNTAGGAAACGGTGGACAAAATTCTTTGTTNTAATATTTGTCTTTCCAGAATAAGGGTACAGCCCCAAATTGAGGTAGGGCTGTTAAAATGGGTGAAGGTGAAACNTGTTTTATTTGATATTTTAGATTTAGTGATTCGGCTAAAGCGATACACTGCAACTCCATTCCCATAGTTCCATCAGATAAAATCCAACAGTAATCTTTCATTATTCCTACCTCGACTCCTTACACNTTGAGCTTCAAGTGTNACGANTTNGTNAACTATNTGTATATTTTTGTTTAAAGAAGTATACGCAATAATCTTGCGCAACACTATTTTTACCTTCATATTGTTNAANGTAGNGCTTTNACGAGANGTAATAGTNNGCAGGGGATTTTGTAACNATGCAGCGTGTTAAATTAGACAGTATCGANAGACGTATTTTGCATGATCTCCAACGAGATGGAAGAGTTACTAATGTGGAGTTGGCTGAACGGGCTGGCATTTCCGCGCCACCCTGCCTTAGNAGGGTAAGNGCTNTAGAGAGAGAAGGTTATATTCAGGGCTATCATGCAGAGCTGAACCCTGAAAAGCTNGGTTTTACTGTNATAATATTTGCTTTTGTTGGTTTGTCTAGCCAGGCCGAAAACGATCTTGTCGCTTTTGAAGAGATGATTGAATCCTGGGATGAGGTNAGAGAATGTCANATGCTNTCAGGCGAAACCGATTTNTTGTTAAAAATAGTGTCAAAAGATTGGGACACCTTTCAAAAGTTCTTAACTACTAAACTCACTCCTGCTCCTAACGTCTCAAATGTAAAAACGGCTCTAGCTTTTAGAACAAAAAAGTATAGTCCTGGAGTGCCTCTGGGAGAATCATAAAAGGTGGCCGATTGATAATTGTTTAAAATTATGTTCGTGGAGTTTGTTATAGTTTGTTCGAACCACTCGGTTAGGTCACACTAATTTTCAATATTTCATAACTTTTGGCTCCTCGAGGAGTTGTGACTTCAACCGATTCCCCTACTTTTTTCCCGATAAGCGCATGACCAATTGGTGACGACGTCGAAATCCAACTTTTAGAAATATCAGCNTCATATGGCCCAACGATNGTATAGGTATTCTCTTCATCCGTGTCTTCGTCTGCAACCACGATCGTGGTTCCGAAAGTAACAGTTTTCCCATCTATCATNGAGGGATCTATAACTTCTGCTCTACTAATGACGTCTTCTAACTCTCCTACGCGCCCCTCTACAAAACTCTGTCTTTCTCTAGCTGCGTGGTATTCCGCATTTTCAGATAAGTCCCCATGTTCTCTTGCTTCTGATATAGCTTTGATGATTTGTGGACGTTCGATGGTCTTTAATTGTTTTAACTCTTCCTGCAGCTGGTCGAGACTATCTCTTCTTATGGGTATCTTTTGCATAGCTATGTGGTGTCCTGATCAAACATTACGCAAATGTATAGTAACGCTTAAAACGAACCATTCAAGTAAGATTGCAATGGTGATACGTCTAACGGGCCCATACTTATAGCTTGTATGCCCTTGACTGCCGCTTTTGCGCCCTCAATCGTAGTGTAGTATGGGATGTTATGAGTAATTGCGGCTCTTCTCAGACTAAAGCTATCTTTTATAGCTTGTGCCCCTTCAGTCGTGTTTATTACCAGATCAATCTGTCCAGAAATCATGTTGTCAACCACATGTGGTCTGCCTTCCAGGACCTTTTTTATTCTTTCAACTTTCAATCCAGCTTTCTCCAAGGAGTTAGCCGTTCCAGTGGTTGCTACCAANAGAAATCCCATATGACAGAGGTCGACAGCCAGATCGACTATAGATGGTTTATCAATATCACGAACCGAGATAAATACCGTTCCAGCTGTTGGTAGTTTGGCNCCAGCAGCGAGTTGGCTTTTTGCAAATGCCANGGAAAAGTCTTTATCTATACCCATNACTTCTCCAGTNGATTTCATTTCCGGTCCTAAAATGCTATCGACACCAGGAAAGCGGGCGAAAGGAAATACAGCTTCCTTAATCGCTACGTGGNTTAATTGCTGTTTCTCGAGTTTGAAGTTTTCTAATCGTTCGCCTGCCATTACCCTTGCAGCCACTTTGGCTATCGGAACCCCCGTGGCCTTAGCAACAAAGGGAACAGTACGACTAGCCCTTGGATTGACCTCGAGAAGAAAAATTTCCTCGTCTTTAATTGCGAACTGAATGTTCATCAAGCCACAAACACCTAAGCCGTGTGCAAGCAATTTGGATTGCCTCTCTACTTCTTTTAGTAAACTAGCCGAGAGAGACTGGGGAGGTAACGAACACGCGCTATCCCCTGAATGGATGCCAGCCTCCTCAATATGTTCCATAATCCCGGCTATGTAAACGTTTTCGTTATCAGCTATGCAGTCAACATCAATTTCAATAGCCTTAGATAGAAATTTGTCTATCAGAATAGGATTGTTTCCCGTGGCAAGAACCGCTTTTTGCATATATTTGTTTAAAGCTGCCTCCTCGTAAACAATCTCCATCGCACGTCCACCAAGGACATATGATGGTCTAATAACAACTGGATAGCCAATTTCTTCGGCAATGATCTTAGCTTCCTCAAATGAGTTAACGGTTCCATTTTGAGGTTGCTTGAGGTTTAAATCACCAAGCAGCTTTTTAAATTGTTCGCGATCTTCTGCGAGATCAATTGCCTTTGGCGATGTACCTAAAATATTGATCCCGGCTTCCTTTAAAGCTTGTGATAATTTAAGTGGTGTCTGGCCACCTAACTGGACTATTACGCCAACAACTTTTCCTAGTTTCTCTTCTGTTTTTATTAAGCTAATAACACTCTCGGCCGTTAGGGGTTCGAAATAAAGCCTATCGGAAGTGTCGTAGTCAGTGGAAACGGTTTCCGGATTACAATTCACCATTATTGTTTCAAAACCAACTTCCGATAGTGCATAAGCCGCATACACACAACAGTAGTCAAATTCTATTCCTTGACCTATACGGTTTGGCCCACCACCAAGAATGATAACTTTGTTTTTATCTGTCGGATCAGCTTCACATTCAGCAAGGTTTAGTCCATCACCCTCGTAGCATGAGTACATATAGGGCGTGTTTGCTGAAAACTCTGCTGCACATGTATCTATTCTCTTGAATACGGGAGCTACCCCGAGACTTGAGCGTAATTCTGAAATCTCGTTTTCTGACTTATTTGAGAGCTTTGCTAATCGTGCGTCAGAAAAACCATTGCATTTTAATTGAAAAAGTTCTTCTTTGTTCTCGGGTATTCCATTTTCAATAACACGCTTTTCAATTTCAATCGCGACCTGGACCTGTCTCAAAAACCAGCGGTCGATTGAACAGGCCTCGTAGATCTCGTCTACGGTGATACCGATACGAAGCGCTTGGGCCACTCTTAAAAGACGCTCGGGCACGGGTTCCGAAAGTTTTGCTAGTATGGCATTTTTGTCAGGATTTGATTCAATCCTATCTGAAAGGGTAATTTCATCAAAGCCGGTTAATCCAGTTTCCATAGAATTAAGCGCTTTTTGCAGTGATTCTAGAAATGTTCTGCCAATAGCCATTGCCTCGCCAACCGACTTCATTGACGTAGTTAGTGTCGTTTCAGCACCGGCAAATTTCTCAAAAGTAAATCGTGGTATCTTAGTTACCACATAATCAATTGTAGGTTCAAAACTTGCAGGCGTTTCTTTTGTGATGTCGTTCTCTAATTCATCAAGTGTATATCCGACTGCAAGTTTGGCTGCAATTTTAGCAATCGGAAAACCGGTAGCTTTTGATGCTAATGCAGATGACCTTGATACTCTTGGGTTCATCTCTATGACGACAAGACGGCCAGTATTTGGATTTACGGCAAATTGAACATTAGAACCGCCCGTATCGACACCAATTTCTCTTAGGACTTCGATAGAGGCTGTCCTCATGCGCTGGTATTCTTTGTCTGTTAACGTAAGTGCGGGGGCTACTGTAACTGAGTCGCCTGTATGTATCCCCATTGGATCTACATTTTCGATTGAGCAAACAATTATGCAGTTGTCATTTTTATCGCGAACAACCTCCATCTCAAATTCTTTCCAGCCAAGAACAGATTCTTCTATTAAGACTGTGCCGACAGGCGAGAGCCTAAGTGCATTTCGTAATATTTCACTAAACTCATCTATATTATAAGCTATTCCGCCGCCCGTACCTGCGAGTGTAAACGAAGGACGGAGTATAGCTGGTAGCCCGATATCCTTGACCGCTTGTAAACCTTCTTCTTCGTTTGATACTAAATGAGAAAGAGGTGACTCTAGGCCTATTCTATCCATCGCTTCCCGGAATAATAAGCGATCCTCTGCTTTCTCTATGGCGTCTAAATTTGCACCGATAAGTTCAACTCTAAAATCCTCTAGCGTGCCGTCCTTAGCTAGAGTTAATGCGGTATTAAGAGCGGTCTGTCCTCCCATTGTCGGTAAGATTGCATCAGGGTTTTCTTTTTCTAAAATTATTTTAACAGCTTCTGCTGTTATTGGTTCAACATAGGTTGCATCCGCTAGCCCGGGATCAGTCATTATTGTCGCGGGATTAGAGTTTAGAAGTATTATCCGATAACCCTCTTCCTTTAGTGCCTTGCATGCCTGTGTGCCCGAGTAATCGAATTCGCAAGCTTGTCCAATCACAATTGGTCCAGCGCCAATTATAAGTATTGATTTAATGTCATCACGTTTAGGCATTATCTGATAGCTTTGCTTTTTTGATTATTTCCAAGAACTGACCGAAGAGGTAGTCGCTCTCAGTTGGACCAGGGGATGCCTCTGGGTGATATTGTACAGAAAAAATATTTCTTTCGGTGATTTCAAATCCTTCGATGGATCCATCGAACAAGGATCTATGGGTGATGGTAGCGGATCCTGGCAAAGTTTGCTCCGATATAACGAAGCCATGATTTTGACTTGTAATTTCTATTCTGCCGGTTTTGATTTGCTTGACAGGATGGTTCCCACCACGATGTCCGTTCTTCATTTTTTTGGTTTTCGCACCAAGTGCCAGTGACAGTAGCTGATGACCCAGGCAAATTCCAAAAATTGGTGTGGTGGTGTTCAATAGATCTCTTATTATAGGGACCGCATACTCGGCCGTTGCCGCCGGATCTCCTGGCCCGTTGGATAGAAAAATTCCATCTGGTTGAAGGTCTAGTATTGCATCAGCGCTCAAATTTGAAGGCACTGTTGTAACTTTCGCTCCGAGTTGTGCTAAGTTTCTTAAGATA
Organism: Rhodospirillaceae bacterium; assembly: GCA_002730675.1. Taxonomy (GTDB): domain Bacteria; phylum Pseudomonadota; class Alphaproteobacteria; order Thalassobaculales; family Thalassobaculaceae. The sequence goes on along the minus strand of PCAV01000050.1, from coordinate 12,958 downwards.
TTTCGTTTAGCTCCGTAGTCTATAGCCACGATGTGGTAATCTTCTCGTTCTGTTTTTTCAAAACCATCATCGTCTACCTTAGAGCCGAACTTCCAAATCCCAGTTGACCATTTCTCTAATTCTCTAGTTGACACAACTGAGGCTAAATCCGTTCCGGACAAACTTGGGTGCTGTTGCGCTTTAATTGTGAGTTCGTCGACATCAAAAGATTTTTGATTAGAAAACGAAATAATACCGTTTATAGCGCCAAAGTGCCTTATGCGGCGGGTTAAATTTCTCGTATCTACACCTGCTATACCAGTCAAACCGGCGCTCGCTAACCAACAAGAAAAATCTTGGGTTGCTCTGTAGTTTGAAGGCGCAGTGATATCAGATTTAAGTATGATCCCTGCTGCGGCGGCAGTCTCGCGCTCTAAATCATCGCGATTTGTTCCCACATTCCCAATATGGGGGAAGGTGAAAGTTATTATCTGGCCAGCATAAGATGGATCAGTGATAATTTCTTGGTAACCGGTCATTGATGTGTTGAAGCAGACTTCGCCAACAATATCTTTTTCCAAGCCGACACCATGACCCCAAAAAACGGTCCCATCCGCGAGCACCAGTATCGCATTAGCATTAGCTGGTTGCTCCACACGTCGCTTTTCGGAAGGAACGGTCGCTTTGGCGTCCGACATAGATGCATAATCCTCGAATGACAGTAGCAAGGTTGGATACGCTAAAGAAACATCCTGGTCAAGCCCGGATTCACGATATAAAATCTCAGAGTCGCGGCTAGTAAATAAAAAACTTGCCTTTTTATCAGAATTAACCACTTATAGCGCAAAAATTTAGTCAATCATGCTCATTGATTTAAGAAAGGTGCCCAGATTTGTTACGTTCCGAACTAAATAATGCCTTGAAGAGTGCTATGAAAACGAAAGATAAGTGTGCTGTAGGGACGATTCGGTTAATTTTAGCTTCAATTAAGGATCAAGACATCTGTGCACGAACAGATGGAGANTCGGACGGCATATCGGATGACCAAGTGCTGGCNTTATTTAACACGATGATCAAACAGAGAAGAGAATCCATNCGTCTTTATGAGCAAGGTGGTCGCTTAGAGCTTNCCCAGAGAGAACAAGCGGAAATAGATGTGATCCAGCGTTTTATGCCGACCCAATTGGAGGGCGAGGCATTTCAGGCGGCTATACAAGATGCGATATTGGAGGTTGATGCAAAAACGATAAAAGACATGGGCAAGACTATGGCTCTACTCAAGCAAAAATATCCAGGGCAAATGGACTTTTCCAAGGCGAGTGGAGTTGTACGAGAAAAACTTGTTTAGGACACGCTTTAGTCGGTTTTATTATTATCGATTTGTTATTGCTCCTCAGTAATGGAATTAGTTGATAACTAAATTATCTCGAAATAGCGTTGTAATTGCCATTCGTCCACATAGTTTCTGTGTAATTCTTCTTCTTTTTCGCGGGTCGTGCAAAAATGTTCTATGAACTCGCTCCCGAAGAGCAATCTGGCAACTTTTGATTTCCTAAGACTGTGGGACGCGTCGCCAAGGCTGGATGGAAGCGGCTTAATGCCTTGTTTCTCAAAAGCTTCATTTATGGATTTCGAAGGTTCAATTTTGTTTTCTATTCCCCATAACCCTGATCCTAAAGCTACTGACATTGCAAGATATGGATTTGAGTCTGCAGATGCTAGTCTATACTCTACGCGCTGACTAGAAGGGGTCCCAGGTATAACTCTGAGAGAGACGGTTCGATTGTCTATGCCCCAACTATTATCGATGGGTGCCCAGTAATTTGGAATAAGTCGCCGATACGAGTTTATAGTTGGAGCCACCATTGCTATTAATTCAGGCATCAGCTTTTGTTGGCCCCCTATAAACCACCGCATTTCGTCGCTTACATTCAATGGCTTAGAAGGGTCGAAGAAAATATTTTGCTTCTCCTTATTCTCTAAGGAAAGATGTATGTGACCCGATTGACCAGGGTATTCTGTTGACCATTTCGCCATAAATGTGGCCATAAGTTCGCGTCTTTGCGCAAATATTTTTGTGAATGTTTTAAATAAAGTCGCCTTATCAGCAGCATTGAGAATACAATCAGGCGCCAGTGCAGCTTCTAGTACCCCCGGACCAGTTTCTGTGTGATAACCTTCGAGTGGAATATCTATTAATTCACACATCTCTAAAAATTCGTTGTGAAAATCCGAGTTTGCGGAGTTTCTTATAACAGAGTATCCAAAGTTTCCAGGAGTAAAGGGCGTCAAATTTCTATAATTTTTGGCGCGTACAGTCTCGGGTGTTTCTTGAAACAAAAAGTACTCGTATTCAGCGCCGGCTTGTGCTGAAAAACCGAGTGCTTCGCCTTTTTTGATCACTTTTTTGAGTATGGATCTTGGACAAAGTTTGGATGCATTTCCATAAAATTCGGCTAAAAAAAACAGTAAGTTGTTTTCAAAAGGAATAAACCGACCGGTCTCAGGTATAGGCATGATTTGTGCGTCTGGAAAACCAGAGTTCCAACCAGTGTATTTTATATCGTCGTAAATCTGATCATTAGAGTCCCACCCCAAAATGACATCACAAAACCCAAAGCCGTTGTTTAAAGCGTTCAATAACTTCTTTTTTGACATATATTTTCCTCGCAGAATACCATCCATATCGGTAACTGCTACCTTTCCGTAAGGTAGTTTGCATGCCTTTAGAGCAGAACAAGCTTCAGCAATCGTTTCGATTTTTTTTTTGTCCATGTCTTACACTCTTCACAATAGAAAAAATAGATTTACGTTAAGCAGATAAATAATGGAAATTAGGTTGATATAATAATTATTATTACAGAAAATTCACGTAAAGATAAAACAAGCAGTTTTAGCCATAAGAGGCGAGATGAAATGTCAAAAATAAAGATTACTGGGCCTTGGGATATGCAGAAAATTGGGTCATATCTTGATACTTCCGTTGTTCCGTTAAAACTCGCCATAATATCGGCTCGTGGATGGCCTGTGATAGCATCGCTATGGTTTTCTTATGAAGATGGCACGATAATTTGCGCCAGCAAAGAAAAGTCAAGAGTAATTCAGATATTGAAAGAAAACAATAAGTGTGCGTTCGAAGTCTCTNCTGANNCACCGCCATANCATGGGGTTAGGGGGCAAGGACTGGCTGTTTTGGGTCATGACCCTAGCGGGAAAACGCTGGAAAACTTNCACGACCGCTTTTTGGGGAGTTCANAGACGCCATTTAAANCTTGGCTTATGCGTGGGGCATCNGAAGAAGTAATAATCAGGATTACCCCATCAAACCTTATGAGTTGGGATTATCGAAACCGAATGGATAAAGAACGCAAAGATGCTTAACTTTGTTAAAAGCTACCCGTTGATTACTGCTCTGTAACAAGTTTAATTTGATCCTCAGAAATTGATACCTTCATATGAGACGTCTCTTGATTCTTACCTTCTAACAGTTCATTAGCAATAGCATTATATAATTTTTTTTGTATCAGCCGCTTAAGTGGACGAGCGCCGTATATTGGGTCATAACCCTCTCTGGAGATCCATTGTCTAGCTTTCTCGTCAATGGAGATCTGTATTCCCTTATCATCCAGTAGTTCCTGTAAGTGCTTTATCTGAGTGGTAACAATTTGATCCATGTCCATCGGGCTAAGTCTGGAAAATACTATGATATCATCTAACCTGTTTATAAATTCAGGGCGTAAGTAGTTTTTTACTTCGTTCTTTACTAAGTTTTCAGTATCTCGGCTTGTTTGGGGTTCACCTTGGTTTGCTAAATATTGAGCTCCAAGATTTGAGGTTAGTATTATCAAAGTATTCTTAAAGCCTACCGTTCTACCGTGGCTATCAGTTAGGTGTCCCTCATCGAGAACCTGAAGCAACAGGTTCATAATGTCACTATGGGCTTTTTCTATCTCATCAAAGAGAATAATTTGATATGGTTTTCGCCTAACTTGTTCGGTAAGGAGACCCCCTTCTTCAAAGCCAACATATCCTGGTGGAGCACCTATTAGTCTTGCAACGCTGTGTTTCTCCATGAATTCAGACATATCAATTCTGACAATTGCATCCTCGTTGTCAAAAAGAAACTCTGCAACTGCCTTGCTAAGCTCGGTTTTCCCCACACCGGTGGGGCCAAGAAAAAGAAAGGACCCAATTGGCTTTTTAGGGTCTTTTAGCCCGACCCTAGACCTACGGATGGAGTCTGCAACTGCTTTTATCGCTGCCTTTTGTCCAATCACACGTTGGCTCAATATATCCTCCATGGAGAGAAGTTTCTTTCTTTCTTCAGCCATCATTTTATCGACCGGTATTCCTGTCCATCTCGATACGATTGAAGCGATATCGTTCTCAGTTACTTCTTCCTTAACCATTTTTCGTTTAGAGCGTTTCTTTGCAAACTCTAGCTGCTGTTCGATTTTAGGGATGATAGAGTATAGAAGTTCGCTCGCTTTTTCATAATTACCAGCTCGTTGAGCTAGGGTAAGAGAGTGCTTTGCGTGTTCCAAATTTTCTTGTAACTTACGTGTTTGATCCACTAGTGCAACTTCTGTTTCCCATTGTTTAGAGAGTTTTTCACTTTGAGTTTGGAGTTCAATCAACTGTTCTTCTAACGTCTCAAGGCGTTGTCGATTGTTCGTAGTTAGTTCTTTTTTTAATGCTTCCTGCTCTATCTTAAGTTGAACAATTACCCTCTCTAATTTATCAATGGCTTCAGGTTTTGAGTCTATTTCCATTCTTCTGGCTGAGGCGGCTTCATCTACAAGGTCAATAGCCTTGTCTGGCAAAAAACGATCGGTAATGTGCCGGTTGGACAGTTTTACAGCTGTCACTAATGCGCTATCAAGAATCTTAACGCCGTGGTGTAGTTCGTATTTTTCACGAAGCCCCCGCAGTATCGATATACTTTGCTCTTGGTTTGGCTCTTCTACAATTATTGATTGAAATCGCCTTGCTAATGCAGCATCCTTTTCAATATATTTGCGATATTCGTCCAGTGTAGTGGCTCCTAAACAATGCAAAGTGCCGCGTGCTAGCGCCGGCTTGAGCATATTTGACGCGTCCATGGCTCCGTCGGCCGCGCCGGCTCCCACCAATGTGTGGAGCTCATCGATGAACAATATTATTTCGCCGTTTGATTCCTCTATTTCTCGAAGTACACTCTTCAATCTCTCTTCAAATTCACCCCTGAATTTCGCACCAGCTATAAGCAACCCAAGGTCAAGGTTTAGCAGCCGCTTATTTCGCAATCCCTTGGGAACATCAGCATTTACAATTCGCGCGGCAAGTCCTTCAACAATTGCGGTCTTGCCAACACCAGGATCACCAATTAAAACAGGATTGTTTTTTGTTCGACGACAAATTACCTGTATAGTCCTTTTAATTTCTTTTTCGCGCCCAATTACTGGGTCCAGACTGCCGCCAATTGCGGCCTCAGTAACGTCCTGCGTGTATTTGATAAGTGCGCTTTGCCCGTCCTGCAAAGAATTACTATCAAATGACTCCGACTGTCTTTTTTCTTCAATCTTCTTTTTCAATGCGGTTTTTGAAACCCCATTTTTATTGAGAATAGTTGAAGAAATTGAATCATCTGTCATAGCAATTGAGAGGAGTAAGTCATCTGGAGTAATCAATTTACGCTCTGATTGTTTGCAAGTTTTTTTTGCAAGTGCAATAAGAGCCTGAAATGGTCGCGTGGGCAAAGGTTTAAGTTGGCCTTCGACCATCACTTTTGGCAGCTTATTTAATTCAGCGTCGAGGTCTACGGTTATGTTTTCAAGGTTCCCACCGGAATCTCTAACTAATTGCATATATTGCGTGTCGCTTTCAGACAATAAAACCTTAAGGAGATGTTCAGGTGTCAATTGTTGGTTTTTTGAACTGACAGCTAACCTCTCTGCATCAACAAGTATCGTCTTTGTTTTTTTGGTAAAAGTTTCCATAAACCTTACGATTCTTCCTACTCTGTGGATTGCTTGGGGCTATTTAGCCCCTCATCACAGTGCTTTCGAGCTAATCGACATATGGGGAGCTTTGCCCCTTTGGCAAGATAATTAGGAGAGTTTTATTTATCCCGCTGACAATAAGATAGCATCCGGTTACAGGGAAATAATAAACTTCGGGATCATTTTCGCATCGAGATAATAAATTTTCTAGGTTTGTCGATTATTTTGTTTAATTATCAATCGAGTTGCCTTGTCGATTATTTCGGGGCCCACGCCTTCTTCTCAAATTAGAGGCTCCCTCTGCACTTTCAGTGTTCTCAAGTCTTAAACGTGAGCCGGTACCCTTAGCGGATTGATCACCTTCGCCCTCCAGATTAATATTCAGGCGTTCGTCGCTCCTTAGTGCGAGGGCAGGTTCTTTCTGCTGGATTGATTCTTCCTTTGGTTCGCCGTCACCGAGGCGCAGTAAATCGTCGTGTGGCTCTTTTTTCTCGGGTTCTAAGACTGTTGCAATCTCTTCGGTGACCTCTGCGCCATTGTTAGTAGGAAGTTTTCCCGTCTCATTTTTCGCCTCCGACTGAGTGGTCGGCGTTTCTTGCTGGTCGTGATTGTTATTTTCATTGGAACCAGGTTGAGCTGCGCGGTTCTTATTCTGTTCAGTATTTGCCTCATCCGTAAATGCACTTAAAATCCGATAATAATGTTCTGCGTGTTGAAAATAACTTTCTGCGCGAACCGCCTCACCATTCGTGGAAGCTTCTCTGGCGAGATTCATATATTTTTCATGAACTTGGTGTGCATTACCTCGAATTCGAATATCTGGTCCATTACTATCAAATGTATGGTTCCGTCCNGGTGTTCCAGAACGCCGATTTCCNCCCCTGCCTCGATTTCGTTTTGAGTGCGAACCTTGTCTCATCGCTAAGCTTTTCCATTTTACTTAAAGTTGGCGGGNCTAAAACCCCACGGTTACTCTAATGATATTATNCTACCCATCNGTCTATTTTTTTGATTGGACAATATCGTCNACGCGCTTTTGTAATTCACGCTATCACTTAATGGCGTTTAAACGACCATTGNCAGATCAAAGCCTAATTTATTCGTTTGGTCAACAGTGTTTATGNGATAAAATTAAACACCTGTCTATTTGAGCCAAATCTTTTTCGATTTTGATCAATTCGAGGNTATTACTTTTCATAATGTCTAAGATTTGTTTTTTCTGACCAAATCCTACCTCCAAAAATATTAGCCCATCAGCGGATAATAAATTNGANAATTGGGCAGCAAGTTCAACATAGCAGTCTAAACCGGTTTGCCCGCCATTTAGAGCTATTTCTGGTTCATATAATCGAACTTCTTCATCTAATTCAGCTATTTCATTGGCAGGTATATAGGGTGGATTGCATAAAATAATATCAAATTTTTCGTCTAAATTACTAGCCCAGTTTCCCGTTTGAAATTTTGCTCTGTCATTTAAATCATTTCTCTTGGCATTTATCTTTGCGATTTCAATGCAACGTGAGTCGATATCTATCCCTAAACCATATGAATGAGGCCATTCTTGGAGTGCTGCCAATAATAGGCAGCCCGAACCAGTCCCCAAATCTAAAATATTTAGAATTCTATTTTTATCCGGAAATTGTTTTCTCGCAGCCTCTATTAAAGTTTCGCTATCTGGTCGGGGATCAAGTACANGTTGTGAGACTATGAGCTCGAGGCTCCAAAACTCTTTTATGCCTATAATTTTCGAGACCGGTTCTCTTCTACAACGTCTCAATATTTTGGAACTGAAATCATCTAAATATTCACTTTTAATTACATCNTCCTCTTTACCATAAAATCTTTCNTTTGGTTTGTTCAAACTGTGCCCGAGTAAGATACGTGCGTCATTAATAGGTTGCACAACTCCAGCAGCTTTGAATTTTGCGATGGCTATCTTGAGGACTTCATCTACCTTATAGTTAGTTTGCAGCCATGTGATATGCTTCTTAACCATAAGTTAAGCCATTGCAGCCAGTCGAGCCGCCTCCTCAGTAGCGGTTAAACCGTTTACTATATCGTCAAGTGCTTCCCCTGCTATAACTTTGTCAATTTTATATAATGTTAAATTTATTCGATGGTCGGTTACCCGCCCCTGCGGGAAGTTATATGTTCTAATTCTTTCAGATCTATCTCCGGTTCCTACCTGTTCTTTGCGATCTGCTGCACGTTCTTTCTCTAGTTTGGTCCGTTCAAAATCGAAGACTCTTGCTCGCAATATTTTCATTCCCTTAGCTTTATTTTTATGTTGAGACTTTTCATCTTGCTGAGAAACAACGATCCCTGTAGGTATATGGGTAATTCTTACTGCACTGTCTGTAGTATTGACAGATTGTCCGCCAGGTCCACTGGCTCTGAATATATCTATACGAAGATCCTTTTCGTCGATGTGTATATCCACTTCTTCGGCTTCNGGGAGTACCGCGACTGTAGCTGCAGATGTATGTATTCTTCCGCCTGATTCGGTGGTGGGTACACGCTGAACCCGGTGGACACCGGACTCAAATTTCAAACGAGCGAATACGGATCTACCAGTGATTGATGCAATAGCTTCGCGATAGCCCCCAATGTCATTTTCCGATACTTCGAGAATATCAAAGCGCCAACCTTTAAGTGAGGAATACTTCTGATACATAGAAAAAAGTTCTGTGGCAAAAAGCGCTGCTTCATCTCCACCGGTTCCTGCCCTTACTTCTAAAATAGCATTTTTTTCATCTATTTCGTCTTTTGGCAACAAAAGGCGTTCCAATTCNTTACGGAGAACACGGATAGATTTTATTAATTNGTCGGTTTCAGTATGGACTAGCGCCAATAATTCCTTNTCGTGCTCANTCTCNCTCGCAAGTGAATTATTCTCTTCGAGTTCTTCCTCCAGCGAGCGTACTTCGTTAATTTTTTCGGCTATTGGTGTNAATTCAGAGAACTCTATTGANAGTTTGGTAATTTCTTCTGCGGATAGTTCTTTCGAATTGGATAGCGTTAGCTCTAACTCACGATGGCGTGATGAGACACGTTCCAGATTTTCTTCAAAACTCATTCNGGTCTCCTTTGTCACCATTTTGTGGAATCAAAAGATTTCTAATTAACTTTTCAGTTTCTGAGTTCAGTTGATCNTTCTCAGATAATTCTCGTGNAACTTTCAGTGGCTGGTGTAAAAATTTTTTAAGANCNAGATAACAGGCGTCCNTAACTGACAGATTAGGTTTTTGNTCAAGCATAGATTGTAACTCGTTCTCCAGAGCCTCACGTATTTCTCGGGCCAAAACGCCTATATCGCGATTTGGAGGTCTAAGATAAAACGTCTCGAGTTCTTCTAAAATAATACCTTCTGCCTTTTGCTTTTCCANAACTCGNTTTTCGATACCNTCNACGGCTAGTTGTTCTAGATTTTCAAGATTGTAAACAAAAGCTGCGTCNAGAGATTCTACCGANGGTTCTACGGCNCCCGGGACTCCTAAGTCAATAATAAAGAGAGGNTTGTACTTTCTNAATCGTAAAGCGGAGCTGACCATCTTCTTAGTTATCGTGTAATTGGTGTCATTATTGCAAATAAGAGCTACGTCTGAATTCGCAATTAATTGTGAACGCGCCTCTAATTGAAGGTCTGCTTTCAGAACATTAGGATTTTTTGAGTAAAATTCCGCACTTGCGGCGGTTATAAACTTTTTAACTCCGGCTTGCTCGAATTGTTCGGCTAAAAAAATCGCAGTTTCGTCCAATCCGAATATTAATCCATTGCAGCTAGTTAATTCGCCATTGATATTTCGAGCGACTCGTATAGCCGCTGCGGCGAGCGATGTTGGCCCTTCTGAAATTTTTGTTTCATTTTTTACTCTTTTGGCAACAGAGAAAGCATATTTAAAAATNTGATTTAAAAAAATGGATGCTGGCGCAATTGACCTGGATATCTGTTCACAAGTGCGAACTTGCCCCAGGATTTGAGGCTCGCCAATTACTTGGCTCTCCATTGCTGATACAACTTTAAAAAAATGCTTAAGCGCAACCTTTCCACTTAATTTGTAGGCAACTCTCTCCAANTCGCGAGGATCGAGATAAGTCCTTGCTGCCAAAAGATTAAAAAAATCCAACTGAACGCGGCTAAAAATGGATTTACAGAAGTAAATTTCTAGCCTGTCGCATGTGAGAACCCCATAGACGCTTTTGTTTTTTTCAGAATTTAACGAAGTGAGTATAATTCTTAAATCTGTCTCGCCTCCAAATATGGTTGACCGTATGAGCGGAGGGCAGGAGCCGTAGTTGATTCCGATCAAACTAAAGTTATCACCGTCGCTTTCAATATGACCTTCATCCATTGAACTCATTTTGAGTTAGTTGTTGGTAACGGGATGCTGCCGCCATTCTGGTTCTCCTGTGCTTCGTATCTCACATTAGATTTGCTAGCCTCTATTTTTGCCGCTTCTTTCTCAACTAGGCCTACAATATGGTCCACTATACTTTGGTCTTTTAATCGATGGTGGGGGACACCTGATAAATAAACCTGATGGACGTCTTTTCCGCCTCCAGTTAACCCGATATTTGAACTTTTCGCTTCTCCTGGGCCATTTACGACGCAACCGATAATTGAAAGTGTCATTGGTGTAGTTATGTGGGAAAGCTCTTTTTCAAGTAATTTCACGGTTTCAATAACGTCAAATTGTTGCCGCGCGCATGATGGGCACGAAATGATATTAACACCTCGGTGCCTGAGGTTAAGGGATTTAAGTATATCGAAGCCAACTCGCACTTCCTCTACTGGATCGTCGGATAGCGAGACTCTAATCGTATCGCCAATACCACCCCATAGTAGCATCCCCATTCCAACCGCGGATTTCACAGTTCCAGCTCTAAAACTTCCAGCTTCGGTTATACCAAGGTGGAGTGGGTAGTCAGAGATTTGAGATAGTTTTTGGTAGGCCTCAATCGCTAGAAATACATTAGAGGCCTTAACACTTATCTTAAAGTTATAAAAATCATTTTCCTCTAGTAACTTGGCATGACTTAGTGCGCTTTCTACCATCGCATCTGCACATGGTTCTTTATATTTTTCGAGTAAGTGCTTTTCTAAACTTCCGGCGTTCACTCCTATTCGCATCGAACAACCGTTATCAACTGCGGCTCGAATTACTTCTCTCACTTTATGGGCAGCGCCAATGTTTCCAGGATTGATACGCAAGCAGGCAGCACCTGCCTCGGCAGCTTCTATAGCTCTTCGATAATGAAAGTGTATATCGGCCACAATAGGAACCGGGGATTCTGTGACGATTTTTTTTAAACTTTGTGTGGAGGATTGATCAGGGCAGGATACTCTTATGATGTCAGCACCTTCAGCAGCACAGTCGAAAATTTGTTTGAGCGTAGATTTAACATCAGCCGTATCGGTATTTGTCATTGTCTGAACTGAAATCGGAGCGTCGCCTCCAACAGGCACTGAGCCAACCATAATTTGCCTTCGTTTTTTTCTTATTATTTTTTGGTGGCTATCTAAAGTATCACTATTATTCAAAATATTTTTCCTTGTTTATGGAAACTAGTCTTGCCATTTATTTAACTGGTTATTTTTTGAAATGCGATCATTTTTATCAAAGCCAACAAACTTTCTATTTTTATGCGTTATTAATAGAGCTCTGGTATTTCCCGTGCTCAACGAAAGGCCCTTTTCGTATTTGAGTGTTATTGCCTCTCCTGCAGTGATAACCCTGCTTAACACAATCTCTTTGCGTCCGTTCTGGATTTCTATCCAGGTATCCTCGGATGCGGCTATATTGATTTTTCCAGTTGCATCTGGAATTGTATTAGATCTTTCTTCAATGGCTTTATTGTCAATTTTTTTAGAAGACCTTATGGCGTCTAGAGATTGCTTGTGTTGTAGAGTGGGACTCTTTGCCTTCTGCTGCAAATTCTTAATAGAAGTTTTTACTGGTGCTTTGGCCGTTTGGTTTGTTGTTTTGTTTAGATGGCCTTCCTTTTCAAAGGTTGAATTTTTTTGAGTTTTTATGAAATTTTTGGCTCGCTCAGGTCCAGATAGTTGATTTTTCGCATTTGTCACAGTTTTTTCTGCTTTGGGGGCCGCAAAACTTTGGTCTTTGTCTTCTTTTGAGCTAATGCTCAGTTCTTTCTCGAGCCTATCTTCAGTAAGCATCCGATTATTTCCATTTTTTGGCGAAGGGTGATTGTCAAAAGAATACCACGCAAAATAGCCTCCCCCTGTGGCCAATAGAGAAATGGCCAGAATTATCAAGCTTGGTGATGATTTTTTATTTGGAAGGGTTCCTAAAATTGTCTCATTAGAGTTGGGGGAATTGCTATTGACCGGAACTACGTGCATTAGGGACTGATTGATGTTTAATCCGAGATATTGCGAGTAACTCTTTAGAAAACCTGAAACATAAGTTGTTCCAGGAAGCAAATCAAAATTACCGTTCTCTAAAGCGATTAAATACTCTTTTTTGATCCGCAAGGAAGATTCCACATCTTCCAATGACATTTTTGCTTTTTCTCGGGCTTCCTCCAAAATTCGACCAATTTCTAATTCTGAGAGGCTAATGCTTTCAAGCAACTCTGACTTGGCTTCTAATGTTGTTTCGTTAGGCGGAACAACACCGCTTTCTCTCTTTTTGGTTAGACGCTTCTTAAAGCCATCTAGCATAGAAGAAACCTTTTCACATATGGCGCGGTACTGATTCTTTGCATCCATAAAACAGTGGCCCTGTTTATTAGAGGAGTGTCAAGGCGATGCCCATTGATGAAACAAATTATTGGAATTGGATATAATATACAATCTATATTAGGTCTAGCATGGAAGTCCCTATCATAGCATAAGTTGCTTGTTACATTTTTTAAATTACTGATGACAGGATACTAGATTGGCGGGTTGACTGGGTAGCATGCCGCTAAGGGGGGGGGGTGACTTCTATGATGAATCGAGGCCATACGCTGTGTGGAGTGCTCGAACTGCCAGT
>PCAV01000049.1 GCA_002730675.1 Rhodospirillaceae bacterium | reverse complement strand
ACAAAAGTCTACCTTGACCATAAATCCGATCTTTTATTCCGAATGACCTCAACGCATGCCAAATAGTAGCAACGTTGACTGCCACTATTGGTTTTTTGAGACGTTTTTCCGCCTCAGCAGCAACTACCGCGAAAGGTAGATTTGCTCCAAATTGAATAATTGCTTCAACCTCATTGCTGTCTACGGATCGAAGCGCCTCCCAGCACTGGTCCTCACTCGTATGAGCTATCAGTGTCGGACTTTTGCAACTCATATGATAAGTTTTCACAATTTCATAACCAATGTCAGCGGCAAATTGTTGAATATGTGGTTCAGCAACAGGGAAGTAGGGAGTAACGACCGAAATTTTTTTCTTCACACCAAAAGCCTTAAGAGCCGCAGGTAGCGCATCTGCCGCCTGACTTACCTGTACCCCGTTTAAAAGTGGCTTCATCCTTTTGACGATTTCTTGCGCCTTCTCAAGACCACCTCCCCATATACTCTCACTAGAAATCCCTAAGACAAAATAATCAGGCTTACATGTCATAACTCGTTTAACCGCATCCTCCAAGGCCACATCAATTCGCCTGATTAATTCATCAAAATCCTCATCACTTGACATCGGATCATCTGGTATATGCATTCGTCCTATATGAGTGGTGACACCGGCGGGACAAATTGCATCGTATTCAGGCTGAACGACTGTGTTTGTTGAGGGTGTAATAACACCAAATTTTCCCCGCCATCCTAATGTATCGACCATATAGCCCTCCGTTGGTAAAAATTAAAACAACTAAAATACTCTTAAAAAAAGGTATTCACCTCACCGTGATAACGTCTTGCCACTCTCTACCAAATTTATGATGATCTGTGCCGCTAAGTTTTGCGATGCTTGTCCGTTTGGACGTAACATATTTCTTATAGCATCACTGGCTTCGATAAGTTGATCTGTTGGATTTTCAATTTTTTGAGTGATCGCCTTATATAAATTATATGGAGTGCATTTCCATTGTAAATAAAGCGGAAATATTTCTTTTCCCATCAATTTATTCGGAAGCACCACAGCATCTCGATTTACGAGGAAATAACCCATGATAGCAGATAAGGGATTAACTTTATACGCTATCACGCTGGGAACCTGTGCCAGTGCTAGTTCCAATGTAACAGTACCTGAGGCAGCAAGTGCAACACTACTAGCAGCGAATGCATTAAGTTTCATCTCAGGATCCGTTATAATTGAAACGGGTGTTTCCCACCCTAAAGTCTCTCTACGTAGCATCCCTTCAACGCTAACAACCGTTGGCATAGCTATATGAATGTTCGGATATTTTTTCAGCAAAAGGTCAAGCGTCTTCTTAAAGGTTGGCAGCAAACGTTTAATTTCCCCTGGTCTTGAACCTGGTAACAAAGAAATTATTTCTGTGGCTTCGTCGACATCATGGGTATTTCGGTAGACGGAACTAAATCCTACAGGTTGCTCTGCAAGAGGATGTCCAATAAATGTGGTTGGTAAACCATGCCGCGTGAAAAAGGGGGGCTCGAATGGGAACAAAGTTAAGAGATGATCAAGAATTTTCGAGATATTTTTCGCGCGACCAGGCCGCCAAGCCCAAACAGTTGGCGCAACCATATGGATTAATTTAATTTCTTTATCACACTCTTTTTGCTTTTTTTGAATAAGCTTAGCAACGCGCATCGTAAATGCTTTTGAATCAATCGATATAACTGCAACCGGTTTTTTGGCTATTATATCTTGCACCGTTTCATGAATTCTTCGCATTAGGTTTGGCACATGAGGGACCAATTCAAATATTCCCATGACTGCCATTTCTGAGATTGGAAATAAACTTTGCACCCCTTCGCTGGCCATTTGATCACCACCAACCCCAGTAAAACTAAATTTATCTTTTTGCAAACGTTTTATTTCGCGGATCAACCTTGCCCCGATTATGTCCCCAGAGACCTCTCCCGCTATAACATAAATCAGTGGACGCGCAAGCTTTTCAGTAGTTTCTGCAATCATTGCAGAACTTTTGACGGGTCTACCCCTAAAACAAAAAAAGCATTTTTTTCTGCAATTTTTAATACGCGATCTTTGTCTAATAATAAGGAGTTATTTGCCTCAAGTGCTAGCCCTTGGAAACCCGCCCTGATAGCGTTATTAACTGTTTCTGGACCAGCTGTTGGAAGATCTACTCTTTTGTCCTGATTAACTTTACTAATTTTTATCAATATTGGTCCACTTACATTTCTTTTAAGGCCTCCGGCACGCTCTATCATTTTATCGGTTCCTTCTATTGCCTCGACCGCAAGAACTAATCCCTCCTGAACAGCTACGCTCTGACCTACATCACAAGGCCCAAGGTTATTAAGTACATGCAAACCTCTCTTAATATCGTCCCATGAAATTTTAGTAGGTGCGGGCCCGGCCAACAATCCCTCTTTCGTTAGCACCCCTGAAAGTATTTCCTCTATTCCAATAATTTTTATATGCTCTTTTTCAATTTCTTTGGCTACAAGCGACAATAGACCATCATCACCAAATACCTTTAGCCCTCCTTTTGCCAACATTTTGAGAGCCCTCGTATCAAGGGCCAGTGAGGATAGTGCAGGCCGCTGGATCGGACCTGCCATAACCACCTTACCTACGTTGTTTCGGTGCATGGCATCTATAGCTTTTTGGATCTCTCCCAATTCAAGCCACTCATGGTGACGCCCAGCAACAACCTCTGGATCAGTAATGTTTCGAAAAGCAAGAAAAAAAATTCGGTCTCCAGAAGGATCAAAGTTATCAGCTACTTTACGCGGTAGAATTCCTCCACCAGCTATCACGCATAAATTAGTTTCCATAGCACTATCAATCATCCTTCGGCTGACAGATGGCTCTACTTGAGTCCTGCTGAATAAAATCTATTACTTCTTTCAAAGCTTGCGTTTGAGTTTTATCAGATGAAAGGCCAGCAACCCGATCTTGAAAGTTATCTGTTCCGGAGAACAACTTTTTATAACCTGTCCTAAGATCATCCAACTCTTGCCTCGAGAACCCTCTTCTACGCATCCCTATTATATTTAAACCGGTAAGACGCGCTCTTTCTCCTTTAACCGAACCAAAAGGTATAACATCATGCTCAACACCCGACATACCTCCAACTATCGCATGATCACCAATTCTTACAAATTGATGAATGGCGGAGAGGCCGCCCAAAATTGCAAAAGAACCAACTACTACATGACCTGCTAATGTAGCGTTATTTGCAAGTATGACATTATCACCAACCTGGCAATCGTGAGCGACATGTGCCCCCACCATAAACAAACAGTTATCGCCAACTTTTGTAAGCATTCCTCCTCCCGTAGTGCCAGGATTCATCGTTACATGTTCTCTTATTATATTTCCACTACCTATGATTAGTTTAGAAGCCTCGCCGGAATATTTTAAATCTTGCGGCCTAGATCCCAAGGAGGCAAATGGAAACACCTCTGTTTTCTCACCAATTGAAGTGTGTCCATCAACGACAACATGGGAGTGTAATACTGATCCACTCTCTATTGAGACGTTTTTGCCAACTACCGAAAAAGGACCAATTGTAACGTCGGGTGCGATGCTTGCTCCGTCTTCGACTACTGCGGAGGGATGTATTCTACTAGGAGAGGTTTTTGGTTCGGACATCATTTATCTACTATCATCGCTGAAAAACTTGCTTCTGCAACAACAACCTCTTCGACGTATACCTTGCCGTCAAACTTGAACACATTGCCCCTTTCTCTCGTTTTCTCAACATTAATAATTAGTTGATCACCGGGCACCACAGGCTTTCTAAAACGTGCATTCTCAATACTCATAAAATACACTAATTTACCTTCTGATTGTTTGCCAAGGCTTTCAACCACCAAACAACCCGCCGTCTGTGCCATTGCTTCAACGATTAAAACACCTGGCATAACAGGACGCTCAGGGAAATGTCCTTGAAAAAAAGACTCATTTATGGAGACATTTTTCACGCCAACTGCAGATTCATTTGGAACCAAAGATTTAATAAGGTCTACAAGTAAAAAGGGATATCTATGTGGGATTAACTCTTTAATACGCTGAACATCGATTGGAAATGTGTTTTCCGTAGTAGCTTTGATTTGGGTCATTTTCGAAATTTCCTATGTTCTCCGAAGATCCCTGCGCCCTAAGGACTTAATATTTGCAACCTGCCGTCGGAAATCTTCTATTGGAACAGCAGGAGCACCGCCAACTATAGATCCGTCCTTTAAGTTTCTAGTTACACCGGACTGGGCAGCTATTTTTACCTGTTTTCCTATTTTTAAGTGCCCAGCCAAACCCGTCTGCCCTCCAATAACAGACTGATCACCAATTTGTGTGCTACCCGATATCCCCACCTGAGCGACGATAACACAATCTTTTCCAACTTTCACATTATGCCCTATTTGCACCAGATTATCTATACGGGTGAAGTCACCTATTTCTGTGTCAGGACCCGCTCCCCTATCAATCGTACTGTTCGCTCCAATTTCAACATTATTACCAATAATTACGCGCCCTAATTGTGGCATCTCAATTGGCCCGGCCGCATCAACCTCAAAACCGAACCCAGGCTGTCCTATTCTAACGCCCGGGTAAATAAAGCAATCAGCACCAACTTCAGAATGCGATATGGAAACATTAGTTCCTATTCGCGTTCGATCACCAATTTTCACACCGTCGCCTATAACTGAATTGCTTCCAATCCAACAATCTGTTCCTATTTCGCAAAACTCGCCAACTATTACACCGGGGTCTATTTGGCAACCCTCACCAATGATACAAGTTTTTGAAACGACACTTTTATTACTAATTTTTGGAGTTTGACCTTCCTTTTCATAAAATCTTTGCGACAATTTTGCAAAGGCTCGTCGCGGAGAACTTGTGAGCAAGGGGATCATATGTTGAGGCACTCTATTCAAAAGATCTTCCGTTAAAAAACATGCAGACGCTTTTGAAGAAGTAAGTTGGCTCGCATACCTTCTGTTTTCCACAAACGATATTTCACCTTCCTGAGCGGTGCTTATTGAGGCAACGTCACTTATCATAATGGACTCCATTGAAGCGTCCTTAAGTGTCGCGCCGGTGAGCATGATAATCTCGCCTACGCTAAGTGGTTTTCTTTTCTTAAAAAACCGTGGATCAGCCATGCGTTTACTTCGATCCTTTGACAGTTTCAAAACGAACTTTTACATCTGGCAATTTTTTGTTTAGCCGCGTCAGAACTTCTTTTGAAATATCAAGCTTTTTTACCGCTATTACAATTGCACTCCTAAAAAGAACCACACCAACACCTGACTCTTCTGCTACTTCAGCAACAATTCTCACTAATTCCTTTTGGACCTTATCCATAGCTTGATCAAATGATTTTTTTAGTTTTTGATTACTGGTTTGCGCAAGCTTCTGCGCTGACTGCGCTTTTTCTTTTAACTTTCGCGCACGTTTTTCAAATGCTTCAGCTGTCACTATTGATCGTTTTTTTGACAAATTTTTCTGCTCGTCGCGCAAATTATTCTCAACCTCAAGAAAATATTTACGAAGCTCTTGTCTTTTTTCATCTACGGCCGATCGAATATTGCGGGCAGCCTCTGACTTTGCTAAAACGCCCCGGAAGTCGACCACAGCCAATGAAACTGGTTTTAACTCGCTTGAGGCCTGTGCACGAACAAATGACGTCTGCAAAACCAGCACCGCCAACAAAATAAAGGGGATTGAAACTTTCATAATATTTATTTTAAAACCCTGTTCCAAAACTAAAGCTGATAAATTCTGTTTCATCTAACTCTTCTTTTAACATTGCGCTAGCAAAATCCAATCGCATAAGGCCTATTCCCGTTGCCCAAGAAAGCCCCAAACCAACGGAGGCCCGCAACCCGGAACCATCGTCAATCTGAGAAGAATTTTGGTCGAGACCCGATAAACTTCCTACATCGCTGAATATTGATGCTTTAAGTCCAAGCTCATTTGGCAGCCCTATGGGAAATCGTAGTTCTACAGACCCAGTGTAATACTGGTTACCTCCAAGAACATCTTTTGTTTTTAAATCTCTTGGACCAATTCCCGAGGGAGCAAAACCTCTGATTTTTCTTCCACCTAAAAAGAAACGTTCTCCTATCTCAACATCTTCGCCGATACCCTTGATGAACCCCGTTTCGAGCCGAAATGATAAGACTTGGTCTTCCAATATCGTAACAAAGTATCCTGCTTTAAGCTTAGAGCGTAAATGCCGAGCATCACCGCCGAGCCCTGCTAAATCATTTGTGAGACTGACAGCATAACCCTTCGAAGGCTCCCGCCTATTATCCAGTTTGTCAAACGAAGTTGTGTGACTCACTTGTGAGACTGTATTACTTCCCTCTTGCTCTTTAATGAAAATTGAGGCCTGATCATCCACGTTTCTTATTTGCGTTCTTTCAAATGAATATTTCAATCTTTGGCGTAAATCTGGACCTAATGAATACCCAAGGCGCAAACCACCACCAGATTTGCGCTCGTCAAAAGAACTTTCTGTCTGGCGATCCGTGGTAGATTGAACGAGGTCGAACCCGGCAGACACATCCCTGTCTAGAAAGTATGGCTCAGTAAAACCAATCTTAAACTCTTGGCGAGCAGCTGACCCTTTGAAATTGAAGTTGAGATCTTGTCCCTTGCCTAGAAGATTTCTCTCTCTAATGCCTATATTCGCAAGTGGCCCATCTTGGGATGAGAACCCTGCCCCAAGGGATATCTCTCCTGTCGACTTCTCTTCCACCGATACCCTTATGATTGTTTTATCTGTAGCACTGCCGGGTAAACTATCAACTTTAGCCTTCGAGAAAAAGCCTAGATTCCTTATACTTCGTCGAGCTCTTCTCAACTTGGAAACATTGAACGCATCGCCTTCCAACAAATCGAATTCTCGGCGAATTACTGAATCCAGTGTTCGGGAGTTACCCTCAATATTTATGCGTTCAACATGAACGCGAGGTGTCTTCGCTATATATAACGCCAGAACAACAGCATTATTATTTCCTTTTCGCTTTATCTCTCGTTTTATATCTACAAAGGCAAAACCATCTACCCCAAGTTGACCAACCAAACGAGCGACCGCGTTATTAACCAACCTCGCATTATACCAACCTCCCTCTAATCCTTTGTAGAGGTGGCGCAAGTTTTCAATATTAACATCTTCTACTGCACTCTCCAGCGTAATTTTACCCAGCTTATAGCGTTTACCTTCACGTAAAGTGAAAGTAACAGCAAAACTTGCATCCCCAGTAGAGAATTCAGCGACTGTAGAAATAACCTGAAAATCTATGAAACCGTTATTTAAATAAAAACGGCGGAGTAATTCTCCATCAAATTTCAATCTGTCTGGATCATAGGTGTCATCAGACGTCAGAAATCTGTAGAAAGCATCTTCTTTTGATTGGATAACGTCCCGCAACTTAGAATCCGAAAACTTATCATTTCCGATAAATGAAATTTTACTTATTTTACTGAGTGCCCCTTCTTCAATCTCAAAAATTAAATCCACCCGATTTTGTTCAAGCATGACCAACTGTGGCTGAACTTTTACGCCGAATCTTCCGGTTAAACGGTAAATATCTATAAGTCTTTGAGTATCTTGCTGTACCTTTGTTCTTGTAAGGACCCGTCTTGGTTTAAGTTGTAATTCTCTTTCCAAGTCTTCAGCATCAATACGGTCATTGCCTTCAAAAATCACCCTATTTATAAGAGGGTTTTCTTCAACACTAATTGTAAGCAGTCCATCTTGCAGAGATAGTTGAACATCGGCAAACAGCCCTGTATTGAACAAATTTTTGATAGTTTCATTTAATTTCACTTCGTTGAATTGTTCACCTACTTCAATCTTCCCAAAAGCTATGATGGTTTCAGGATCAATTCTTTTTGAACCTTGGACCACAATCTCAAGAATATTTGTCTGCGAGGCATGTGCGCTTCCAAATTTTTCACAAACGCCTTCGAAAAAACTTATGAATAATAAGAAAAATGCAAAACAGATGGTTCTAATTACAAATTTCATACTTTCAACTCAATCCAATATTAGACCAAAATCCAGGCCATATATCGTTTAAGGTAACAAAGATCATTAATGCAATTACTATTCCCAACCCGGTAAACGATACTGCTTCTTGCGCTTTCTGCCCGAGGGGCCGACCGCGAATGAACTCCATCAAATATAAGACCAAATGACCACCATCTAAAACAGGAATGGGAAACAAATTTATCAAACCCAAATTAATTGATAATACCGCCATAAAATATATTAGACTACTAATACCAATTTCCGCTACAGCCCCAGATATTTTAGCTATTCTTATGGGGCCTCCCAACTCCTCCGTTCCTCTTGATCCAA
This sequence comes from Rhodospirillaceae bacterium, assembly GCA_002730675.1. GTDB lineage: Bacteria > Pseudomonadota > Alphaproteobacteria > Thalassobaculales > Thalassobaculaceae. The sequence goes on along the minus strand of PCAV01000049.1, from coordinate 19,491 downwards.
TTACGATTTGTCCGAGATAATGCAAGGTTTGAGTTGATATGGACCAACTCTCGGTCACCGCTTCTTTAAAAGCACTAATTGGATCATATAGCTTTGTACTAGTTTGCATACTGCTCACGCCGAGTAGCCCTACCTTAATCATAGTACCGGATGCATCACGCACCTCGGTCAATGATGGAACAACATCGATTTCAATCTTTTTACCATCACGCTCAATCAAGAACAGAAGATTTTTATTCGGGTTGGGACTGACAATACGCCTTAAGTCATTGAATTTATTTATCGCAGTATTATCCACCCGAAGTATCCTATCACCAACCGAAAGCCCTGCTTCTTCTGCGGCACTCCCACTAGCTATTTTATCTATTATGGCCGGNGCGTGTTTCTGTCCTACAATAGCAAAGAGAAACGTAAGTAGCAGAACAGCAAANAAAAAATTTGCGATTGGACCTGCCGCAACTACAGCCGTTTTCTGTGCTAGAGACTTATGATGAAATGAAACCCGNGCGTCGTCTTCGGAAAAANANTCGCTACTTNAGGACTTTGTGCTAGCTGGGTCCGAATCACCNAACATTTTTACATACCCCCCCAGCGGAATAGCACAAATNTTCCACCTGGTCAGAGAATTATCCGTCCAACCTATTATTTCCGGACCAAAACCNANGGAGAACACTTCAACTCGAACNCCGTTTTTTCTTGCTATCAGATAGTGTCCCATTTCATGAACGAATACTAAGACTGTGAGAACAACTAAAAAGCTTACTATCGCAGTAATGGTCATTAGATTTTACTTCCTTATTGAGAGATACTCATTTAACAGATTGAGTACCAAAAGGTCTATGCCCCAACAATAGATTCAGTGTATTTACGAACTTCGTTATCCATAAGAATAACCTCTTCCATAGATTTGGGTGCTTGTTCTATATTTTTTTCTAGAACCTTTTCCACTAAAGACACAATATCTGTAAAACGAATTTTTCCAGCTAAAAATCCAGCAACTGCTATTTCATTCGCAGCATTGAAAACAAGGCATGCACTACCCCCAAAATTAATGCTTTCTCTAGCCAATCTTAAGGCTGGGAATTTGCTTATATCCGGCTCATAAAACTCTAGCAAGCCAACTTTCGATAAGTCTAACCGTGGCATATCTATATTCATTCTTTTTGGCCACGATAGCGTATAGGCTATAGGTATTTTCATATCCGGGTTAGCTAGCTGAGCTAAAACGGATCCATCTAAATAGGACACCAAACTGTGAACTATCGATTGAGGGTGAATTACCACATCAATTACTGACTCTTTTACGCCAAAAAGATGATGAGCTTCAATGATTTCGAGGCCTTTATTCATCATAGTCGCTGAATCTATTGAAATTTTGTTCCCCATATTCCAGTTCGGGTGCGCAAGGGCTTCTCTTGGGCTCTTCTCTTTCATCTCTTCTAGACTACAATCACGAAAAGGTCCGCCAGACGCAGTAAGTATAAGACGATCTAAATTGCGCTTGTTATGAGTTTCAAAGACCTGAAATATGGCGTTGTGCTCGGAATCGACTGGCAACAATTTGGCTTTCGACTTCTCAAGTTCTTTGATTAATAGTTCACCTGAAGAAACTAAACATTCCTTATTGGCTAATGCCACCGTCGTACCCTTTCTTATAGCAGCCACTGTAGGAAGTAAGCCAGCCGTACCAACGATGGCTGCCATTAGCAAATCTACCTCTCGTTCCCCTGCCTCTATTATTGCTTTTTCTCCCGAAGCCACTTCAATATTTTGTCCTACAAGTGCGCTCTTTAGGGGTTGATAATATTTATGCTTGGACACCGCCACATAACGTGCCTTCAATATTTTTGCCTGCTGAGCTAACAATTGCCAATTTTGATGTGCGGTTAACGATTCCACAACATACTCATCCGGCATCTCTTTTATCAAATCAACCGTTGCACAACCAACGGAGCCCGTAGAACCTAGAATAGAAATAGTTTTCATTATTCAGTTACCAGCGCCACAAAATACCATACTGTTTCCTATCACATGAGCGCCCTATCGTAATATAACAAAATAAAACTCATAAATATTCCAGCCGCCATATGCCCATCGAGCCTATCCAATACACCACCATGGCCCGGTATTAATCGGCTCGAATCTTTAATTTTATAACTTCGCTTATACGCTGACTCAACAAGGTCTCCCACCTGAGATATTATTGCAAGAATAACTGCCATTAAAGAAATATTGAGGATGTCAACTTCCAACCAAAACAAATAAAAAAACCAAGCCACCATTAGGCTACTAAATATTCCACCTAACAAACCCGCCCATGTTTTATTTGGACTTATATTTGGTGCTAATTTTATCCCACCTATAGTAGATCCAACTATAAATGCACCCGTATCGGTGGCAACTACCGATAATAAAATCCATGAGAAAAAATCGGTTTCAAAATTGACGCGCAACCAGATCATGCAAAAACAAGAAAAAACAATAATTATATTTCCAAGGACAACGCTGACGACTGAATGTACTTTTCTAAAAATAAAAGCAACAGTTATTAGCAAGCTCAAAAACAACGGAAGACCCTTTTCAGAAAAGGACGTTGCAAAAAAAAGTCCAAAAATTATAACGAGAAGAGCTACAAAAAAACCGATACCAATTTCGATAAAGTATTTTCTTGGCTTACCAACAGTACTGGTGACCTCCCATGACATTGTTGCAGCCAAAAAAGCAACAAAGACCGTGAAATACGCTCCGCCGAAAATTATTGAAACTATTACAGGGACAGCCATAACAAGAGATGAAGTTAAGCGGACTAACGTTTGTCTTGTAAATAAAGGTCCAAAATTCAACTTGATATTTTCCAAAGTTATTGACTTTTCTCTTAAGGCATCAGGCCGCTCCAAAACGCCGTTCCCGACTACAATATTCTTGGACTGCTTTCGTCAAATGTTCGCCCGAAAAGTCGGGCCATAAGGTATCAAAAAAGACAAATTCTGAATATGCGCATTCCCACAATAAAAAGTTGGAAATTCTTTTCTCACCGGAAGTTCTTATAACTAAATCCGGATTGGGTACACCCTGCGTCTCCAAAACCAACTCAAATGATTCTTCTGAAATTTCATCTAACTTTATCGTACCTTTGCATGCTCTATATGCCAATTCCTTTGCAGCTAAGGCTATCGCACGACGTCCACCGTAGCTAAGCGCAACTGTCAATATCAAATCTTGATTTGTCTTTGTAAGCTCCTCGGCAGCTTCTATCAATTCGACGATATCTGCATCGAGCTTTTCTCTATCGCCGATTACTTTAAATCGAATATTTTTCTTGTGCAGCTCACAAATTTCATTATCAAGGTAATTTCGAAGCAAGGACATTAAATCGAAAATTTCGGTGGGCGTCCGCTTCCAATTTTCTGAAGAAAAACCAAATAGCGTTAGATATTTTATTCCCAAGCTCAACGAACCTTCTACTACGGCTCTAACATTTTCAACACCATGTTTGTGTCCCATAGCCCGTGGCAGCCCTCTCGCTTTTGCCCATCGGCCGTTACCATCCATGATGATAGCCACATGCTTCGGTGCAATTTGGCTATCTTTTACGGTTTGTGCTCCCATCTATCAAACCTGCATGATTTCCTCTTCTTTTTTTGACAACATTTCGTCAATTTGAATAATGGTTCGGTCCGTTAACGATTGAATTTCTTCATCATAAATGCGTTTATCGTCCTGGCTTAAATGACTATCCTTTTCCATCTTTTTCAATTTATCCATTCCATCTCTTCGAACATTCCTGACAGCAATCTTGGCGTTTTCCGCATACTTGGCTGCAATTTTGGATAGTTCGATTCGGCGATCTTCACTCAGGTCGGGCAACGGAATTCTTAGTAATTGTCCATCTAATTGAGGATTAAGTCCCAGATCCGACTCTCTTACTGATTTTTCAACAAGTTTAACATTATCTTTGTCCCAAACCTGTACAGATAACATTCTGGGCTCGGGTACGCTTACTGTAGCAACCTGATTGATAGGCATTGTGGCCCCGTAGACGTCTACCATTACTCCATTCAAGAGTTGCGAATTAGCTCTTCCCGTTCTGAGACCTTGAAAATCTTTTGTTAAAGAAGCAGTTGCCCCCTCCATGCGCCTCTGTAAATCATCGATATCTATTTCTTCCATCTAAAACTCTCAAGAAATTAAAGTATGTAACCCAACGCCTCTGACAACCTCTGCAAGGGTTCCTGGTTTTTGTATAGAAAAAACTAAAATTGGGATACTGTTTTCTTTCGCCAAGGATATTGCGGGAGCATCCATTACCTTAAGGTCGCGTGACAGAACTTCCAGATAAGAGAGCGCATCATAGCGTTTTGCGTCTTTGTTTTTGTCTGGGTCTGCGTCATAAACACCATCAACCTTTGTTGCCTTTAGTATTGCATCACATCCCATTTCAGTTGCTCGAAGAGCCGCCGCTGTGTCAGTAGTAAAAAATGGATTACCAGTACCCGCTGCAAAAATGACAATACGTTTCTTTTCCATGTGACGAACAGCACGACGTCTAATATATGGCTCGCAAACTGCAGATATTGGTAGAGCTGACTGAACACGACTTTGGAGACCGTTCTGCTCAAGGGAACTCTGCATAGCTAGAGCGTTCATAACTGTTGCTAGCATTCCCATATAATCTGCAGTGGCCCGCTCCATACCGTTAGCCGCTCCAGAAACCCCTCGGAAAATATTCCCACCACCTATTACAACACAGACTTCAACACCATAGTCAACAATTGTGGATATTTCGCTCGCCACCCTATTGACCATCGCAGGGTCAAGGCCAAATTGCATTTCTCCCATAAGTGACTCACCGGATATTTTCAGGAGTATCCTGTTGTATTGAAGAGTGCTATCAGGCTTGTTTTCCATCGCATTTCCACTCTCAATTTATTACGACAAAACGAAAACCACGGCTATTGTCTAACTACTGAGTGTCGCTGCTACTTCTGACGCGAAGTCTGCCTCATTCTTCTCAATCCCTTCGCCCAATGATAGTCTATGAAAACCTATCAGTTCAACTGGCTTTCCCAATTCCTTTGCCCTTTTTTCTATGACAGCTGATATCTTTGTCTCATTATCTATTACAAAGGTCTGCTCAAGCAACACGACTTCCTGGTAAAACTTTTTCAGTCTTCCGTCCACCATCTTTCCAATTATTTCCTCGGGCCGGCCAGACGCGTTTGCCTGTTCGGTTAACACCTTCTTTTCCCTCTCAACTAACATTGGATCTAGTTCTGCAACACTGAGTGCCTGCGGAGCAGTAGCAGCAACATGCATAGCAAGTTGTTTACCGAGCATTTCTAATTCATTAACCGGAGATTCCGATTTTAAAGAGATTAGCACGCCTATTTTCCCTAAACTGCCAGCTATGGAATTATGCATATAAGGAACCACTAAATCTGCACCATCCACTTTTACGGCTCTTCTAATAGCCATGTTTTCCCCGATCGTGGCTATGTTATGGGTTAGTTGCTCTTCTACATTTCTTTCTGTACCCGGATAGGCGATGTTTTTCAGAGCGTCGATATCATCGCCATGCTCTAGAACTAGGCTGGCTAGGGTAGAAGCAAAGTCTTGAAAAACCTCATTGCGAGAAACAAAGTCAGTTTCAGCGTTAACTTCTATTAACGCACCTGCCCCTTCTTTAACAGCGAATGCAACTAATCCCTCAGCGGCAACTCTATCTGCTTTCTTAGCTGCAGCAGATAATCCTTTTTTCCTAAGCCAGTCTACAGCTTCTTCTATATTACCGTTAGTCTCACCAAGCGCCGTTTTACAGTCCATCATCCCGGCCCCGGTTTTCTCTCTCAGAGCCTTCACCATCTGAGCGGAAACATTAGTCATAAGTCACCTCATAAACATAAAAGAACATAATTTAATGCGTCTAAACCATAAGAAAGCTAGAGAACTATGCAGTAACTAGTTTACTTTTCTTTGTCTTTAGCAGTTTTCTTCTTTGGTGTAGTTTTTTTAGCAGTTGATGCTGCTTTTTTTGCTGTTTTTTTGGCTGGCTTCTTCTCTTCTACCCTCACCTGCTCAAGCGTTTCACCGTCAGTCGTAACTTTTGTATCATCGGCCGCCTCTTGAGATACTTCATCACTAGCTATTGGGGCTTGGGTTGCGCTTTGCTCATCATGTTCCTTAGCATCGTTTTCCGAAGCGACTACCTCTGGGGAACTTGCCTCCTTCGGATTCTCCGAAGCATTCACTTCGCTATCTTGAGATAGTTTAGCTTCTTCTTCCCCGTTTTCATCACCAACAGTTTCAGCTATCTCCTCGATGCCCGGTTCAACAGGAGCGACTTCTGCTTCTCCAATATCTGCCCCTGAGGCAACCATTTCAGCCTCGAGCCCAGTAAGCACAGCGTTTCCGACCAAGTCACAATATAAAGAAATAGCCCTCATTGCATCGTCATTTCCGGGAACTGGAAATTGCACGCCTTCTGGGTCCGAATTACTATCGAGTATAGCAACGATTGGGATGCCAAGCTTGTTCGCCTCTTGAATTGCCAGTTGCTCTTTATTTGTATCGATAATGAATAGAATATCAGGAAGGCCTCCCATCTCCCTAATGCCCCCGAGTGCTCTTTCCAGCTTATCTCTCTCCCGCGTGAGATTAAGTAACTCTTTTTTGGTTAGGCCTTGAGTTTCACTTGCCAAACGCTCGTCAAGGTCTTTCAATCTCTTGATAGAGATCGATATTGTTTTCCAATTCGTTAGCATTCCTCCAAGCCAACGATGGTTAACAAAATATTGGCCCGTTTTCTGAGCTGTATCAGCGATTTTTTCAGCCGCTTGGCGCTTTGTTCCAACAAGGAGGACTCTCCCTCCTGAAGCTGTTACTTCCCTTATCGCTTCTAAAGCTCTGTGAAGCAGGGGTACCGACTGCCTAAGATCTAGTATGTGAGTATTATTCCTTACACCAAAAATGTAATCCTTCATCTTTGGGTTCCATCTCCGAGTATGATGCCCAAAGTGCACACCTGCTTCCAGGAGTTGACGCATAGTAAAGCTAGTAGAGCTCATTATCTTTCTCCGGTTAGTCCGCCACGAGCCTTGCCGCCGTAACGGCACCGGAGCGCATCTCTTTCAATTAAAGGCCGCGCACACTCGTGTGTGAATTTAGTCCCGACATCTATTACCGTTGATTTAAAAAAAATGCAAGGCTCTATGCGTTTTACGACTGATAAATGTTTTCTTTAAACAATTTTGGATTAACGAAAGTTAGACTGTAACTTCCGTTACCCCAATCATCGCGTCTCTTCCTATCAGTGGCACTAGTTCATCTTCCGTCATTCCTTCCGATCCTTTTGGACGCATGGGAAGAACCAAGTAACGCATATCAGCGGTTGAATCATGCACCCGCACTTCACGATCAAGTGAAATATTAGTACCAAATTCTTGCAACACTTCTCTCGGCTCTCTGACCACTCTGGATCTGTACTCCCGACTTTTATACCAGTCCGGTGGAAGTCCAAGGATCCACCGTGGATAGCAGGAACACAAAGTACAGACCACCACGTTGTGAACTTTTTCAGTATTTTCAAGAACTATAAGATGAAGCGGTCCTATATCATGCCCAAACTCCGCGATGGCTTTTCGAGGATTAGCTAAAAGTTTGCGTTTGAATTCCAAATCAACCCACGACTTAGCAATAATTTTCGCGCCATTAGCAGGTACTCTCGCATCCATTTGTTCTATTTTTTCTCTTATTTGTTCAGCTGTGATTAATTTTTTTTCAATTAAAAGATTTCTTACAGCTGCTTCCATCACTTTGAAGTAAGTTATGCTATCATCTTGATCTGCCTGCAGCGGATGTTCATGTCCAGGATCGTACTGATGTAAATGTTCATGATCACTTGTTTCTGTCACGTACTGAGCCCTCTCTATATCTTCTCTAACCAGTTTTCATATATTTCAATATCGATCATGTCCGACAACCCACCTTGATAGCTGTCCCACAAATCACGCTGCTTGAAACGCACCCTGTACAAGGACAAGTTTCTTGGCTCCACACGACCAAAAGCCAACTCCTCTGGGTTTGGAAAATCACCACAATATCTCTCAATTATTCCAGAACAGCCTCTTATATAATAAGGCGTGCGACAGTGAATTGGGGGGCTAGGAGGCCATTGACTTAAAACTCTAACTTTTTCTCCAACTGTAAATTGCGGCATTAGCTTTCTTTTTCTCTTAGAGGTTCAGAGGAAACTTTGGCCATTCTAGATCTCAGTTCTTCAGTAGATATTACGCCTGCCTCAACTAACCCGTTTGTAATCGAGGATATCCATCGTTCATAATAAGTCATTTTATCGTAAGCATCAGGAGGCAGCGCTTCTATGCCCTTTCTTAACTGATCTACTGTCATAATTTTTAGATCATTTGTTAATAACATCATGATAGCATCAACTCTTTTTTCCCAAAGTGCGTAATCATGCTCATTTTTATTTATTTCACCAGCTGTCAGACCGCCCATATCATGGTTACCCCGCGCCGTAAAATCTCGCTCCATCGTTTATATCTCTCTCTAGCAGAACAGTATCAAATTTGACCGATCAAATTCTAACTTACAATTTAGATTTGGCAACCTAATCAAATACAATGAATGTCTAATCTAGGTCCCATGGGGTGTAATTGTCTAGGGGATAAACTGGACGTGGCAGGTACGACCATTTAAAATTGGATAAATTAGGGGAGGTAAGGCTTGGCACATCCACCTCAATTATTTGGTCGTCTGAAAACAAGTGACTGAAACCCGCCCTAAAATGACCTCTAGATTTTACTACTATTGAGCTGAAGGAACTTACATCTAAACCAAAAGCCGAGATAAAATCAGACGACCTGCATTGTTGACGTTTGCTTATGCATATAACGGTAATACCGCCTAAGTCTAGCACAGCCGTTTTTCCGGTGTCAGCCGTAGTACCTGCAACCATCCCGTAGTGCCCTCTAAACTTACCTGAATGGAGTGATACAACACGGGCCTTTACTTTCAGTTGCTTTGAATATTCGTTCGTCTCTTGAGAATTCAAAGTAATCTCGATTTCGCTGTTCACCCCTGATTTGCACGCTAAATCAACTGCCGCCACATCGTAAAAAACAGAGAAAACACAATTCTTTATAGCCGCTGCAATAAAAGCCTCTAGAATATAGGTTGTACTTCCTCGTCCTCCACCACCCGAATTGTCTGCAGGGTCAGCAAAAAGCAGAGGGACATCTTCGCTTTGCTGTTTTTGCAGCTCCAAACCAACTGCATGTTCTAACTATGTCATCTTTGACACATATCGAGCTCTATCAGTCAATGCTGACGCTGTTAGTTTTTCGGCCATAGTCTTCGCATTTTCAGTCGATGACCGAGAGTGGACGATAATAGTCATACCGTTTTTTGAGCGTATCTCCGAAAGCAAATTCCGATAAAATCGTGACATTAAAAATGTCCTCATCTAGAAATTTCTGGCTACATATAGCAATTTTGGGTTTTTAAATTATTTTAATTCCACGCTGGTTATTCGTGTTAATGATCCACCACTTCGATGATGCCAGGGAGGGATTTTAACGCGGCCCTAAAGCTAGAATTCAGTTCATAAGATTCGGGAAGCAAGAGATCAAACTCTTGATTAGTGTTTTGAATAATGAGGTTTATCTTTCCGGAGCCCGCTTTTTGTCTTTCCAAAATCTTTACGAGATTATTAACAGTATTTTGATCGTTAATGTAAATTTTAAAACCCCTAACGCTATCTTGTAATGAGTTATCTAGAGATGTAATTTTACATGCCGTGAGCCTCGTAAAATCATTTTCTAGTTTGCAATCACAACGGATCAATACTGCTTCTCCCGGTTTGAGAAATTCGCCTGAAGTGGCCAGCAGCTCTGAAAACACAGTAACTTCAAAAATGCCCCCTTGGTCGCTCATCTGAACAAACGCATATTTTCCACCTCTTTGATTAACTCTGGTTCGAGCAGAAGAAACTATTCCAGCAACGTCCATTCTGGCCGTTCCCCCTCTATTTTTTAATTCAAGGGTAAGATTTGAACTACTTATTACTCCATGTTTTGTAAGCGCGTCACCATAGGCATCTAAAGGATGAGCGTTTAAATAAAACCCGATTGCCTCAAACTCATTGCTTAGTTTCTTTAGAGCTGGCCATTCTTCAAAACTAGGAAGCTTGAAACGATTTATTTGGGTTGTTTCCTCGCCAGAAAATAAATTTTGTTGATCTCTTTTTGACTCAGCGTTAGCAGCATTTACATGTCGCATGATCATGTCGAGACCTTCAAATAGCTCAGCCCTATTTCTCTGAATGCAGTCCAATGCACCAGATTTGATCAAATTTTCCAAACTACGCTTATTAACGGACTTTCCGTCTACCCGAGCTAAAAAATCAGACAAATTTGAGAACGGCCCATTTTCAATCCTCTCCTGCTCTAATACCTCCATAGCGGATCCACCAACATTTTTTAGAGCTGACAGCGCATAACGTATTGCAAGCGAACCAGAGCCTTCCATTTCCTCTACTCTAAAATCCGGGCCAGATTTATTAATATCAGGTTGAAGTATTTCTATGTTGAGGTTTTTAAGTTCCTGACGAAAGATTGCTAATTTATCTGTATTCCCCATGTCAAACGTCATAGATGCTGCCAAAAACTCCACCGGAAAATTCGCCTTTAGGAAAGCCGTTTGATACGCGATAAGGGCGTAAGCCGCCGCATGACTTTTATTGAAGCCGTACCCAGCAAAGGCTGAGATAGTTTCAAATATTGACCCCGCTTTTTCGGACGAAACCCCTTGTTGGACAGCTCCCTCAACAAACACCTCTCTTTGTGCATCCATTTCCGACTTTATTTTTTTACCCATCGCCCTTCTAAGCAAATCAGCTCCACCCAAGGTGTAACCCGCCAGTTGTTGCGCAGCCTGCTGTACTTGCTCTTGATAAATCATTATGCCGTAAGTCTCACTCAATACTGATTCTAATTTCTCATGCATGTAGTCTACTGGTTCCTCACCATGTTTACGCGCAATATAATTTGGAATATTTGCCATTGGTCCAGGCCGGTAGAGGGCAACCAAAGCTATTATGTCCTCGAACCTATCTGGCTGCATTTTCTTCAACACGTCTCGCATCCCAGAGCTTTCAAGCTGAAAAACACCTATACTGTCCCCTTTACTAATCATTTGGAAAGTCTTTTGGTCATTCAGAGGTAAGCCAGCCAAATCGAGTTTTATACCCCTTGCGTTTAGGAGTTCTATTGCCTTTTGAATGACCGATAATGTTTTTAAACCTAGGAAATCGAATTTGACTAACCCAGCTGACTCAACCCACTTCATATTAAATTGAGTTGCCGGCATATCGGATTTCGCGTCTTTATAAAGGGGAACCAAATCTTTCAAGGGTCTATCCCCAATCACAAGTCCAGCGGCATGTGTCGATGCATTACGGTAGAGACCCTCTAACTTCAGCCCGTTCTCTAATAGCCTTGCTGTGCTTTCATCCTGATCTCGCAATTTTCGTAGTTCTGCATCACCGGCTATCGCTTCGCTCAACTTTGTTGGATTAGCAGGGTTATTCGGCACCATTTTACAGATACGATCCACCTGCCCATAGGGCATTTCAAGAACACGCCCTACATCTCTAAGTACAGCTCTTGCTTGGAGTTTTCCAAATGTTATAATTTGGGCTACACGGTCGTGGCCATATTTTTCTTGCACGTAATTGATTACTTCTCCACGACGTTCTTGACAGAAATCAATATCAAAATCTGGCATTGATACTCTCTCAGGATTGAGAAACCGCTCAAACAACAGCCCCCATCGAATGGGATCCAGGTCAGTAATCAATAAAGACCAAGCCACTAAAGAACCCGCACCCGAACCACGACCCGGGCCAACAGGAATACCCGTCCTTTTTGCCCATTGTATAAAGTCCGCCACAATTAGAAAATAACCTGGAAAGCCCATTTGATTTATAATAGCAAGTTCTGCTTCCAGCCGATCTTTATACAATTCTCTCTTTGCATCCAAATTTTCATCACTCAAACCAGCTTTAAATACAGTCTCCCCAAAACGTTTTTCTAACCCTGCTATAGATTTTACGTGCAAGTCTGCACCCTCATCTTCAGCTTCCGCTGAAACAAATTTAGGCAGGATCGGTGCTAACGTCTGCGGCATAAAACTACAGCGTCTAGCAATAATTACTGTATTTTCGATTGCTTCTGGTAAATCTTCGAAGAGTTCGATCATCTCAGATGAAGATTTGAAGTAATGTTGGTCGGTTAAGCGTTTCCGCGACGCATCACTTACCGTTGTAGATTGTGCAATGCATAGTAAAATATCGTGAGCATCATAAAGATTTTTTGAGATAAAATGACAGTTGTTGGTGGCAACCAATGGAATATTATGCCTGAAGGCAAATTCCAATTTTTGTTTTTCGACTAAACGCTCATTTGCGACGCCGTGGCGCTGTATTTCGATGTAAAGCCGGTCCTCAAATATCTGGTGAAGGTCTAATAACGCCTCCTCCGCTTTTGACACCTTAGCCTCTAAAATTAATTTACCAACCTGACCTGAGGTCCAGCCTGTTAGCGCTATTAATCCATCGTTTTTGGACTCTAAATCCTCAAAACTTACATGCGGTGTATCAGCGTCCTCAGTGTCAAGAAATGACTTACTTATTAGATCTAGTAAATTGAGATAGCCTTGCTGGTTTTTCACTATTAAATTTAGATTATCAATAATATTTATGGCTGAACCAGCTGTTTTGGTGTGCGGTTGCAAATCATCACCCGATCTACCACTTCTAGAAACCTTTATTTCAACCCCAATAATGGGCTGCAGTCCTGCCTCACTGGCTTTCACAGCAAATTCTAAAGCCCCAAATAAATTTCCCGTATCTGTAATACAGACAGCTGGCATATTTTCTTCTACACACTTGGAGACAAGGTCTTCTATTTGAATAGCACCTTCAGCCAAAGAAAAGGCTGTGTGAACAGAAAGGTGAACAAATCCACTAGGTTGCATCTATATCCTCAGTCATTCTTATTAATGATTAAACTAACAGTCAGCACACGTCAGGCTCTCACTTTTCTTAAAGAAAATGATTACGCTAAAGTTCAACCAAGCTTCCCCCCTCTATTTTGAAAATACGGTCGAGTTTTTCTGCCAGCTGATGATTATGTGTTGCTATAAGAGCAGATAACTTCCCCCCTTTTATGACGCTTCTAAGCTGTTCAAAAACTTGAGTAGACGTAAGGGGGTCGAGATTACCAGTTGGCTCATCCGCAAGTACTAATTGAGGCACGTTTGCAATGGATCGTACAATGGCTACGCGCTGTTTCTCCCCCCCAGATAATTGACTAGGCTTATGGTCTCCCCTCTCACTTAATCCCACCATGTTAAGAAGCTGATTTGCCCTATTTGCAGCTTCGTTTTTTGTAAGACCTGCAATCAATTGTGGCATCATAACATTATCTCGGGCTGAAAATTCGGGCAACAAATGATGAAATTGATAGATAAAGCCTATTTCGTGAAGACGCAGTTTTGTTCGCTCATTATCTGTCATCAATTCGCAATCCTGCCCCTTGTAAACAATTTTACCGCCGCTAGGCCGTTCCAAAAGTCCCGCTAAATGCAAAAGTGTTGACTTGCCCGAGCCTGATGGGCCAACTAGGCCTACCATCTCACCTGCCCTAATTTTTAGACTCACGTTCTTTAGTATCTCAAGACGTGTTTGTCCTTGTCGAAAAAATTGCGACAGCTGATTTATTTCAATTACCGGGGATTTAGTAGGCTCTTCTCTATTCACCCCGAAGCACCTCCGCAGGCTCTGTTCTGGAAGCTCGCCAAGCGGGATATATCGAGGCTATAAAAGTTAAAAAAACTGCCATAGCAACGACGTACGCGACCTCGCCCCAATCTATTTCGGCTGGCAATTTGGATAGAAAGTATATCTCTGCTGAAAAAAGTTCTGCGCCAGTTAAAGATTCCATTAAACCTCTAACGCTTTCTATATTCAAACAGAACACCACTCCCAAGACCAGTCCAGTGCCAGTACCAACAAATCCAACGATTGAGCCTGATAGAAAAAAAATACGCGTTATGGCCCCCCGCGACGCACCCATCGTTCGCAAGATAGCTATAGAATGTGTTTTGTCGTATACCAACATTATCATTGAGGAGATAATATTAAATGCTGCCACAAGAATTATTAATGTTAAAATAAGAAACATTACATTACGCTCAACTTTTAAAGCGTTAAAAAAACTTGAATTTCTCTGCTTCCAATCAAGAGCATATCTATTTCCAGAGAGTATTTTTTCTAATTTCTTTCTTAACTCTCCAACCTTTGCCGGGTTTTTAATTTCTACTTCCAATGCGTTTACAGTGTTACCACTCCTAAAAAAAAGTTGCGCTTGTCGCATTGGCAGATAGGCAAAAGTGCTATCATACTCATACATTCCCACATTAAAGACGGCCGTTACTTTGAATGCTTTAATACGGGGCATATTTCCAAACGCAGTGATAGAGCTAGTTGGGGAGATCAACAGAACTTTATCTCCCGGGGTCACCCCTATGCGATTCGCCAGCCGTTCTCCAATCACTATATCCGCGCCGCTTCCAAACTCTTCTAATTTCCCGTCCACTATATTTTCACTGATAAGGCTTTTATTTTGCATGATTAAGGGATCTAGACCACGTAATAAAACTCCCGTTGCCTTTCCATCGATCATAATCATGGCTTGCCCCTGAATTTGTGGNGTTACGTATAATACTGATGGAATTTCGCCAATGCGCANCGCCAATTGACTAAAGTCTTTTATCGGCGCCTGNCTNTCGTAGACCGTAATGTGACCATTTAAGCCNANAATTCTAGTTAANAATTCTGTTCTGAAGCCATTCATAACTGACATAACAATAATTAAAGTAGCAACGCCTAGAGCTATGCCAATCAGCGAAAACCAAGCGATCACCGATATTAAACCCTCTTTTCTTTTTGAGCTGAGGTATCTTAAAGCTATGAAGCGTTCAAAGTATGGAACCACTGTTAATACTTTAATTGGTTAAAAAACGTTGTTTTAAAGTTTCGATAGACAAATCCTCGGTGATGCCTGACCTTCTATTTTTTAATTCTACACGACCGGATTTTATTCCTCGTGGCCCAACAATAACTTGCCATGGCAACCCTATCAGATCCATATCATTAAACTTAGCTCCGGCTCTCTCGTCTCGATCATCATAAAGAATATCCTGTTTTGTTTGATTGAAACTAGAGTAAATATCCTCACACACTTCCACACATTTTTTATCATCGGATTTGATATTGACTAACCCAACCCTGAATGGCGCTACAGTTTCTGGCCAAACAATTCCTTTTTCATCATGGCTGGCCTCAATAATTGCTCCAACCAATCGAGACACCCCAACTCCATAGGACCCCATATGCACCGGAGTTTCATCTCCATCTGGCCCCGTGATTTTAGCACCGAGCGCCTCCGAGTACTTCGTACCAAAATAAAAAATGTGACCAACTTCTATACCTCGAGTGGAAATTAAATCTTTCTCGTCGACAGGACACTTCGACGGGTCATGTTTCTCTTCCGTGGCGGCGTATTTTGATAGATAGCCGTCAACTAAATTTTGAAGGTTAACTGTCTTCTCTAACGCATTCAGATTTTTATTCTCGAACCAGTCCTTTTGATAGAAGACCGCACTCTCCCCTGTTTCTGCTAAAATTACAAACTCATGACTCATATCACCGCCAATAGGCCCACTATCTGCCATCATCGGTATCGCCTTAAGCCCCATCCTTTCATATGTCTTAAGATAAGCTAAAAACATTTTATTGTAGGACTTCACGGCGTCATGATAGTCTAGATCGAAGGAGTAAGCATCTTTCATCAAAAACTCTCGACCTCTCATTACACCAAATCTAGGCCTCACCTCGTCTCTGAACTTCCATTGGATATGATACAAATTCATTGGAAGTGACTTATAGCTTTTCACATGGCTTCGAAAAATTTCAGTTATTTGTTCCTCATTTGTTGGACCGTAAAGCATATCCCTATCGTGCCTGTCAGTTATTCTGAGTAATTCTTTGCCATAATCTTGATAACGGCCGCTTTCTTTCCACAAATCGGCAGATTGTAGCGTTGGCATAAGCAACTCTTGAGCACCTGCAGCGTTTTGCTCTTCCCTNACTATTTGTTCGATCTTTTTAAGGCATCGATAACCCAACGGTAACCANGAGTATATTCCAGCACTTGCTTGCTGAATCATTCCCGCGCGCAACATCAGTCTATGAGACTCTATCTGAGCATCTTTCGGCGTATCCCTTAGGGTGGGTATGAAATAATTTGTGCGACGCATTTATAATCTCAGGATTAAATTTTANCATCTAAAAGAGCAGACTTACGTTGAAAAGTCCACTCTGAAAATAAAGGTTTTACCGGCACTTANTCTTCAACTTCTTGGTTGATTTTTTAATATAACAAGAGAGGAAAATGCTTGGGGAGTTGTGTGTTCACAGCATTTAAGTTCAGTCTTGATTCAAGTCCTCGGCAGTGTTCGTATCAAATTGTAATTCAGCAGCCCAGCCCAAAACTGCTCGAGTTGCCTGTAAGATTGGCTGGCTATTTTAATATCATTAGAATTAAGAGAANTTTCTGTAATATCTTTGGCATGTTTGTCGAACATGCCNGAAATTTGCTGATATAANTCACGTCCCTTACTTGATGGCCTNATACGCACTGATCTTTTGTCGTGGGTTGAGCGTTCCTGGATCAAATAATTATTTTCTACCATTTTTCTNACATTATANGACACATTAGATCCAAGATAATAGCCTCGGTTCGTTAATTCTCCTACAGTCAATTCACTATCGCCTATATTGAATAAAATAAGCGCTTGTATATTATTGATGTCGGCTATTCCATGGTTATCAAGCTCGGTTTTTACAACTTCTAAGAACTGGCGATGCAACCTCTCGATTAAACGAATAGCTTCTAAATAATCTTGACGTATAGCCGAAAGATTTGAGGTANCTTNAAATTGTGATGTATCAGACATNACGCGACCATAAACCGATTCTTGNTTTTAAGGAACCATTCATTACCGCTTTAAATTTNCTCGCCTTNAGAAATCATTGTGAAAATGCCTGAGAAGTCNCGAGATCCGCTACCTGANTCTATATATTTCTGATATAATNTNAATGCATTAGAAGCTAGGTCTGTTTTTTGCCCAACAGAGGATGCAGCATCCTCGGCAAGTCTCATATCTTTCGCCATCATAGCGGCAGTAAAACCAGGCTGGTAATCTCTATTTGCCGGAGAATTAGGGACCGGGCCTGGCACAGGTAAATAGCTCGTCATTGCCCAACACTGGCTCGATGAAGATGACGTAATATCAAATAGCGTCTGAGCGTCTAAACCCAATTTTTCGGCCATCGAAAAGCTCTCGCTCACTGCTATCATAGAAATCCCAAGAATCATATTATTACAAATCTTAGCAGCCTGCCCATTTCCGGCCCCACCCGTATGGACAATATTACTACCCATTATTTCAAGAAAAGGACGCGACTTTTTGAAGGTTTGGCTATCTCCACCCACCATAAAAGTTAGGGTCCCAGCCTCAGCTCCACCAGTGCCACCAGACACAGGAGCGTCAACCATTTCAAAGCCTAATTCTTTGGCTTTCAAAGCTACTCGTCTTGATGTCTCCACGTCTATTGTGGAACAGTCAATCAGTAACGCGTTTTTATTAGCTGACTGAAAAATCGAACCACTATAAACTTCTTCGACATGTTTGCCCTCTGGAAGCATAGTAATTATGGTTTCTGCCATTGCTACACAGTTGCTCGCACTATCTGCACCCTCCCCACCAATGTTGCATAGCTCCTCAACCAGACTTGGCACCAGGTCAAACCCTTTAACAGAATGTCCCTTTTGAATTAAATTCTTTGCCATGGGCAACCCCATATTGCCTAAACCAATGAATGCTATATCAGCCATAAATATCTCCCACCCTGAAATTCATAATTTAAAAAAGCAACTCACATCCTGCTCAAGGAATTACTAGATCTCCCCATTCCACAGGCTCAAAATAACTTTCGACCAACTCGTCTGACACACTGTCTAGGGTGGATGGCTCCCATTTTGGATTATGGTCCTTGTCGACCAAAAGAGCCCTAACACCCTCTCTAAAATCATGCCCCAAAGCAAATCTTTGAGACATCCGATATTCCATTATCATTGTCTCAGCAAAACCTTTTGCTTTTCCACCGCGCTTTATTTGCTCAAGAGTTACTTTTAAGCTAGTTGGCGATTTACTCCCCAACGCCTCCAAACTTTCAGAGGCGAAAACCGTATCAGCAGCCTCCAAATTCCTTACAATATCTTCAACCCGGTCTTCCGAAAAGTATTTGTCTATTTCGACATTATTATTGGACAGAGCGTTCTTATCAGGAACCACATTGTATTGGTTTAAGACATCATCTATCTTTTTATAGGCATCACCACTTAGCTGTATGTGCTGAATATCTGACACTATCTTTTCGAGGTCACTTGAGTTAACCACATGAGTTGCTATTCCATATGCTAAGCAATCGGCAGGTCCAATTGGCCTTCCAGTTAAGGCAAGATAAATACCCACAGCGCCTGGTAGTCTAGAGAGGAACCAAGCACCTCCGACATCTGGAAATAACCCTATTGTAGTTTCAGGCATTCCTAACAAAGTTCGTTCCGTTGCAACACGATGTGATCCGTGGACAGACAACCCGACCCCGCCGCCCATGCAAACTCTATCAATAAATGCCACGTAAGGTTTAGAGCAATTATGAATCTGATGATTTAAAATATATTCTTCAAAGAAAAAGTTTTTGGCCAAGTCAGGCAAACCCGCCCCTTTATGCTCAATTAAGCTTTGCCTAACTGCCCGCACATCACCACCAGCACAAAAAGCTCTTTCCCCAGCCCCCTTTATTACAATGACTTTTATTTCTTCGTCCTCAAGCCATCTGGTAAACTTATCCCGCAGCTTATTTATCATATTCATCGTCAAAGCATTTAAAGTTGCTGGACGATTTAGAGTTATCATCCCAACTTCATTATTAACACTAAATAAAACTTCTTCTTCCATATTAAAATTAACCTCTTTTGGAATGTCTCTAATTTAGGATGTGTCGAGAGATTATAACTTGCATTATCTCATTTGTGCCTTCTAAAATTTCATGCACCCTTAGATCACGGACTATTTTTTCAATACCAAAATCCCTCAGGTATCCATAGCCACCATGAATTTGCAACGCATCATTACAAATTTTTGAACACGCTTTTGTTGCCCATTTTTTTGCCATTGCACAGTGCATGATAGCATCCGGTGCCCCTTGATCAATGCTACTCGCTGCGCGATGCAACATCAGCCTACTTGCATCCAACTCAGTTGCCATATCAGCCAATTTAAATT
>PCAV01000048.1 GCA_002730675.1 Rhodospirillaceae bacterium | reverse complement strand
TATTATGGGAAGCACTCAGACAGACCGGTACTCTTGACTAAAATAATTTAACCCTTTGAACGACGGAATCCGCGCGAACCTCCTCGAACTTTGACATTTATTTAGATGCGCTGTTGGCTGGCGAGTCCACTTAAACTAATTAAATACATCTTTGTATTCTGAAAAACACATGGAAAAAAGCAGTTTTATTTGCAGCCTACTCGAGGCAACGATTGTACTTTTTTCGTTACTTCGATTTATATTTTATCAAACAGATTTGTTTAAAGCCTGTTCTAAATCAGCGATTATATCGTCAATATGCTCAATACCTATTGAAAGACGAACGTAACCCTCAGACACCCCTGTACTTAATTGTTCGTCAGGAGACAATTGGCTATGTGTTGTGCTAGCTGGATGTATTGCTAGTGATCGAGCATCGCCAATATTCGCAACGTGATAGAATAACTCAAGCGCATCTATGAATTTTTGACCACTCGTTTTCCCGCCGTCAAGCTCGAAACCAACGAGGCCGCCATAACCGCCTGAGAGATACTTGTCGGCATTTGCTTTGTGAATACCATCTTGAATTCCCGGGTAGATCACGTTACTTACGCTGGCGTGTTTGGAAAGAAAGTCAGCTACCCTTTGCGCATTACTGCAATGTTCTCGCATTCTTAAAGGTAAAGTTTCTAATCCTTGTATTACCTGAAATGCGTTAAACGGTGAAAATGCAGAACCAAGATCGCGAAGTAATGTTGTCCTTGCTTTTATGATATAAGCGACAGGGCCAATTGGCTCAACAGCTTTAACCCAAATCGCACCGTGATAAGAGGGGTCAGGTTGATTAAGTGCTGGTTGCCTCTCCGCATGGTTCTGCCAGGGAAAATTTCCTCCATCGACCAGGAGGCCGCCAATCGATGTGCCATGACCACCTATATATTTTGTTGTCGAGTAAACAATAACCGCCGCCCCGTGTTCAAATGGACGACAAAGGATGGGAGCAGCGGTATTATCCATAATGAGCGGTATGCCTAGTTCCCTACCAATCTTGGCCACCTCCGCTATCGGAAAAACATGTAACTTTGGATTTGGCAGTGTCTCAGCATAATAAGCACGAGTTTTTGTATCTGTTGCTCTTTTGAAATTTGCCGGATCAGCTGGGTCAACAAATCGCACCTCAATACCCTGGTCCTTCAATGTATTATTGAATAAATTCCAAGTTCCCCCATAAAGATCCGTAGAGCTTACAATATTGTCACCAGCTTTTGCTATATTCTGAATAGACATAGCGGATGCTGCCTGTCCTGAGCTCACCGCTAGAGCCGCGGCACCCCCCTCCAGAGCTGTAATCCTCTGTTCGAGTACATCGCAGGTGGGATTCATTATTCTCGTGTAGATATTTCCCAATTCAGAAAGTGAAAACAGGTTTGCAGCATGCTCTGTACTTTTAAATTGATAACTAGTTGTTTGATAGATCGGTACAGCGACTGATCCCGTAGTTGGATCTGCTCGATGACCCGCATGCAATAATATGGTTTCTGGGTTTTGCGCTTTTTTGGACATGATAGTCTTCTCCAATACTAAGTTTTCACAATCAGTTAGAACAAATGCTGTCTTTGAAAACGTTATTAGAGAAATCTACCTAGATAAGAACGGTAATCCCGTCACCTAAACCTAAGTGGGATAACCTCCCACGCTTTAGCAGCACTTCTTATGCGCCCGCAAGCTGAAGCTCAAATCGGCGCAATTCTTTCTATATATTAAACAGCCATAGATGTCAATATATAAATATATGTTTATGTTGTTTTAATTTTTTATCCTAGCATAAATTGGTGCTTACAAGCTACAACCCTAGTGATTTATTGTTTTAGATGGGGTTTTTTCCAAAAAAAGAATGCAAAAATATAGATCAAAAGTAGAATATGATGGCCGTCATTATGTGGGTTGGCAACGCCAAGATAATGGGCCTTCTATTCAGGCAGCGGTTGAAGAAGCGATTTTAAATTTTTGTGGAGAACAGGTTGAGGTAATCGCTGCAGGCCGCACAGACTCTGGCGTCCATGCTCTAGGTATGACGACACATTTTGCGCTGCTAAATAACAATCACGATCCAGCGACCGTTAGGAAAGCGATAAATTTCCATCTTGGTTCACAACCTATAAAGATTATCGAAACAGAGATAGTTCCTGATAGTTTCCATGCTCGCTTCTCAGCTATCGAGCGACGCTATCTCTACAGGATACTAAATCGACAGTCACCCCCAACTCTAGATTATGGAAGAGTTTGGCACGTTCCCAGAAAACTTGACATTGCAGGAATGCAGGAAGCGGCTGAAATATTGATAGGGGAACATGATTTCAGCAGTTTTAGAGCTAAAGATTGCCAAGCAGCTTCACCCATTAAAACACTCAATATGATAAAAGTAAGTAGGAGTGGAGACGAAATACATATTAGTGCTCACGCAAGATCTTTTTTACACAGACAAATAAGAAATATAGTAGGAAGCTTAAAATTGGTTGGTGAAGGTAAATGGGACTCAGACGATATCGAACGAATTCTGTTAGAAAAGAACAGAGCCAAGGCAGGCCCTACAGCACCGGCCGAGGGCTTGTATTTCCTGGAGGTCATTTATTAGTGATACCTACCTAATCGACCCTAATGCGCTAATTAGTGCAATGCTAAATAGAAAGTCAAACGCTACAACACCGACAGCTGCTAACCGTGAAATTTCTAACTGACGACGAGCAATTTCAAAAAATAAAAAAATCGCAACCACATATGCTACAAATAGCAATCCAGCGCCGAAGCTGCTTCCCTCAAGACTTCTGCCTACTAAGGTTGCGAATGCAAAAAAATAACCTGCCGGAATTGAAGCCCAATTATAAGGAATGATATATTTGAGCGCTTTTTCATGTGCATTCAAATATCGACAGGCACTAATGACAATTAAAGGATAAAATAACCAATTAATAATATATATTAGAAGGTCTCTTAACCCATCGATTACACTATATGAAACTTCACCAGCAGCTAATATGCCAAGCGCCGTGATAATTATATTCGCTGGTAAAACTAAGATAGCGGCGACAAAAGAACGCCAAAAACCCTCAACCGATATATCAAAAAATTTATCAGCCCCTGGCTGATTTTTCGCGATTAACCAGATACCAAATATCGCCTTGGTTACATCAGAAACTAATGCACTCATTTTATCACGCGTTAACGCGCTCAAAAAAGCGGTCTAGTAACTCCGTGTATATATCAGTTAACAACTCCACGTCTTTTACTTCTACATGCTCGTTTAATTTATGCATTGTTTTCCCAACTACACCAAACTCAACAACCGGGCAGAACTTTCGGATAAATCTAGCGTCCGACGTTCCACCGGTTGTGCTCATTTCAGGTTGGGTTCCCACAACAGCCTTTACTGCCGACACCAAGTCATCTGATAATGCACCCGGCTCTGTTATAAATGCATTAGACGAGCACGCTGTCTCTAACGTGTAGTTCCCACCAACTGAATCAAAATGTGCTCGCAACCACTTTTCAATGTCTTCAGCGGTTCTACTATCATTAAATCTTATGTTGAAACTTGCCGTCACTTTTTGTGGTATTACATTAGAAGCGCTATTACCGGTATCAATTGACGATATCGCTGCGGTGGTAGGTGGAAAATATTCAGTACCCTGGTCCAGTTGCTCTTCCGCCAGTGGTTCCAACATTTTCACTAACTTAGACAGAGGGTTTTCAGCTAAATGGGGATAGGCTGTGTGTCCCTGAACACCTGTAACAGTGAGCCAACCGGTAAAGCTTCCTCTTCGGCCAATTTTTATCATTTGCCCAAGATAATCAGGGTTAGTTGGCTCACCTACAATACAAGCATCAATCACTTCATTATTATTTGACATCCAATCAAGAACTTTGGTTGTCCCATTTATCGCAGGTCCTTCTTCATCGCCAGTGATTAATAAACTAATTGAACCAGGTAGTTCTTCATCAACTTTCAATATGTACCTATGCGCAGCAGAGACAAAACTCGCTATCGCAGATTTCATGTCTGATGACCCACGACCAAAGAGTTTTCCATCTATGATGACGCCTGAAAACGGGTCCTCACCCCACCCATCTCTCTCCCCGGGAGGCACAACATCCGAGTGCCCCGCGAAACAGAAATTTGGTCGCATATCGCCCAACCGGGCATACAAGTTATCGACGTCAGGCGTTCCCTCCTCCGAAAAAAGTAATCGCTGGCAATGAAAACCTATTCCCTCTAACACACTCTGGAGTTCATCTAGTGCGCCACCTTCATGGGGCGTTACGCTTGGACAACGAATGAGCCTCTGGCTAAGCTCAACGGGATTTATTACATCAATATTTACTGTTGACATTTAATCGCGCAGGAGCTCATTTATTGATGTTTTGGTACGTGTTTGTTCATCTACCTGCTTCACAATTACAGCACAATAGAGTGATGGCCCTGGAGAGCCATCCGGCAACGGCTTCCCTGGCATCGCCCCTGGTACTACTACTGAGTATGCAGGCACTCTACCCATAGTGATCTCACCTGTTTCTCTGTTAATAATTTTCGTTGATGCACCAATATACACTCCCATACTCAGTACAGATCCGGTCTCAACAATGACGCCTTCTGCCACTTCGGATCGTGCCCCTATGAAGCAGTTATCCTCTATTATAACGGGATCCGCTTGCATAGGCTCCAATACGCCAGCTATGCCTGCACCCCCAGATATATGACAATTTTTTCCCACTTGAGCGCATGACCCAATCGTCGCCCAGGTATCAACCATTGTTCCACTGCCTACATAAGCGCCTAAATTGACAAAACTTGGCATTAAAACGACGCCAGGTGCTATGTATGCGGAACGGCGAACAACACAATTTGGCACAGCTCGGAGCCCCGAATTTTTNAACTGCTCATCTGACCAGCCTGAGAACTTTGACGGCACCTTANCCCNCCAAGCCGATGCACCCCTTTGGTTATCACCAGGACCACCTGCAATCATCTCCATATCGTTGAGCCTAAAGGATAATAGGACAGCTTTCTTTAGCCATTGGTTTACCCTCCATTTGTGGTCGCCTAGTGGCGAAGCCACGCGCTCCTTACCTGAGTCCATAGACTCTAAAGCCGCTTCCACAGCATCTCTTATTTCACCAGAAGTGGCGCTTGTGATAGATTCGCGATCTTCCCAAGCCTTATCTATTGTGGACTCCAATTGGCTATCACCCATTTTTTAATCCTTTTATCTATCCTGACTACGATTAGAGAATGAAAAATGCTTTTCAAACGAAATAGTGTCAAGCAAGAACACCAATAAACAAAAATTCTCAAATAGTTACCAACCAGCTTTTTAGGTCGTCTATTTCTTCATCGATGTGTTCTGCTGAAAAATCTTTAGCGGACCATTCTTTGTCGTGCCTGAGCCAGACTGTGCTTATTCCAAGGTTTGCTGCNGGAATTAAGTTCTTCGCCATATCATCTATCATGACTGACTTTTTTGTGTCGACACGGTACTTATTTACCATTAGCTCATAAATAGTTGGATCCGGCTTTGGGACAAATTTAGCTGCTACAATGTCAAAAATACCTTCGAAGAGATGATCTATGCCTAATTGTTTTGTAACTCTCTGAGCATGAGGAACGGATCCATTGGTAAAAATCAAACGCCTTCCTGGTAAGCCCCCTAGTAACTTCTCCAATACAGGGTCTGGTTCAAGATCACTTACATCTATATCGTGAACAAAATGTAGAAATTCTTCGGGATCCATATCATGCTCGACCATAAGACCGCGCATTGTTGTTCCGTATTTTAGGAACATCGCCTTTTGCAAATGCTTTGCAGCGGCTTCATCAAGTTGGAATGCATTTTGAATAAAAACCGTCATGCGTCTTGAGACTTTAGCAAACAGATCTGTTCCAACATCATACAGGGTATTATCTAAGTCGAATATCCAAGTGTTTATGTTATCTTTCATACTTTTAATCATTACTTTTATTGCCTCTTTTTTGGAACAATGGCACCCTACCACTATCCCAATAACTTATTTAAAACANNGTTTTTAAACCTCATTTTTATAAAAACCCCGTTGGATAGTGAAAAATTTGCAATGAGCCGATATAAGGACTTTACAAATCTTGCCGCCGATATTGCCTGGGAGACAGACAGCGATGGTAACATTACCTATATATCGGGGAAAGAACGTTTTGGATACAAGAACTCTCAAATAGTAGGTTTAAAAGCCACAAAATTATTGCATAAAAGCACGCCGGCAAGTTCAAAGCGCTATTTCAAATTAAAAACACCCCAAACTGACCTTGAATTGGTTTTAAAACACGCGAGTGGAGATCCCGTAACACTCCAAGTTTCAACAATACCTTTTTTTGATAAGCACGGTAATTGGGAAGGAACCAGGGCAATAGGAAAAGACGTAACTTTGGATCGTTACCGAGATATCGAACTGGCAGCAGCCCAGAACAGAGAGAGGGTGATGAGTTTTATTACGCAGTCTGTAAGAGAAGCTGAAGTCTCTAGAAAAGGGCTAGCTACCGTTTTAAAAGCTATCACCTTAAGCTTGGCTATCGACGGTTGTCAGATAATCAGGCTCAAAGCTAATACCCAAAGGGAAGTAATGTCCACCTTTGGCGCGATGCCAGTTCCGATATCTAAGAAAATAGATGTCNGTATAANCAACCGGTTAATTTTTGATCACAGAAATNTTCGCTGCATTGCGCAAGTAACAAAATATCAGCGTGAGGCAAATGGGCTTCTGGTATTCTGGGGGAATGGGGCCAGTAGCAATTGGAATGACGATGATTTATTTCTTTTTGAGCAGTGTGCGGATTTGCTAGGCATAGAGTTAGAGCACATTGCAAATAGGGAGTTATTAGAGGTTTTGTCAACTACAGACCAACTTACGGGTCTCCTTAACCGAGGAACTTTTGAGAAATATTTAACAGAAAAGATTTTTGCGCAAGTAACGACACAAGCTCCCACCGGGGTTCTGGTGTTTATAGACTTTGATAATTTTAAGCTCATCAATGATTCGCAAGGACACAAAGCGGGAGACAAAGCACTCATTAAATTGGCTAATTTTCTTATTAATTTAGCACGCCCAGGAGACTTCGTCGCAAGGTTTGGCGGCGATGAATTTGCTATGTGGCTTAATAATTTAGAAAAACCAGCAGCTAGAGCGCTATTCAAGCCACTCCTCTTTAATACCAATTTTTTTAAAGAGTTTTCCGTTGATAGGCGTAAGCCGGTTGGGATCTCCGCTGGTTTCGTTAGCCTAGATAGGAGTTATGATAAGACAGCCTCGGACTTAATAGAGCGCGCTGATATTTTAATGTACCGCAGAAAAAAAGATAAAAAACGCCGCCAAGCCAGTAAGTAGATGCTCAGTTGTCTCTGATAATCGTGCCATGTCCTTGAGATGTGAACAACTCTAGCAGCACTGCATGGGGGACTCTTCCATCCAGGATAACTGCAGCCTCTGCTCCTTTTTTTACTGCTTCAATGCATGTCTCAACTTTAGGGATCATCCC
>PCAV01000047.1 GCA_002730675.1 Rhodospirillaceae bacterium | reverse complement strand
GACGCAGCCTGTGGTGAACAGGAAGTGGCTCAATCTCGAACACATCTATACCTGCCCCACGTATTTTCTTTTTTTCAATTGCCTCCACCAACGCATCTTCATTCACTATAGGTCCTCTAGATGTGTTAATTAGAAAAGCTGAGGGCTTCATAGCATCAAACTCAGCGTTATTTACCAAGTTACGGCTTCGGTCACCCAACACTAGATGAATGCTCACAAAATCTGAATTCTTGAAAAGTTCGTCTTTTGAAACTAGTCCAACTCCAACTTCGTCGCAACGCGCCTGTGTTAAATTTGGACTCCAAGCTATTATTTTCATGCCAAAGACCCGCGCAAATTCTGCAACTCTGGCGCCTATTCTGCCTAATCCTAACAATCCTATCGTTTTACCATACAATTCAATTCCAAGCTGCGTTTGCCATTTACCATCCGTAAGTGCGTTTGAATCCTGATGGATATTCCTTGCACAGGCTAGCAATAAGCTCCAAGTGTGCTCTGGAGTTGCTTGAAATGAACCGTCCGTTCCGCATACGATAACACCCTGTTTTTCAGCGGCTGCTATATCTACAGAAGCATTTCGCATCCCACTTGTTACAAATAATTCTAAATTAGGAAGTCCTCCAAATACTTCAGCAGTAAATGGCGTTCTTTCCCGCATTGCACAAATTACTTCGAAATCCTTTAAACGCTTTATTAACGTTGCCGGGTCGCTAAAATGACTATTGAAAACCGTGATGTTAAAATCATCCTTTAGCTCATCCCAATCGGCAGAGTTTAAAGACGCTTCGATGTAATCATCCAGAATAGCAAGGTTTTTCAAAACTAAATCCTCTAAGAGTAAATTGTTGTAGTGTCATAGATAGCTAAATTATTCAATTTCAAGATCTAATGAGGCAGAGTTCATGCAGTATCTAAGACCTGTTGGCTCTGGCCCATCTTCAAATATATGTCCCAAATGGGCGCCACAGTTGGAGCAATGTGCTTCGGTCCGCGTCATAAAGAAACTTCGGTCGACGGTGGTACCGACTGCCTCCTCTGAGATTGGCGCAAAAAAGCTTGGCCAGCCAGTTCCAGATTCATACTTTGTTTTACTGTCAAACANGGGTTGACCGCAGCAGACACATTTATATATGCCAGGNTCTTTATTGGTTGCGTACTTTCCTGTCCAAGCNCGTTCCGTCCCATGTTTTCTTGTTACTTCNAANTGTATATCATCTAACTGTTCCCGCCATTCTGCNTCTGTCTTCACAACTTTCATTTTATTTACCCCTTACANGTGTTGGACTTCACGTAGCTATTTCAACTTATAAATCAAGCAGGCTTAATATTAGTATATTTTCTTAGGCCTTTTTCCGTTCATCCAATGCTACCTCTTTTTTAAATAAGTCATCGATCTCGCTTGATGAAAATCCATGTTCTTTTAAAATATCNCNGCCATGTTCTCCAAATTTTGGCGGCACATGACGGATNGAACCNGGGGTTCTTGAGAANTTTATGGGTATACCCCAGCTTTTATANCCATCTTTCTCCACTCGCATGTTTCTATGTAANGTATGAGGATGAGACATTACATCCTCTGTGTTTCTNATGGGCCCAACAGGAAGTCCGGCTGCCAATAGCTTCTCGCAAAATGCCTCTCCATCCACTTCAGCAAATACACCTTCAAGTTCTTTTTTAAGTTCCTGTTTGTTGACCTGGCGATCAGCATTGGTAAGGAAGCGCGGATCATCCCCCAGTTCGGGTCTACCGACCTCCTCGCATAATCGCTTCCANGCTCTGTCATTCCCACCTGCTATAAATATTTGACAAGTCTTTGTGTCAAATAGATCGTATGGCGCTATATTGGGGTGTGGNTTACCGGTAAGCCCGGGTACTTTTCCGCCACTGACAAAATAGTTGGGNACATGCGGGTGCATAAGCGAAAGGCCGCAATCGTATAAGGTCATGTCCAAATATTGACCCATACCAGACTTTTCTCTTTCGAAGAGGGCCATCATTATTGCATTGCCTGCATACAACCCCGTTCCTATGTCGACCATAGCAAGTCCCAACCGAGTAGGACCACTTTCCTTTGCACCATTTATTGAAAAATGACCTACCATAGCTTGAATAATACCGTCGTATCCTGGGAATCCGCCGTAAGGACCATCTGCNCCAAACCCGGAAATGCGACAATGTACTAGCCTGGGGAATTTCTTGCTGAGAACTTCCTCATAACCAAGCCCCCATTTTTCCATAGAGCCAGTTTTGTAATTTTCAATGATAACGTCCGCATCCTCTAGTAACCGAAGCAGAACGTCTTTACCTTCTGCAGACCTAAGATCTAAGCCAAGGGACCGCTTGTTTCTGTTCACACCTATAAAATAAGCTGCATCATCATCATGAAATGGTGGCCCCCAATCTCTTACTTCATCGCCTTGGGGCGGCTCTATCTTAATAATTTCAGCGCCATGGTCACCTAACATTTGAGTACAGTAAGGCCCACCTAAAACTCTGGTGCAGTCTATAACCTTTAATCCAGCTAAAGCACCCCCATTATTACTCGTCATTATATTAAATCCTTATCAGTGGTAATATTTTAGCCCAACTTAGGGTTTCTACTCTGAAAATCTTCCAAACTTACTCGATACCAAAAACCCGCGATGCAAAAGATGGGTAAATCTCTGATATTTCCCGTGCAACCTCTCCTCTGATTACTTTTAANGTAGCATCATCTGGCGTTTCTGTTTCTGGGACTTCATTATCAGGNAGTAGAAATTCGAAGCCGGTTTGCTCAAGTATTTCATCAACCGTATGACCCGGGTGAACACTCTCTAATTCGAAGCATTTTTTTTGTTTGTTTACGTGGAACAAACATCGGTCGGTTATAAGTTTGTAAGGTCCCCCAGGGCGATAAACGTCATNATCTGAAAATCCNGGTGCGCTTATAAAATCAACTTCTTTTACTAATGTCCTAGGGGTATGTTCTAGTCTAAATAAAATCACTCTTGGTACAACAAAATACAAATACCCTGAGCCAAAAGAACCCGGGAATCTGGCTTTAGGCTGATTATAATCACCAACCGCTACGAGGTTAACATTCGCCTTACCATCTATTTGAGCTCCACTAAGAAAGAATGCGTCCATTCTTCCCTGCCCGGCAATATCGAAAATTTCTTTGCCACCATCACTAAAGAAATTGTTATCTTCACTTCCTAATATAGAAACTCGCATGCCCCCATTACTGCGCGTTCTAGCCAGTAAAGCTGCAGCCCCTGGTATAGGAGAAGAAGCCCCAACAGCTATATGTCCTAACCCGTCTAAATTTTTGGCAATGGCATTAATAAGAATTTCTTCAAGTAATACAGTAGACATAAAATTCTATTCGGCAGCTTCTGCTTTACTATTATAAATATGCTCGTTCATATATTGATCGAAACCTTCCGCAGTTTGCGCAAGTTCAACATAACTCTTTAAATGTTGGTGATCGGAGTCATATCCTCCTGGGATCCCTATAGGCCAAGCACCATTTTTAGCCTCAGCTATGGCATTTATATAGATTCCAGGAATTGCTGCCGCCTTTAGTTGGAGATCTTCCATAATATTGCCCTCTATAATCTTCTCTACAGTGACATATGTCGTTTTGGCGGCATGCGCCATTAGCATTTGCTCTCTTCGAACGCCAATCCAGACATTTCCGAACTTGTCACCAATTGGAGCATGTATAAGCGCAACGTCTGGCTTAAGGGCAGGTAAAAATACAATTGGATCATCTTTCTCATCGGCAAATGGATTGTTGCCAACTTTCCAATCTTTTCTATTTTTCAAAATATCTGAACCTATCAATCCCCGAAGAGGAATAAATGGAATGCCTTTTTCAGACGCTTGCAGAGCGGCGTGTATAGCAGGACAGGTCGCATCCATCATTGTTATAGACCCTGATTTTACAGCGGCCGTAAACCGTGGGGCAAGACCGTATTCGGATAAGGTTACCGCAGCAGTTTCGACAGTCGCCACACAGCCGGCCCCAATCAGCATGTCCGCTTGAAATCCTAATGACGGAACCCCAACAAGGTGGAGTTTCCTTTTTTGTTGTCGTATCAATGCTCTAACTGCGCTCAATGCGCAATAAGCATAGTCTGGGGGCAACGCTACCTTCGAACCGTCTGGTATCTCTGAAGCAAGTTCTTCAATCGTTAATTGCCTGGCTAACATATCTTTGATCCTAACTTTAAACTTCTGGCCGCGTCGGGTTCCTCATTGCAGTTCCCGCTAGACGCTCATGTATTATAGCGTTTCGACGATTATTCGATCAAGCTGATTATCGACACCTAACCTTTTGGCGGAATTCATTAATTTCTCAAACTAAAATTGAAATAAATATCTAAAAGTACTGATAAACATCTTCAAAACAAAGATAAATCTGTATTTCTATTGAGACCAACGCAGGCTCATGCAAGATAAACCTGCGTCGATTTTACTAATTTCACTTATTCCTAATGGTATTAATTCAAATCCACTTTTTTCAAGTGCCTGGATAGTCGCTGGAAATTGTTCTCCAATAAAAATCTTAGAGTTTATTCTAATGGTATTTGCAGCGTTCGACTCTTTCTCAGGTACTATTATTTTATTAAAACCGGACAAGGTTTTTTCATCGGCGAGCTTTTCCGTCACTAAAATAGTGTCGCAGTCTATAAGAGAACAATCTGATTTTAAGTGAAGTACTTCGCTTGGAACCTCACAGATCACACTCTTTTTATCTAAATGATTAAGAATTATCTTAAGAGCTTCCGCTCCCTTACGATCAGTCCTTTGTGACAGCCCAATAATTACTATATCTGGAAGTTGGAGGATATCCCCTCCATCGACAAAACCATCATCTAAATAAAAGACATCATGAAAGTTATTTTCAAGGGAGCGTGACAGTAGTTCACCCTCACCACTTCTTTCAATTCTAGACGATTTAAGAACAACAGCAGCCTCCGAAAAAACGAGTGCTGGGTCTTCAACAAACAACGCGTCGGGAAAACCTGGAAGTGGAGCGAGTATTTCAACGTCTACACCCTCAATTACCAGTGCTTTGACATAAGCGTCGTGTTCTGCCTTTACAAGTTCATAAGAAGGGTCACCAAAGTCAACCGACCGAAGGCCATTACTAACGTCTTTCGAGGGCAGTCGAACTATTGCCTTGTTTATATCAAAAAAGTTACCCACCGTGTCTCAAAACTGAACCAGATCCCCCCCCTTCAAGCCCAACATTTCGCGAGCTTCCTTAGGAGATGCCACCTCTAAGGACAAATCTTCTATAATTCTTCGTATTTTAGCCACTTGATCTTTATTTGACTCTGCAAGTTTGCCCTTACCTATGTATAAGCTATCCTCTAAACCCACTCTCACATTGCCTCCAAGCATGGCAGCCATAGTAACAAAATTCATTTGATGACGCCCTGCGGCTAAAACTGACCATTGATAATCGTTACCAAACAGCTTATCAGCGATCCTTCGCGCGTGCATTAAGTTCTCCTCATCAGCACCAATTCCACCTAATATACCAAAGATGGACTGGACAAATAGAGGCGGTTTAACCAAACCCCTATCAAGGAAGTGAGCGAGAGTATAAAGGTGTCCAATATCATAACACTCGAACTCAAACCGCGTTCCATGCCCTTCACCTAGTTCCTTAAGGATGTATTCAATATCTTTGAAAGTGTTTCGAAAAATAAAATCTCGAGAGTTCTCTAGGTATTTTGGTTCCCAATCATGCTGGAAATCTGACATCTTATCTAAGATTGGAAAAAGTCCAAAATTCATTGATCCCATATTTAAGGAAGTCATTTCTGGACTTGCCTTAACGGCAGCCTCAAGGCGTTGCTGTACAGTCATTCCATGCCCGCCACCAGTTGAAATATTCACAACTGCATCCGTAGCCTGTTTCACTCGGGGAAGAAATTCCATAAATACATCTGGGTCCGGAGTAGGACTACCATCCTCTGGGTTTCTTGCGTGAAGATGTATAATTGAAGCGCCCGCTTCCCAGGCACCAATAGATGCATCAGCGATTTCATCTGGAGTAATGGGTAAATGAGGGCTCATTGTAGGAGTATGAATAGAACCAGTAACAGCGCAGGTGATTATAACTTTTTTTGTATCGACCATCTAATAACTCCATCCCATAATATTAAGAACCTATTTAACTTCTCGACAATTCGCTAATCTTCTATTTTTTCATTTTGAGTTTCAAAATATTAATTTTTATTTTCTTTTGCGAGTGCTACCTCTCTTATAGCACTTAACGTTGTAGCAGGTGAGATTGCATCTGGATGTATTTTAATCTCTATAATCGTTGGTGTAGAAGCCTCTAAGGCTCTTTCAAAAGCTGGATAAAACTCTTCGGTTTTAGTTACAAGCTCGCCAGCAGCTCCATATGCTCGAGCAAGGGCTGCAAAATCTGGATTTTGCAACCCTGTATTTGCGATCCTCCCCGGATATTCGCGCTCTTGATGCATACGAATAGTACCGAACATACCATTGTTAACAATAATTATTATTATGTTGGCTCCATACTGCATTGCGGTTGCTAATTCCTGTCCATGCATCATAAAACACCCATCACCATTCATACTAACTACCACCCGTTCAGGATGGACGAGCTTAGCAGCAACCGCTGAAGGCAAACCGTATCCCATTGATCCGCTCGTCGGTGCCAATTGGGTCCGATACTTTCTATATTGATAAAATCGATGCATCCAAGTCGCGTAGTTTCCCGCTCCATTACAAATAAACGCATCTTCCGGGAGCTTTTGATTTAACCACGATGCAATTTCTCCCATTTGCACGTCGCCAGGAATTGGTTGTGGCTTCAATGTTTCAAGATATGCTTTATTGCCTTCCAAAGTACTAGATGCCCATCTCGACGAATTTTCCAGCACCAAATTATGAATGGCATCTGCAAACTGACACGGTCCAGCATTAATAGGTAAGTCGGGTTGGTATACGCTTCCTAACTCCTCTGCGCCTCCGTGAACATGGACAAGTTTCTGTTTCGGTTTAGGAATGTCTAGCAATTTGTAACCGCCTGTGGTTATTTCACCCAAACGAGCCCCAACAACTAATAACAGGTCAGCTTCTAATACCCGTTTTTCCAGCGAGGGGGATAGACCTATCCCAATATGACCAACATAATTTGGATGTCTATTATCAAAATAGTCCTGACAGCGAAAAGAACATCCCACAGCTAGATTATTTTTATCTGCAAACTCTTGAACTTTAGTACAGGCAGCAGCATCCCACCCCCCTCCACCGATAATCATTAGTGGCGCATTGGCGGCATTAAGTAATGATTGCAGTGTTTCAAGATCTGAAGGCGAAGGATATGGTTGCACTTTTTGATAGGAGTTTATCGCTGGGCTATCAGCGAATTCTGTCAACATATCTTCTGGTAATGCCAAAACGACTGGCCCCGGCCGACCCGAAGTCGCTGTATAAAACGCCCTATTTATATACTCGGGAATTCTCATAGGGTCCTCAATTTGAGCAACCCACTTTGTAATTTCACCAAACATGCGCCTGTAGTCGATTTCTTGAAATGCCTCACGATCCATCATTGATCTTCCGACCTGGCCTACGAGTAAAACAAGTGGCGTAGAGTCCTGCATTGCTATGTGAACGCCAGCGCTTGCATTTGTAGCACCAGGTCCTCGTGTTACGAGACATACACCTGGCTTGCCCGTCATTTTACCGTAGGCTTCCGCCATCATCGTGGCACCACCCTCCTGACGGCATATGATGGTTTGTATACTATTGGCGTCTTGCAACCCATCTAATACAGCCAAATAACTTTCACCAGGAACTCCAAATACCATTTCAACGCCGTGCGTCCTCAGGGAATCCACTAACACGTGTCCTCCCAGTTTTTCTGATAGAACCTGGCCGTTCGGTGTAGATGACATATCTTAGACCCTTTAATTAATTGTATTTTAGACAGTTTGTAGATTTCGCTGAAAGTTCGACAGCTCCATTAACGATTCACAAACTATCTAAAGATCGTTCAACTTAAAAGTCTTTTAGCAATCAACTTTCGACGATCAAATTGGTTCTATCCGCGCTAAATGCGGAAATGCCAAACTCGATGGGCTCTCCAAAACTATCCACATTAACTGACTCTGTTATTAATACCGGGCGGTTGGCTGGTTGTTTGAGACTTGCTATCTCTTCGGAATTTGGCATCCGCGCACTAATATTAGTTGATTGCCGTTCATAATTACCCAAGCCGTAACTATCCAGAGTTTTTGATACGGACTTAAATTCTTCAAATCTTTCAAGAAAGTCTGGGAAGCGTGACGCCGAGAAATAGTGAGCCGCTAAAACGATTGGTACGCCATCTAACTCCCGAATTGTTCGAAGTAAACAAACTTTTCCCTCTAACGGCATTTTCAATGCCTCTGACACTTTTTTGTTTGCTTTAATTACCTCACCGCTTAGAATTCTCCCCCCGGGAAATTTATTTTGGCTTGAGACAACCTCCGAAAATCGAGTTCTTTTAGCTAACTTATAATCTAGGACATAGTCTGGTATAAACATACCTCGTCCTTGTTCTACACTAATTAATCCCTTCTCAACTAATTCATGAACGGACCGGCGAATTGTATGCCTATTCACTCGATACGTTTTAGCCAATTCCATTTCCGTTGGAAGCTTGTCGCCGGGTTTCCAAGTTTTGTTTTTAATCGACGTCTCTATATCGTCCGATATTTGCTTCCACGCGGATATACCCTTTTCCCACTGCATCTGCCCAATCCAAGACTAAACGTTTTCGCGCAAACGTAACATAAATGTCTCAATATTTTTACTTTACCTAGATTTTGAACACCTTATTATAGCTCCTATCATCTATACGTCTAGACAAATTTAGAAAAGGTCACCAGGAGATCTTTACAATGAAAGAAACTAAAAAATACGAGAAAACAAAACGACAAGAATGGATGTCAATATTGGCAAAAGCAGACCCCAAACTCCTTAATAGGCTTTGGTGTGACTTTTCGGATAGACCATCTTGGACAAATATCAGGGCGCCGGAAACCGGCATGGTAATGGTAAGAGGAAAAACAGGAGGTGTCGGAACAACCTTCAATGTTGGTGAAATGACCCTAACACGCGCAACTGTAAGATTGGATAACGGGATATCGGGTGTCGCTTACGTTCAAGGTAGATCTGCATTGAAAGCTGAACAAAGCGCTGTACTCGACGCCATGCTTCAAGACGATCGGTATGCTACTTCCACTTTTACCAGCATCATAAAGCCACTTGAAAAGGCAATAAAAAAACAAAAAACTACGGCTGGCAAAAAAGCAGCAAAAACCAAAGTTGAATTTTTCACAATGGTTCGAGGTAAATAGAATGGCGCTCCTGCAAGAACCAACAGATAATATCCCGGTAGAAACAGGCTTCGATGATCCAGTTTATGAAAGTCAAATTGTATTCCGAAAAATTTTAAAAGTAATGTCGGAACCCGGAACAATTAAAAAGATCAAAAACAAATTATCCGCTCCCGCTCCAATGATGAAAGCAACTGCTGCGGTATGTTTAACATTGATGGATTTTCAAACAAAAGTCTGGTTGGACTTACCGCGCGACAGTGAAGTATCAAAATACCTAAAATTCCATACTGGATTGAGGATTGTAGAGCATAGTAGTGAGGCAGACTTTGTTGTTTTTTTCTCTGCTCCAGATGAACTTCCGCCTTTAAATCTCGGAACAGATGAAAACCCGGAAACCGCTGCTACGGTTATAATTCAAACACAGAGCCTCGACGATACCAAAAAACTGAAACTTACAGGGCCAGGCATAAAAAAGTCTCGTTTTTTAAATGCAGAAAACATTCCCACGTCGTTATGGGATCATCGCGGTAAAGCGAACTCTCTTTTTCCAAAAGGAATAGACATTATTCTTACGAGTAGTGAAAAATTAAGTGCGCTACCTAGAACGACAAAAATAAAAATGATTAAGACGGAAAAAGGATAACGCCATGTATGTAGCCGTGAAAGGTGGCGATGCCGCTATAGAAAACTCCCAAACGCTTCTAGCAGAGGAACGTAGAGGCGACAGGCGTGTTCCAGAGCTAACCCTAGATCAAATTAAAAATCAGTTAAGCATATCAGTTGACCGGGTTATGGCTGAAGGATCTCTTTACGACCGAGATCTCGCGGCACTAGCGATAAAACAAGCGCGTGGGGATATTGTCGAAGCAATATTTCTGCTTCGCGCTTATAGAACAACGTTGCCTAGGTTTGGAAATACACATCCTATTGATACCGCGAAGATGCAGATTCGTCGCAGAATTTCAGCAACATTTAAAGATTTACCCGGCGGGCAAATTCTAGGTCCTAGCTTCGACTATACGCATCGTCTTTTAGATTTTTCGCTTGTGGAAAATAGCGATTCTCCGGTAGCAGAGGAAGCGTCGGAGAATATTTTGGCAGAAATGCCTCGGGTGACAGAACTGCTAGATGACGAGGGGCTTATTGAAAAAGAAATAGACGTTAACGAACAGGAACCATTCGACGTAACAAGAAACTCGCTTAAATTCCCTGCTAGTCGGGAAGCTCGTCTCCAAAACCTTGCACGGGGCGATGAGGGCTTTCTTTTAGCCCTCGCTTACTCCACTCAGAGAGGATGGGGTAAAACACACCCATTCGCTGGTGAAATACGGATGGGGGAAGTAGGCGTAGAAATTATTCCAGAAGAACTAGGTTTTCCGATCGAGGTTGGGGAGATCACTGTAACCGAATGTCAGATGGTCAACCAATTTAAAGGGTCCGCGACAATACCGGCACAATTTA
The DNA here is from genome assembly GCA_002730675.1 of Rhodospirillaceae bacterium. GTDB lineage: Bacteria > Pseudomonadota > Alphaproteobacteria > Thalassobaculales > Thalassobaculaceae. The sequence goes on along the minus strand of PCAV01000047.1, from coordinate 3,147 downwards.
CAAGAGGATATGGACTGACATTTGGCCATAACGAACGAAAAGCTATGTCAATGGGCATCTTAGACAGATCGTTAAGAAGCAAAGAGCTAGGGGAAGCAATAAATGCCCCAGCACAAGATGAAGAGTTTGTTTTAAGTCATTCTTGTAATGTCGAAGCTTCTGGTTTTGTTCAACATCTAAAATTACCGCACTATGTCGACTTCCAATCTGAACTTGTAACAGTTAGAGCGTTAAGAAAGGCGACTACGTTTTCAGAAAAAAAAGAAGATTCGACCGGCTCTAAAAATGTAGAAGGTGCGGAGTGAATTTTATGACAGCAATATCTGGAGAACAAAAGAAATCATCGCGGCTTAAAGAAAAAACGCTAGATGGGTATAACTTCGCTTACCTAGATGATCAAACGAAGCGGATGATTAGAAGAGCTACATTGAAAGCAGTCGCTATCCCTGGATATCAAGTGCCATTTGGAAGCCGGGAAATGCCTCTTCCGTTTGGATGGGGCACAGGAGGCATTCAGGTAACAGCAAGTATTATTGGTATAGATGACACTCTCAAAGTGATTGATCAGGGAGCTGACGATACAACAAATGCGGTAAATATTCGGCGTTTCTTTGCTAAAACAGCTGGTGTAGAGACAACGGAAAATACTTCTGATGCTTCGATAATACAAACACGTCATCGGATCCCTGAAGCAAAGCTGAAATCTGACCAAATAATTGTATACCAGGTTCCTATACCAGAACCGCTAAGGTGGATAGAACCGCGTGAAGAAGAAACCCGTAAGATGCACGCGCTGACAGAGTATGGAGTCATGCACGTCGGGTTGTACGAAAATATAGCCCACTTTGGAAAGGTAACGACTTCTTATAATTACCCTGTTCAAGTGAATGATCACTATGTGATGTCCCCAAGTCCCATACCTAAATTTGACAACCCCAAAATGGATGAGATGCCTGCCTTGCAACTATTTGGAGCTGGGCGAGAAAAACGTATTTATGCCGTTCCCCCTTACACCAAAGTAAAGAGCCTTGATTTTGAAGATCACCCTTTCGAAATAGAGTCCTGGTCCGAATGTTGTGCTCTTTGCGGGTCTAGCTCAAGTTTTCTGGATGAGGTGATAACAGATGACAAAGGAAGCCGAATGTTCGTTTGTTCGGACAGTAACTTTTGTGCAAACCGGAGAGCAAAGGGACATAAAGGCCCGGGCTTACCAAGAAAATTTGAAATTAAGGATATCGAATGACGAACGTGTTACTTAGCGCGAAAAATCTATCGCATCATTATGGCTCTCAAGTTGGTTGCATAGACATAAACTTCGATATTTACCCTGGCGAAGTGTTAGGTGTTGTCGGCGAGTCCGGCTCTGGAAAAACAACCCTTTTAAAAAACATATCGGGTCTCCTTCAACCATCCTCAGGATCGGTCAAATTCGATACTCGTGTAGATGGATTAAAAGATATCTATTTGTTGAGTGAGCCGGAGCGCCGGCTTTTAATGAGAACAGATTGGGGTATCGTTTTTCAAAATGCGCGTGATGGCCTTCGAATGAATGTTTCAGCTGGCGCTAATGTGGGCGAAAGACTGATGGCTATTGGCGCGCGAAACTACGGTGATATCCGGAATGAGGCTACAGATTGGCTGCAAAACGTAGAAATAGGCCTTGAAAGAATAGACCACTACCCAGAGACATTTTCGGGAGGAATGCTACAACGACTACAAATAGCACGAAACCTTGTAACAAAACCACGATTAGTCTTCATGGACGAGCCCACAAGTGGTTTAGATGTGTCGGTACAAGCTCGTCTATTAGATTTAATCAGAGGTTTAGTGAGCCAACTCGGTATCGCTTGCATTATAGTGAGTCATGACCTTGGTGTAATGAGGCTCCTATCAAACCGACTAATAGTAATGCATCAGGGACGAGTTGTAGAGCAGGGTTTAACTGATCAAGTTCTCGATGACCCTCAGCATCCCTACACCCAACTTCTAGTTTCTTCAATTTTACCGGTTTAAAAAATGGAAAAAATTAAAGACGATATGCTTCGCATTAGTAACTTGGCAAAAACTTTTCTGCTACATAATCAGGGGGCAAAAAAACTTCCCGTATTTCAAAATATTTCTTTCCAGGTAAAAGCGGGTGAATGCTTGGTTTTAACTGGAGCATCCGGAACTGGCAAATCAACACTTTTACGAGCGATATACGCTAACTATTTGGTCCAATCTGGAACAATCAACATACGACATGAAAATAAATGGGTTGATCTCGCGTCAGCCTCACCGCATGAGGTGCTTGATATTAGGAAAAAAACCCTTGGTTATGTGAGTCAATTTTTGCGTGTTATTCCCAGAATATCCACGATAGATCTAGTTTGTGAACCACTCATCGTGCAAGGAAAGCTAATAAAACAGGCCAAAGCCCAGGCAAAAAAATTACTAAATAAACTTTCTATCCCCGAATCACTATGGGATTTGCCGCCTGCAACCTTTTCAGGAGGCGAGCAGCAACGCGTCAATATAGCGCGAACACTTATTCAAGATTATCCAATTCTACTTCTTGACGAGCCGACAGCTTCGCTAGACGAAAACAATAGGGACGCCGTCATTGAACTCATTAACGAGGCTCGGAACCAAGGCACCGCAATTGTTGGCATATTTCACGACAAATATGTACGTGAAAGAATTGGTACAGAAGTGTTCAATGTCGAGCTTCAAAAAAAGGCCGCATAGAAAAATGTCTTCGACAGAACAAATTTTCACAAACGCTACTCTAGTCCTTCCTGATGAAACTAAAGTCGGCACGCTCGTCATTAAAGACGGCCTCATAAGAGATATAAGTTTCGAAAACACCTCAATTCCCCGAGCGGAAGATTTAAACAGAAATTACCTTCTACCTGGTCTTGTGGAAGTCCACACTGATAACTTGGAGCGACACTGCCTACCTCGACCCGGCGTCAAATGGCCGCTTACGGCAGCTGTACTCTCGCACGATGCCGAGCTTGCTGCCGCAGGCATCACAACTGTTCTGGATGCCATCGCAGTGGGCGGCGACCTACGCACGAACGAAACAAGAGCCACAATCCTTTTGGATGCAGCGAAAGCTGTAAAGGAAGCTGTCAGCAATAATATATTGCGAATAGATCATCACCT
>PCAV01000046.1 GCA_002730675.1 Rhodospirillaceae bacterium | reverse complement strand
TTGTAAAATAGTTGAGATATAAATACTTTAAGTATTATGAGTGAACCTCGGCTGAAGTCGAAATTACAAATACAAGCAGCGGTTTTAGCAAATTCGCAAAAAGGGATACCTACAACTGTAATAAAACGTGGAGACCCCGACGCAGGCATTATATTTGTTAAAGTGTTTGGCGGCACCATCGGATGCGTCATATTCAGCCAATCATACGACTTTCAAGAGGATCGCTTTTATTGGTCAAAGCTTACAGGCGATAAACCGGTTGAAGAGGCCGAAGCCGACAGACTTATTGAAAAACAGGTGAGTTTTGATCAGGATATCTGGGTCCTAGAGGTCGAGGATAAACTTCTCAGGAATCCACTCGATCCCAGTTAAGTTTCTCACTGTCTTAGTAAACTGATAACTCATACAAGCGAACTCTATTATCTAGGGCGTTAATAATAATCAAAGACATTAGAGTGATTTATTTTTGAGTATTTCTTAGATCATCCCACTGAGTGACCAATATACCGCCAATTACCATGATAGCCCCGAAAAATTGCTCAAATGTTATACCTTCATTAAAAATCAAAATCGCTGCAACAATACTGGCTACAGGCTGGCTATTATTTATCATCGCTGTTGGTTCAGAACCTATACGTTGGATGGCAAAATAAAAGAAGGGAATAGATACTGTCTGGAGCACTCCTACAAGCAAAAACCCTAACCAACCACCAATTTCATTAGGTAATCGAAGCTCATCAAGATACCAAGCCAAAACCCCAACTATTACAGAGGCTATGGTAGATTGATAGAACACTATTATAAACGGGTGCACACCGGAGACTTTTCTAGCAACCCATATGATATTTACAGCACAAGCAATACCTGCAGTAATACCAATTGCAACACCTCGGAGGTCTAATTGGTGTAAATCAACTCCCAACATCACAGCTAATCCAAGGAAAGCGACAGTAATCGAAATTGTCTTTATCAAAGACGGCCACTTTCTAGCAATCGCATGATTTAAGATAGCCACTACAGGAGGATAAATGAAAAAAAGTAGCGCAGCTAAACTAATTGGGATGTACTTCGTAGAGCCTACATTTCCAAACGCCATATGGGAAAACAGGCACCCTAGAAAAAGCATGGAAATTAAGGCGCTGCGCGGAAGTCTAAGTGAAATCCCCATACAAATACAGATTGTTCCCATGGCAACAACCGATAATAATGACCTAAAAAACGCTACAGAAAGTGGTGTTGTTCCCCCATCAAAGGCAAGTCTCCCCAATGCCACAGCCAAACCAAGTCCCAGAGAACATATAAGTGCAGAAAAAATGCCACTCAGTTTATAATCTTCCAGCCCTTTTATATTTTTGAAGTATTGCAAAAAATTATAGTCCTTAGGTAGGATTGTTTAAATGATTGGAAAAAAAACCTAGTTTAATCGTTTCAATTTTTGATTAACATAAACTATCTTAACTGAGTATTTTATTTAAAAAGAATTAAACCATGCCGCAATATAAACACATAATTGTAAAACCTATAGCTGGCGCCATTGGTGCCGATATTGAAAATGTTGATATTTCCAAACCGTTAAGTGATGATGAACTTTCCGAAATAAGGACCGCTTTTCTCGCCCATCTGGTGATTTGTATCCGTGGTCAAAAGCTACAGCCCAAAAGTCAGCTAGCTTTTGCCAAGCACTTTGGCACTCCAATGATTTATCCTTTTGTAAAAGGGCTCCATGAATATCCAGAAATAACCCCAGTAATCAAGGAAAAAGAACATAAAATAAACTTTGGTGGATTATGGCATTCTGACACCGCCTACGAGCAAACTCCACCACTCGGCACCATGCTTTACGCGCGCGAATTACCACCCTACGGCGGCGATACTGAATTTTCAAATATGTACCTAGCATATGAAACGCTTTCAAACGGTATGAGAGCATTACTAGAAAATTTAATCGCTGTGAACATATCTGGAAAAGGTCGGGTTCAGAATACGAGGGCACCCATGCGAGGCACTGCTGCGACTTCAGCAAGAGAAGATAGTTTTATAGCCGAACATCCAGTAATCAGAACACATCCAGAGACGGGTCGAAAGTCGCTGTACGTAAATCTAGCACACACAAGCCATTTTAAAGGTATGACGGTCGAGGAGAGTGCACCGATACTGGACTATCTCTTTGAGCANCAAGTAAAACCAGAATTTACGTGCCGGGTGAAATGGGAAGTGGGTACATTAACATTTTGGGATAATCGCTGCACACAACATAATCCCCTCAATGATTACCATGGCTTTAGAAGAGAAATGCATCGCGTTACGCTTGAGGGGGACAAGCCCGTATAAACATTCCAAAAAAGCTACAAAAATATGCACAATTTCTGTTAGATATGTTATATTGTTAAAGTATTAGGCTATCATTTTTTTTGAATTTGTGTGCTTTTGGAGTTGACCGATATGGGCCTTCGCATCCGGGAAGATTATCGCAGTATCACTGGTCCCGAAAAATCTGCCATACTTTTGATGTCGCTTGGCGAGGATCAGGCAGGGAAGCTGTTTGCGCTACTAGACGATGAAGAAATAAAAGAGATCTCGCAGGTTATGGCCGGCCTCGGCACAGTGAGTTCCAATATCGTTGAACGTTTGTTTGTTGAATTTGCTGAACAATTATCCAGCACAGGATCCCTCGTTGGATCGATGGATAGCACACAACGACTTCTAACCAAAATTTTGGGGGAAGATCGTGTNAANGATGTNATGGAGGAAATTCGAGGTCCAGCCGGCCGAACGATGTGGGATAAGCTGGCAAACGTCAATGAGCAAGTATTAACAAATTACCTAAAAAATGAATACCCGCAGACCGTAGCCGTAATACTAGGAAAGATAGCCCAGAGTCATGCTGCAAAGGTGCTTGCAATTTTGCCTGAGAACTTCGCGATGGAAGTGGTNATGCGNATGCTCCGGATTGAGGCCGTCAATAAAGAAATAGAAAAAGACGTTGAACGNGTGTTGCGGACCGAGTTTATGTCAAACCTCGCGAGAACTAATAGGCGAGACAGCCATGAAACCATGGCGCAAATCTTTTCAAATTTAGATAGAGCAACGGAAACGCGCTTCCTAAGTGCATTAGAAGAACGTAATAAAGATGCATCGGAACGGATACGAGCACTGATGTTTACGTTTGAAGATCTTAAGAATGTAGATCCAGCGGGGATTCAAACGCTAATGCGTGTTGCTGATAAAGACAAAATGACGTTAGCTCTTAAAGGTGCGTCCGAGGAACTAAAAGACTTGTTTTTTTCTAACATGTCAGAGCGTGCTGCAAAGCTGCTAAGGGAAGANATGGAAGCTGCNGGAGCCGTTAGATTAAAAGACGTGGAGGAAGCCCAGCAAGCCCTTGTTCAATCAGCTAAGGATTTAGCAGATAGGGGAGAGATTATTATCGGCGGCGGATCAGGCGACGATCAGCTGATATTTTAAAGTTCAATCCTTCTGAAGGCCTTTAACATAGGNATAAATATTCATCTGGTCTTGTAATGGNTCAGNATNATTAAATGCCTTTATAATATCGTAAGCAGCTGCGATAGCTGTACTGGGTGTTCCCTCGTCATTTGCGCCTTCAACAAACAAACTTATATCTTTTTCTATAATATGTGCTTCTGCCCCAGACGCGTCGTATTCTTCAGTTGCTACATATTTAGGAAAAAGAAATTTTGTTGCGAAATTTTGCCCTGAACTCTCATTTATGACTTCCAACATTTCGCCAACTTTAAGCCCTCCAGCCTCNCCATAAGTTAAAGCTTCNGAAGAAATAACATATGACGCAATGCAAATAGCATTATTCAAAACCTTCATACGCTGTCCTTGACCTGGTTCGGNGCCTACGTGAACTATGGCTCGCGAGTATCCCTCTAGTAGCTTGTGTGCTTTTTTTAATTCGGAAGCTGGTCCTGATACCATACTTACNAGCGCACCTTCTTCAGCTCTAAATTTTAAACCGGAAACAGGGCTATCCAAATATTGGATCCCAACTTCATTCAATATTTGAGCGTTGCGTTTTGCTGCATCTATGCCAATAGTACATGTATCCACNACTACTGTTCCTGCTATTCCTGACTTTGCAATCTCGAGAACAACTTGTCTATTAGTTTCTATGGTNGGTAGAGACAAACCTATGACCCTTGCTCTTTTAGCGATTTCATCGTTCGATTGCGCTATTATACAACCATCCGAGGCTCTATCAGCTGTCCCCGCAATATCATGGACAATCAGTTTACATCCCCTTTCAAACGCATTTCGAGCCATGGGCGCCCCCATATTACCCAAACCAATAAATCCAAAAAGCTCCTCACTCATAACTTCACCTCAATTCAGTTCACTTTTTTAAACTTGGATACTCATNCCACCATCTATCGATANAACNTGGCCATTAACGAAGCTACCTGCCTCCGACATCAGGAAAACTGCGCCTCCGCCAAGTTCATGTGGTTGCCCCCATCGGGCNAGGGGTGTTTTGGAAATAACCCATTCGGAAAACTCCTGATCCTCAAGAAGTGCTGTGTTAAGTTCCGTTGCGATGTAACCTGGCGCTATTGCATTAACCAATATACCGTCTGCTCCAACCTCTACTGCTAACGCTCGGGTTAGAGCTCTGAGNCCCTCTTTTGNAGCGNTGTACGCAGGTACTGTTGGGCGNGCTTGAGGACCTAACATNGAAACGGTATTTATTATTCTTCCACCACCATTATTTTTCATCAACCGGATAGCCTCGCGGCTCAAANTAAAGCACGATGTCAAGTTAGTTCGGAGAACGAGTTCAAAATCTTCGTTCGAAAAGTCTAAAATAGGGCTTCTAAATTGTATGCCAGCATTATTTACTAAACCGTAAAGGTGACCGAACTCCTCCACTATCCGTTGCACAGCATTTTTTCCCGCCTTAAAGTCGTTTACATCAAAGACCTGATAACTTGCTTTGAGATTTCGTTCTGTTAATACGCGTACTTTTTCACAAAGAGCATCTTCTTCACGAGCATTTAAGATCACATGCGCCCCATATTCCGCTAGCGCTTCAGCCATTGCGAAACCTATTCCCCTCGAGGATCCTGTGATAAGAATCACGCGATCATCAACATCAAATAATTTTTTCATTAGTTCACTTTTCTCAAAAACTAAAGACTGACAAATATTTTATAATCAAATAAGCTAAGGTTACGAGTTTAAACACAGGATTATAGAAGATGGAAGATCGTTTGGAAATTCTCCCTGTCACCCCTTTGATTGGTGCCGAGGTAATAGGAATTGATCTCAGCGAACCACTAACAAACCATCAAAAGAATGCTATCCATAGAGCTTTTCTTAAACATTCGGTGTTGTTTTTCCGAAACCAAGATATATCCGTTGAGCAGCAAAAGAATTTTGGCAGAAGTTTTGGCGAATTACATATTCATCCCGCAAGAGATCGCAACGGCCTTGAAGGTCATCCTGAGATTTTATACCTCAACGCTGGACCCGATACATCAAGGGTTAATGGAGATGAGTGGCACTCGGATGTGTCTTGCGATGAACAACCTCCCCTTGGTAGTATTTTGAGGCTGTTCGAAGTTCCTAGCAATGGAGGCGATACGTTGTTTTCGAGTATGTACGCCGCATACGACGCCTTGTCGAAAGCTATGAAGGAACTCCTTGGAAAACTATCTGCTATGCATGACGGTGGACCCAATTATATTGACCGAGCGAAAAGAGCTGGTATTTATGATCCTACCAAGGTATTTCCAGCTAATCCCCATCCAGTTATTCGCACTCATCCAGAAACTGGTCGCAAGGCTATATTTGTTAACAAAATTTTTACACAATATATTATCGATATACCTAAGGATGAGAGTAGGGCCATTCTGGACTTTTTGTTCCAACACATCGCCAAACCCAATTTTCAATGCCGGTTTAAATGGGAAAAAGACTCCGTTGCATTTTGGGATAATCGTTGTGCCTTACATCATGCAATGTGGGATTATTATCCAGAAACTCGGCGAGGTTTCAGGGTGACGATTAAAGGCGATAAGCCACGTTGATTCCCAAAAAGATAATATGCAATCAGACAGGCGATATTCTAACGCTATTGTTGTTCAAAGATAGCTTAACGGCCTAGTCATTTTGATTAAGTATCTCTCTTTGCGTAGTTCCCTTATACTGCGTTCTGAATATACCACGGCGTTGTAGTTCAGGAACAACTAGCTCCACGAATTCCTCTATTGCACCTGGGCTGTGGATTGCTGTCAGCATGAAACCATCCCCGCCTACCTCATCAATGAAGGCCTGCATTTGGTCTGCGATACTGGTTGGTGTTCCAACAAACTGTGGAAGTCCAACACTTTGCCCATGACGCGCAGCCACCTCAGACACCGTCATGGGAGTACCATCTATCTTACGGAAGCGGGTTCTCATTCGGTAAAGCTCGGGTTCCTCTCGTTCTGTCATCAGAGCGTCTGCGGGAATTCTGGATAAATCGAAGTCTAAATGGGCAGATAAAATCGCCATGCCGCCGTCTAATGGAACTAGAGAATTATGCTCCTCTTGACGCTCAAGCGCCTCAGCTTCAGAAGAACCAATTATTGGCTGCATACCAAACAGAATCTTGCAAGTATCTGGGTCTCGTCCCAAGTCAGACATACGACTTTTAATTGAATCAAAGTATTTTGCAGCATCAGATGCACGAGGTTGTATGGCAAAAATTGCATCCGCATATTTGGCGGCAAAGTCCTGCCCTTTAGCAGAAGTTCCCGCTTGCAAAATTGCTGGGCCGTTCTGCGGCGATCTGGTTACGTTTAAGGGCCCCCGTGATTTGAAAAATTCGCCAGAATACTCTATGCGTCGAACTTTTTTTGGGTCTGCAAAAACTGCTTTATGATGGTCCATCACCACTGCATCATCGTCCCATGAGTTCCATAATTTTTGGCAAACATCGATAAATTCATGCGCTCTTTCGTACCTTCTGTCAGTTGACTGCCTTTCTTCGCCATAATTGGCGGCTTGGTTACTATTAATTGACGTAACAACATTCCAGCCAGCACGTCCTCGGGTGAGATGATCAAGTGTGGCCCAGAGCCTCGCAGCATAGAAAGGGTGGCTGTGGCTGACAGAAAAAGTCGCCGCCAATCCAATCTTTTTTGTTACAGCAGACATAAAAGACAAAAGTGGGATTGGATCATGTTCAGGCGCTTGTGTTGCATACCTTAGTGACGGTTCCATAGATCCTGTATAAGTGTCGGCGATATAATTTAAATCAGCAAAAAAAACTGTATCGAAAAGGCCCTTTTCACAAACTTTGGCTATGTGTTGATATAACTCTGGACGATCCCACTCATAGCCTTTGTCGATGGTTTTTGGGTGCCTCCACATACCAAGGCTATGGTAAGTAGGCCCATGCACTAAAAATTGTGCGAGGTTTATTTTTTTTTGTTTCTTCAAAATGTTTTCTCTAGACCTTTTATTTTCTCGAAATTTTAAATATATCAGAAGTTGAAAAAGTTAGCATGTAAATTTCGGTCGAAAATTGTACGATCAATAAATAACGTTTTATTTTTTAATTTTATGATATGCTTGTGGTTAAGGAACAAGGGCGTCAAATCAAATGTCACAGGAATATATCAAAAAAAAAGCCCTCGAAGCAGTCGAGGTTGCAAGCGAAGACCATAAAGATGCTGCTCAGCTGCTTAGGGTGTGGTCGGAAAACGACGATGAACTCAAGAAAGCACTTATTAAACCCTTTTTATTAAACATTTGTTCATTGGCTATCCAACGAGCTACCACAGACATGTCTAGAAAACGCCAAAGCCCTAGCCGTGACCCCTCATCCCTGCTTTCAGCTATTGCTTCCCCGAAAACACTCACGATGTCCAGCAATAAGCAACCTCAGTCCCCACCGCCTCGAAGCAGCATCCGTCACCAAAAAGCGATAGCGGCCCTAGC
>PCAV01000045.1 GCA_002730675.1 Rhodospirillaceae bacterium | reverse complement strand
TAGTTTTACCCTTCCTTACTTCGCACTATTTAAAAAAATCTAGCTAGGTTATATCCAATCGTGTTTTCGCTAAAGTTATAAATTCGTCGGGCTTCTATTATCTGCTATTTGGTTACCCATTAAAAGAATTATACGTGAATTCAATTGACGACACTGGTTAGCTGAAAACCCATTAAGCGCTTGCAGGAAATCGTCGTAACACTCGTCCGGAATACTAATATTATTATTTGGCTCAAAAGATTGTCCGCGTTCATCAACTAAATAAATTTCCAAAGGCTCTTGTCATTTCCAAGATCGTTGGTGATCTTTCCATTGTGCTGCCTTTTTTAATAAATTGTTCTGCAACACCTGAGCTGTTTAACATCTCAAGACTTCGCTACGATCAGCAAATCGCTTTACTCACTCTATTTATCTCCGACAATTCATCTACAACCAGAGTCTAGATCTTAAAATTCGCGAACTCAGGCACAGCCTCCAAACCAATTGGCCCAGCAGCAACCACTAAAATTTTGGTTCTCTAAAGAATAAAAAATTTTTCATCGAGTTTCTACAGAGCAAATCACTTTTCAAGTGCTTCGATCAACATTCCACAAATGACCACCATCTTTGACAATGGATGCCTAGTAAATAATTCTAATACGTTTTTTATTTCTTTAAAGCATAAGGAGCTAGCACTCTCCGGAAACGGCTCCAAAAATTTTGATAAGTATATTGCTTTCTTAGCGCTCTGCTCTCTGGAATTTTCGATGGCCCTCTTAAGTTCTCCAGATAATGCTATTGGCTCCAACGCTATTTTTATCAGAGCAAGGAAGTTTGGCCAATAAGCCAAATGCCGATACATACTAGCGATAATTGTTCCATCCTCTTCCCCAAACGAATTGAGCTCCTTCACAAGTGAGATGATATTCGGGTTTAAGTCGCTTATAGCTGGCAAACGTGGCATTGGCAGCAGAATATCGCGTGCTAGCTTTTTTTGAATTGGTTCAAGGGCGACGTTCTCTCCGCCATTTAGATTAATCAGTGCGGCCTGAAGAGCAATCAAATTTGCGGCGTTTGTCCGATTATACGACGCTAAAATATTATTAATTGTCATTTTCCCGAGATTATCTATTCCCGACGCAAAAAGAATTTCATCTTTAAATTTTGGAAGCTTTGGGATTACTAACTGATTTTGAAATTCTACCGCTTGATGACTGATAAAACCGCTTTCGTATGCGGGACGTAAAACGTCCCAGAGATAAGGCAGTGCGTTTTGGGTTATAGCAAGACGGCGCCAGACAAGGTTTACCACATCTACACCTGTCACGTTTTTTATATCATCAAAAATATTTTTGATATCCCCTGTTGCATCGCTTTCTACAATCGCTGGTATTGGATCGCTCGCATTCACAACAGTTATCCACTTCTCTAGAAATTTTATATTTTGAGCCTATGAATATCACATAAAAGAAATTTAAAACTAGATTTCTACAGGAGACAAATTTGTTAGCTTAAAATTAAAACAGTGTCACAGGGAGAGATGAAACTGAAGGATAATTTTCTTTACAAGAATATGCTTTAATCTTCCGTGACTTTTGTATTAAGGAACTTTCTTAGAATCTTCTCTTCTTTTTTTGACCGATCAATAATTTTTTCACTATCGATTTTTAACTGCCTGACTGCCTGTGCTCGCTGCTTCCTATGAAGAAGGTAGCTAAAAATAGAGCAAGATATAAAAAGAAAAATTAAACCACGTGTTTCAAAATACCAGACCCTTACGTTAATTTCGTTTAGCCATAGGCAAAAAAGTAAAAAGCTAAAAATTGCCGTTATTACTGAAACCACAGCCCATCGATCGGGGTAAATAAGCAAGCGTCAACTTTCCATATTTAATTTGATCAAATGATATAAAATGGGTTGTGATGCTGCGTTCAACAAACTTCCATCGCCCTCAATCAAAGAACCAATTACTTTCAACGTTAATACCTTTATGTGATTTGGCGGCCCCTGCAGGACTCGAACCTGCAACCCTCTGCTTCGAAGGCAGATACTCTATCCAATTGAGCTAAGGAGCCATCATAACAAACTAGCCCGAAAGCTTAGATAGAATCAATATTTATAATGCAAGACTAGCTTGATTGTAATTGCTCTTTAATTAACAAGTTCATCGCACACCATCAATTCCCATTTCGCGAGAACTTACGCCACTTTTAGGTTATTTTTTTTGAGAATAAAATGAGAAGATATTTTATACAGCGGGAAAAGAGAATTTGTATCTTCAATTCTTATTACTAAAAGTCCCATAAAGCAGTTTAATCATGGTCCGAAGAATAATTGAGGACTACAAAACCGATAGAGTACGACATAAGTTGCTTGTAGATGAATGGACAGACTGCCAATTGAACATAATATTGACCGTTCATCGCAAAGCAATGGTTCCAACTTGGCAACTGATATAAACAGAGAAACCACTAATTAGCACTAATCAAGCAATCTAAACGAGGCGCGCTCTATGGTTTTCATGTGGCCGAGGTCCCTCAGCAAAGTTTGAAAGGTATAACGGGTATGTTAGTGCGATCGAAATTTTTCTATGCCTAGAAGGCAAACAGNTTAGTCCCTGAACGACTAATTCTTCATAAACATTATAAAAGTGTNTAATAGGAAAAGAAGAAAATACTTAAAGCAATGTTATATGCGGACAGTCACGTATCGGATGCGGTTTAACGCAAACATCTACCTCAAAGACATCCTTTACTAGCGCTGGGCATACAACTTGAGCAGGCGTTCCCTTTTCAATTACTGCCCCCTTTTTCAAAAAATAAATCTCATCTGCAAACATGCACGCTAAATTCAAATCGTGTAAAATCACAAAAACTCCAACTCCGCGTTTCGCGGCTGATCGAACCGTAGATAAAAGTTTTTGCTGATGCTTAAGGTCTAAGCTTGAAATTGGTTCATCTAGGAGTAAAAATTTGTTAAGATGATTGGTCTCATTCCCAAAACAGTTTATTTGTGCCAGTACTCTGGCTAACTGAACACGCTGGGATTCCCCACCCGACAAGCTACTGTAGTTCCTGTTTATAAGATGCACTGCGTCTGTTTTTTCCAATGCCATTTCAGCAATTTTTACCTCAGCGTTACTAGAAGCATTGATATTTTGCGCGGATCTTCCGAGAAGAACTACCTCCAAGCAGTTAAAAGAAAAATCAAGTTGTATATTCTGCGATAAAACAGCGCGACGAGTGGATAAATTGGCTGGAGTCCAATTTTGTATTTCAATTCCGTCGAGCCGTATGGTGCCCAGATCAGGAGATATCGCGCCAGACAGTATTGATAGCAGACTGGACTTTCCAGCCCCATTAGGGCCGACCACAGCGATAACTTTTGCGTATGGAACTGAAATTTTTATGTCGTCTAAAATTCGACTTCCATTGCGACTAAGGCATATGTTTTCTGCATCAATCATTTATTTTACTTGATACCTTTTTTGACGCATGATTAGCCATAAAAAAAATGGCCCGCCAACACAACTTGTCAAAATACCGATGGGCAACTCTGCTGGCCAAACAATATGACGGGAAATAATATCAGCAATTGTCAGCAAAGCAGCTCCTAATATAACCGAGCAGGGTAGAACAAACTTATTATTTGATCCAAACATTAAGCGAATCAGATGAGGCACAATGAGGCCAATAAACCCTATAATTCCTGTTAAAGCAACGCACGCTCCCGTAATTAAAGCCACTAGCACTATTACAACTATTTTTGTTTTTTCAACGTAAAACCCTATATGAAAGGCCTCCCGTTCCCCTAGAAGTAATGCATTTAGATGTCTTCCAAGAAAAACTAAAAGTACTGACGCAACTATTACAATTGGAGAGATGGCTAAGACTTTATACCAAGTGACACCAGCTAAACTTCCAAGCAGCCAAAAGTTTAAATCTCGCAGCTGCTGGTCATCACTTGAAAAAATCAAGAATCCGAGACCTGCAGATGCTAATGCATTTACAGCGATACCCGTTAGTAACATCGTTGAGATGCTTGTCTTACCTTGATAGGAAGCAATAATATAAACGCAGAAGGTAGCCACTAATCCACCAATAAATGCACCTAATGGTAAAATCAAATGATTCAATTGGTCTGGCAAAAACGCCAAGTCATTCACTCCGAGTACAATAATTGAAACAGCGGCGAGCGCAGCTCCCGAAGACACGCCTATAAGCGAGGGATCGGCGAGAGGGTTTCTAAATAAGCCTTGAAGTGCAGCACCTGATATTGCTAGACCGCCACCAACAAGGACACAAAGAATAGTTCTGGGCAGCCTGATGCCAAGTAAAATGACTTCGTCCCGTCGCACGATATCGCTTAAGATCTCAAATCCTAGGGCCTTCCCAAAAACAATCAACATCTGACTAATTGCTATATTTACTGAGCCAAAAACAAGTGAGCCACAGACTGCGCCCACCATAATCAGTATTAAAAAACCAATGAGNCACGGCCTTAAAAAATNGATNAAATCCTTGGACAAANGNAATCTTCTCTNNTTNNTAACATCATCGCGCCCGATATTCTTTTCCACNANAAGANTGGCTGATTNTCAAAATTTNAANTCAGGGTATAGTTGGGAACCCAGCTCTTCCAAAGCTTCATCTATTCGCAATCCAAAGCCAAGAAGCAAAAGCCCATCCATTACTATAATGTTTTTGTTTTTAGCCGCAGGTGTTATCGATAATCCTGGTATTTCTATCAGTTTATCAATTCCCCCGATCATCCCTAAAGATCTGTTTGTCGTTATAATAAAGTCTGGAGAAGCTGNCACGGCNACTTCCGGCGACAACGGCTTATAGCCTTCAAAATCTTCAATCGTGTTTTGCGCACCAGCAATTGAGATGATGCTATCCGCTGATGTATTCTTTCCAGCTGCCACTGGTGAGCCGCCCCTACCAAAAGAAAGTAGAAGCAACACGCGAGGCCTTGTGTCGGCCTTGGCAATAGTGTCTATACTAGGCTTTAGTCTGGCTCGTAAGTCGTTCACAAGCTTTTCCCCCGCCTTTTGTTTGTTAATTGCCGAGGAAATTTCTTGTATCTTTACATAGACACCTTCCAGGGAAGGTTCATCTGAAATTAGGTTGATGTCTTGCCCCGCATCTCTTACTTGATCTAAAACCACCACTGGACCAGAGTCTTCGATAGCTAAAACTTTTGTAGGGTCAAGCGATAATATTGGCTCAGCAGACAGCCTTCGCATATATCCTATATTTGGCTTTGTAAGAGCTTCCTTTGGGTAGCGACTGGTGCTATCAACTGCAACTATTTCACTGCCGCTTCCCAGAGCATAAAGTATTTCTGTAATCGTTCCACCGATAGAAACAATGCGCATATTGCGAGTTTCNGAGTTTTCATTTAACGGCGCCGCAGGTTTTGCATCTGCCAATGCANAAAAATTGCCTAGGGAAAGTNNAAAAATGAATATCGTCGCCGCNAGATGTAATNGAGCGNTCAGCGATTTAAAACGATGCATGTNTNATCTCGTATAATAAATCTACATAAAGAATTGATTTAAATAATATGCAAAATTNACCANTTCCAGGTGTAAGAGACGGTTCCCTTAATATTNCGCCCAGGTTCCACCGCACTAGTATCCACCCGAGAATAAGACTTGTCCAACACGTTATCAACCCCGGCTGTAACCCGCCAGCCATTTACCCCATTTAGTTTTGGTGTCCAGACAGCAAAAAGATCGTGAACTGCGTACCCAGGTCGCTTGTTGCTCACGTCATCCACGTTATCGAATTCGTTTGCAACGGTACTCTTCCAACCTAAAAACGAGGAAATTTCGGGCAACTTCGCACCAATGTTAAATGTAAATTGATCGGGCGTCAGCGANCCAAGTTTTTCACCGTTTCTATCATTTTTCCCATTAATAGATGAAAAACCCGCACCTATGACTAACCGCTCATTTTCATATCCTAACTCNACTTCAGCGCCCCAAANGGATGCCTCAGGCACGTTATCAGAATTTGTTGTACCATCACAATCGCCCCGAATAAAGGGACTACACCCCCTGAACGGAGCGGGTTGATTTACTGTTATATCAATAAAGTTGTCCATTTTCGATCGAAACTTTGAGCCTTTTAATTGCAGTGTGTCACCATCTTGAAAAAGGTGCTGCAAGCTTATACCAATGCCCGCTTCTAGCGTTTCTGTTGTCTGCGGTTTCAAAGCAGGGTTGGGAACAAACCTATTCACGGCAACACTCCCTCGTCCAAGCGGAATAGCAAAATGTGTCCCTGTTAAATACAGCTCATCAAATGTTGGAGCTCGAAACGCCTCAGAGTAACTTCCAAATACATTTAGCCACTCTAGTGGCTTATAGGTAACACCAATTTTTCGAGAAGACTTATCATCTTCGTTCGAATCAGCCAATTTACTTGAGGTCTCGTACTGATCATATCTTAATCCAGGTATTACTAGTAATTCACCGGGGATTAGATCAAAGGGATCTACTAGCGATAATTCCGCCTGAACGAAAACCCCCAAAAAATCTGATTCAGCATCAGGAACCCCGTCTAACTCGTCACCGTTTTTGGATCCATCTTGCGTATTTCTATTAAACTCGATGCCATAGGTGAGGAGTGAGTCCGCAAAATTTGAAATAATGTATCTAGACCGATTATCTAAACGCAGGCCTTTTGTATCTAAGTAGCGANTTAATTCGTCGCCAGCTGCATGCGGACGAACCTCCTCAGAAAGAACGTTTATAACTTTAGTCTCAGTCCTGTATACTGAGAAATCGATGTCNAATAATTTATTTGATGGGTTTTTGTAGGCATACTTGGCACTTAATGTATTTGAGTAAATATCTTTGTTTGTTCTATCNTCTCCACCTAACCCCTGGCCGTTTGAAGGCTCCTCTGCGTCATTATTAAACGAGGTGATTGATACGCCGAGAGAATGGAACTGATCAAGCTCCACCTCGGTTTTAAAGAGAGCGTTTATTATTTCATCTTCGGTATTCGTAAGATTCGTNTCATTGCCCAACTCGATTGAGCCTGAACTNCTTTTGGTAACGCCAGAAATGAAAGCNATTTGTTCTGTCGCTCTCACAGCACCTATAATTGTTGCTGATCTTTCGTTATTTACATCCTGATAGCCTGCACTGAAGCGAACCGCAGTTTTGTCTTCATCTTTTAGTAAATCCGATGGGGTAAGCGTTCTAAACTCTATCACTCCCCCTAGCCCGCCGCTTCCATAAAGCGCCGACGCNGGCCCTTTTAGGACCTCCGCCTCTTTAGTGAAAGACGGATCAACAAAGAAACGGCCGTCATGTGCGGAACCAAAATTTTGTCTGGCACCGTCTAATAAAATAATTACATCGGCCCCACTAACACCTCTTATACTTGGCTCTTCACCTGTACGTCTTGGACCGCGAGAAAATTGCAAATTTGGGATAAGCTTCAATACATCGTCAATCGTCGAGGACTGATCAAATTGTGCTTGGCTATTTGTGATCCGGGAAACCATGCCGGGGAAATCAAATGCCCTTAAAGGATTTTTTGTTGCGGTAATCGTTATTGGGTCGGTTATTCGCNTCGTTTGAGTTGTTTGTGAACCTTCTGTANTTACTTGTTGCGCCGAGGCATTGTTTAANAGTGAACTNAAGGCACAGATAACAAAGAGCACAATTAANTCTCTAAAAGCAAAAATATTCATCGTATTTATCCACATACTAATTACGCTACAACTTTTTAAATCCAGAGANGTGGCAGCTTTTCNTTGGAAAACACAAATGACTGTTTCTTGCAAAAGCTATCATCACATAGATCACTGAAACAAATATTGANTCTTCGTTTATTATTGCAATTAATAATCATTCGCAAGATAATTCTNTTTCACTTTGCGATTATCAGATCCGCAAAATTGGACATCACATTAAAAAGACTAAAAGCGAGATCCATGGATACCTTGTCGACCTTAAAAGAAAATTTAATGCATCTTCTTGAACTTGGGGGTTCTGTAATGCTTGTACTGATGGTCCTTTCTATTATTGGAACTACAGTTATTATTACTAAGCTTTGCCAATTTTATTCCATAGAGTTGTTTAAANGCTCACCTGCCCGAANAATTTTANACAATGTGGCTAATCAGCCCGATCNAAATATATCCTACCACCTTGAAAAAAGCCGACACCCCGTTTCAGGTGTAGCGCTCTGTATTTTAAATGAACTAAAACAACCCAAAAGTGATCCATCGCTTGGCGAAAAAGAGGCAATTCGCGTGGGGAATCAGAAACTTTCTCAAATGGAAAGTGGTCTTTGGTTGCTAGAGTTGATTGCTACCATTAGTCCGTTACTTGGTCTTTTTGGTACAGTACTAGGTATGGTGGATGCCTTCTACATGCTTCAAGAAAGTGGGTCGAATGCTGACCCCAGTAATTTATCTGGTGGAATTTGGCAGGCACTTTTAACCACAGCTGCAGGTCTTATAGTGGCCATTCCCGCGCTAGTGTCGTTAAAATGTTTCGAGCGTTTAAAGTCAGTGACATCTGACGAAATGGAAAATATTGCCTCAGTGCTTTTAACCTTCAAACACAGTCATCCCAAAAAAACCAATTGAGAAACTTGAACAGATTACAAATGCAACTTTCACTATTGAAAANATATAAGGTTTCAATATCAATTATNAAGCTTACCCCACTGATAGATGTTTTGTTTATTCTATTAATTTTTGCCATGCTAGTTACAGATCATCAAAAATTTCGGCAAATTAATTTATCAGTAAGTACTCACAGCAACAATGAAAGTCAGATCACTTTAGATGAATTAGTCATTCATATTAGAATGGATGGCGAACTTTTTATAGGNAACAAACGCTCTACATTAGTCTCCATTTTAGAGACTATAAAACACAAAAAAGAAAAAAAANCTAATGTTTCAATATTACTTTCTCCAGACAAAGGCTTGCCCTTCTTTAAATTCATTAAAGTAGTCGATCAAATGCGATCATCGGGGATAACTAATTTCAATATTATTGGCAACGATAACTAATGTTTCGGAAAAACAAAGCCAGTGCCCTGGGTTCTCCTCATGATGGAAATACACTTCCACTCATTAATATTACTTTCTTATTACTCGCTTATTTTATTTTATTGGGTACATGGCATAAAAATGAACCTGTCGATTTTGAATATGCCACTTCGTCAACCGGCAAAACTATAAAAAAGGAAGGGTTAGAACTAACAATAACAGAGCATGGAATATTTATTATAAACGGAAGAAAGTATGATGCTGATGAACTGGTAACGAAGTTGAATTCTTTTGTCATTCGCAAATACAATAGGACTATAGCGATCAGCGTTGATAAAAACTCAAAAATGGGTGTTATAATCAAAGCAATCTCGACATTTAAAAGGCTTGGTTTCGTTAAACTAGCTATAATCACTAAACAAGACCATCCATAACTGCGATGTCACTTTATCACTCTTCAATCGCGCTAGTTCTAGCAATCGGATTACACACGATTTTACTCTCTATCGTCCCCGCCAAGCTTACTTTAGAAAAAGTAGTGCATAAAAAAATAGATTCTAATATGTCTTTGAATTTTCATTACTCTCTAAGTCCACTTAAAAAAAATCGCGTTTCGTCTATGAACTCGTCGCCTTCAATAAAAAAACTTTCGCCTATACATACTGAACAATTCTTAAATAAAAAACCCATTACAAATGTACCGTTGCCCTCGCAGAGAACTAAATTGGTTGAGACGTCTTCGCCTGAACTTGAAACCAAGATCACTCGCAAACAAAAGCTAATAAATCAAAATTCTAAATCCATAAAGGAACGTAAAAAGATTGAGCCGAGGGAGCACAAAAGAAATCAGACATCTAACAAAATGGTCCCTATGCAAACACCGCAATTGAGCAAAAACAGGCAGGAGCCCCCAAAAGAGCCCGCAAACATTTTGAATGAAACTCTCTCTAAATTCGATCAAAATGGATCAAATCCCCAAAGCACCAATTCAGAAAAGAAGCAGGATAAAAGACAACCAACCAATGAGAAAAATAATACCAAGCAAAGCGAGAGCGATTATATCGAATATGTAAAGAGAACTCTTGATAGAAATAAAACTTATCCCGCGCGCGCTTTACGCTATGAAGAAGAGGGAAACGTAATGATAACTTTTCAAATATTAAAGACTGGTGCATTAACTGAGTTGCGGATCAAATCTTCATCGGGCTTCCCAAGTTTAGACCGACAAGCGATGCAAATTGTACAAAAATCAAGCCCATTCAAACATTTTCCTCGAGATTTTACCGAGAATTCATTGACGATAGAGGTGCCAATGGAGTTCAAATTACGTTAAAAAAAGACGTAGCGCATTTAGAATTTCCTATTGAATAATAGTCTCTTCATATTTCGCCAAAACAATATGGTGCTAGTCCCTGCATTCTAAATTTAGCAACAACAGAAAAAGGCTAAATTAGTTCACGCACTCAGTCTGAGCCTGCTTGAGCCAGTTTGAAATAGTAATGGCCAAAATTCCTGGAGTTGAGGGGCTTCAGCTCTCCCAAATTTGTCTGCAATATGGCCACAAAATCACTTAATATTGCAATCAATCTATCATTAGTTTTATTTTGTTCTCTGCCTAAGCAGACCGTGCTTTTCCCCCCATTCCTTGAGATATTATGTCTATGAAGTATGGAGGTTAAGTTTTTGCTCAAGTTTAGTAACGTTTATATTTTATCGACAATTTATGAGTAATCTCTCAAAAAGCGAGAGAAGTTTTTCATTATAAACGAACGCCACTTCATATATTAAACATTTCGCAATAAAGACGGTCCCACGAACGCTCTTTTTTTTGCATATCAATGCAATCAAGTCTTTCGTGACTCTTTGCTTTAATTACGTCACTAATTTGTCTTCCGTTTTCAATTCAAAATCCGACGCGTGATGTCTTTCGTGGAGTTGACTTGATAACTCGCCATTAACACGATTAACCATACGCCCCCGTTGCACAGTATTGCGAGCATCAATTTTTTTAGTCCAGTCCATTAAATGCGTATAACTTTCAACGTCCAAAAATTCAGCAGCATTATATAGTCTGCCTAACGCTAATTGGCCATACCATGACCATATCGCCATATCGGCGATCGTATATTCCGAGCCAGCTATAAACTCGTTTTTCGACAACCTTTGATCTAATAGATCAAGCTGCCGCTTTGTTTCCATGGCGAACCGATTTATCGGATATTCAAACTTTGCTGGAGCATATGCGTAAAAATGCCCGAAGCCACCGCCGAGATAGGGTGCACTCGCCATTTGCCAAAACAACCACGACATGCACTCCGTTTTTTCGATAGGATCTTCAGGTATAAAAGCACCAAATTTTTCAGCTAGATATAATAAAATTGCGCCGGACTCAAATACCCGCTGTCCACCTTGCACACTGCGATCCAGTAACGCCGGAATTTTAGAATTGGGATTTATCTCTACAAAACCGGAACTAAATTGTTCACCATCCCTAATTCGACATAACCAAGCATCGTATTCAGCCCCAGAGTGCCCTAAGGCCAAAAGCTCTTCGAGCATTATAGTTACCTTTACTCCGTTAGGTGTAGCTAGCGAGTAAAGTTGTAATGGGTTATCGCCGACCGGCAGAACTTTTTCATGAGTAGCCCCAGCAGTGGGCCGATTTATCTTTGCAAAAGCGCCACCATTTTCCGCATCCCATTTCCAGACCGTTGGTGGTTGGTAATCGGTCGTATCACTCATTCATTTATTCCTTTATCTCAACAAATTCCAAAAAATCGTCAGCTAGATCAAAGTATGCTAGCAACTCCAAAGCAAGTCTTCCGTATAGTCCAAAGAGGGGTTTGATTAATCCACCGGCGCCCAAAACGGCCCCGGCTCCTTTGGCCAAAATGGATTTGATAACTTAGTGAAAGCTATATTTGCAAAATCAGGGGGAATATCCCCTGGAGCATTTATATACCCTATTTGTTCAGCAATCGGTTCAAAGCCTGCGTAGAAGTGCTGGCTAGATTTAACAACAATTCCTTTATAAGAACTAGGGTCAATACCAAGACAAGTCATACCATCTGGATGAAAAACCTGGGTTCGCTTACTGGTCAACACTACATCAACTCCGGCATTTCCTCGCAGCCAAACCGCCGTACCCATTGGAGTTTTTGTATCACCGAATGTTTGAGACGCGTCCTCTTTAATAGATTCCACAGTGCACTGAAGATCTACGGGCATTCCGGATGAAGGACCTGTTTTTCCCCCAACCCTAATTAAAATACTTTGTCCCTCGCCAGCCTCTACAGCAATCCTGACAGCTACAGGGTCCCAAAAATAGGCTACCAGTAGCTTTTGATCGCCCCGTTCCAATGCTCTAGCCAAAACAAATGTAGAGTCAGAGGGCGCCCCTCCACCAGCGTTGTCTGCTACGTCAGCCATTATTGTAAGTCCAGAATTTTCGCTTATTAATGATAAAGCCTCATCAATACTTAGTGTTGGCTGTACAAGTTGATCACGAGCTTTCCAAATACGATCTCGCAAACCGGCAGCAACGACGTTACCTTTCTCTTCATTATCATCTGAAACGACCAGTACCTTTGCGGTGGTATGAGGCACGTCTTGCCAAGGGAAACCATGGGCGAAAGAAACCGATAAAATTCCCTCTTCGTTTTCAAGCTCTCTCATATAAGCAACTATGTCAGCCATTTCTGGGTTCGATGTTCGAAATTTATTTATCATGTGACAGTCTAAGACGGACATTTTTGGAGTGATAGCCCCTAAGGCGGCACCACTTGCTAGATCAAATACTTCTTCAGCACGGGCACCAATGTCCGTATGTGGATAAAGCTTGAACGTTACAAACAAGTTGGATTTTTCAACCATTCTTGGCGTGACCGAGCAGTGCAAATCAAGCTCTGCCGCTATAACAGTTTGATCCCCTACTAATTGGCGAATGCAGCTAATCAAATCGCCTTCACAATCTTCGTAACTTTCGGCAGTCATAGCTCCATGTAAAGACAGTAAAACAATATCTACTTCTCCCGCCGAACGTAGATCTGACAACACTTTATCCCGGAGGTCTTCATAAACTGAGTCCAATGTTTTACCCCCAGGTTGGGCAAATGCGGCAACGCTTTCTATCACCTCATAATTTCTTTCCTCAGACCGCTTGCGCCATATGTGAAGGGGAAGTGAGAATGTATTCGGCTCATTATCCGTAGCGTCTCCATAAAAAAGCATTGTTTCCTCAAATGTCTTCCAGCCAGTTGGCAAATTGGAGAACGTATTCGTTTCAGTGCCGAGACAAGCAATGAAGACTTTCACAACCATAACTCCTTTAATATTTCGCCATTATTTAAGCATTTATCATATAAGAGGCGTTTTTATAAATGTTTATCGAAAAGAAACGTCTCATAAAACTCAGAAAAAATATGAAAATACTTTATTACGGTGCATTGTCAAAAACAAAGCATTCCAAAGTGTCAGCTCTTTTCAAATTAAAAATTTGGAAATTATGTCACCGACAATGCACGTAAATGTGAGACGCGTCAAATTTTGCATCGTAGTGCGCCCTTTTTAACAGCATGAACTGTAGCGACTTTAACTAGTTATTAGTTGAGAATGTATAGGCGTTGCAGTCGACTTGCTCTTCTATTCGTCTGCAGGTTGCAATAGTTAAGAAGCAACGTAGAAACTATAAAACGCAGTTGTCACAATAAGAAATAGCGTCGCCAGGAATGATGAATAATTTGCAAACAACCGAAGTCTTACAGCGTGCACGCGGCGTTGCAGACCTAGCATTTGATAAACAACAAATAGCCAGAATGTATCAGGCTGGCTCAAGTAAAATACTGCTGCCTAAGACCTACACCCCACTAAAAGAAGCTGTATTCATTAATACAGCAGGGGGAATTACCGGGGGAGACAAGTTTGAGATAAAGTTAAACCTTACATCGTCAAAAATCGTAGCAACAACTCAAACTGCAGAGAGGCTTTATAATAGCATTGGCTCTACCGCCAAAGTTAACATTCACCTCACCATCGATGAAGCATCGACCCTTCATTGGCTACCGCAGGAAACCATTGTTTTTGATGGTGCCTTAATTGATAGGAATATCAGGGTCGATATTGCTGCTACTAGTGACGTCGTTTTTCTAGAAACAATTATCTTTGGTCGCCAAGCGATGGGTGAAATAGTTCAGAACGGCGAATTTAGGGATAATTGGCGATTTTATAGAGACGGCATTTTATTTCACTCTGAGGTTGTTTCTTTAAAAAGTGATATAAGTCAACTTTTAAAAGAGTGCGCTGGAGGCAATGGAACGACTAGTCTCTCAACAATCATAGTCGCAGGTAAAGAGGCAGAATACAAAAAAAATAAAGTAATGCCGCTTGTAGACCGGTTCAAATCTACTTTCGGCATTTCCTATTGGGTAGAGAAGTTAGTAGTGAGGATGCTGAACTCAGATCCATCTATCTTAAGAAAAGAAATAAACGTTCTCTTACAAGAACTACTTGAACAGCCACTACCACAAGTTTGGCAGACGTAATTAGAAAAAGGATAAGTTATGAAACTCAGTCCACGCGAAAAGGATAAATTGCTTATTTCAATGGCAGCAATGGTAGCCCGAAATCGTAAAGAGCGAGGTGTGAAATTAAACTACCCTGAAGCCATAGCATTAATTAGTGACTTTGTTGTTGAGGGAGCCAGAGATGGGAGATCTGTTGCAGATTTAATGGAGGCTGGTGCACATGTTGTCACGCGGGGCGACTGCATGGAAGGTATTCCTGAGATAATTCATGACGTGCAAGTAGAAGCCACCTTTCCTGATGGCACCAAGCTTGTAACAGTTCATAACCCAATACGATAAAAGGTAAGAATAATATGATTCCAGGCGAAGTAATAACGGCAGACGGTAATATCGTTCTGAACGAAGGGCGTTCAGAACTAGAGATCAACGTTTCAAATTCTGGTGACCGGCCTATCCAAGTTGGTAGCCACTACCATTTTTTTGAAACGAACGAAGCATTATTATTCAACAGAAACGAGACCAAGGGCATGCGATTAAATATAGCTGCAGGCACTGCCATTCGTTTTGAACCAGGTCAGACGCGTCAAGTGCGATTAGTTCCATTTTCCGGTGAGAGAAAAATTTTTGGGTTCCAGAAAAAAATTATGGGTGAGTTATGATGGCAAACAGTATTTCGAGAAGATCTTATGCCGACATGTACGGGCCAACCGTTGGCGATAAGGTGAGGTTGGCAGATACCGAACTTTTTATAGAAGTAGAAAAAGATCTAACGTCTTACGGGGATGAAGTTAAGTTTGGCGGAGGAAAAGTTATTAGAGATGGGATGGGACAATCCCAAATATCTCGCTCCAAAGGCGCAGTAGATACGATTATAACGAACGCGCTGATTGTTGACGTAACAGGTATTTTCAAGGCCGATATTGGAATAAAAGACGGTAAAATTTGTGCAATAGGGAAAGGCGGAAACCCAGATACGCAAAGTAATGTGGATGTAATTATTGGTCCGGGCACGGAAGTTATAGCCGGCGAAGGTAATATTGTAACTGCTGGCGGTTTTGATAGTCACATTCATTTCATTTGTCCACAGCAGATCGACGACGCGTTGCATTCAGGTATAACAACAATGCTTGGAGGTGGCACCGGACCCGCCCATGGAACTCTTGCAACAACTTGTACGCCGGGACCTTGGCATATAGAACGCATGCTGCAGTCAGCCGATCATTTTGCTATGAATCTCGCATTTGCCGGAAAGGGGAACGCGTCTCTGCCTCATCCTTTAGAAGAACAAATTATTGGAGGTGCATGCGCACTTAAACTGCATGAAGACTGGGGGACTACACCAGGTGCGATAGATAACTGTTTATCAGTTGCCGACGAATTAGATGTTCAAGTTATGATACATACCGATACGCTTAATGAAAGCGGATTTGTCGAGAATACATTGAAGGCTATAGACGGCCGCACTATACACGCCTTTCATACGGAGGGTGCGGGTGGTGGACACGCGCCCGATATTATTAAAGTTTGTGGTGAGAACAATATTATTCCCTCATCAACAAATCCAACTCGTCCTTATACTGTGAATACGCTAGAGGAACATCTAGATATGCTGATGGTATGCCATCATCTCGATAAGTCAATTCCCGAGGATGTGGCTTTTGCTGAGAGTCGAATCAGACGAGAAACCATTGCAGCCGAAGATATACTTCATGATATGGGGGCATTTTCAATTATTGCCTCAGATAGTCAGGCCATGGGAAGGGTCGCGGAGGTAATCATCAGGACCTGGCAAACCGCTCACAAGATGAAGCAACAACGGGGGCGTCTTTCTGAGGAACCAGGAGATAATGACAATTTTCGGGTCAAACGATACATTGCCAAATACACCATAAATCCTGCTATATGCCATGGCATTTCAGCGCACATAGGTTCAATTGAGATTGGTAAACGAGCCGATCTTGTAATTTGGAATCCCGCCTTCTTTGGTGTTAAACCTGAAATGGTTTTGCTGGGAGGGAGTATTGCGGTATCTCAGATGGGTGATCCTAATGCATCCATTCCTACGCCCCAACCTGTTCATACAAGACCAATGTTCGCTTCGTTTGGACGCTCTGTAGAAAAATCAACTGTCACCTTTATTAGTCAAAGGGCCAAGGACGAGAGGCTTTCAGAACGGATAGGATTAGTTAAAGAGACTTTGCCGGTACAAAACACCAGAACTATATCAAAATCAGATATGTTGATGAATACCTATCAACCTGAGATTCAAGTCAATCCTGAGACATATGAAGTCCGAGCCGACGGTGAATTGCTTACGTGCGAACCTGCCACGGAATTACCAATGGCTCAAAGATATTTTTTATTTTGATTCTAGGAAGATAAGACATGAATATCGCTCACGAAATCGCAAAAAATATAAAAGCAGATTGTATTGATGATTTGATTGATTTGGACTACGAGGGGCGCTTTCTAAGGCGCAAAAAATTAGTAAGTAACAAAGGTGAAGAATTTCTTGTTGAATTACCAGAAACCCACTCGCTCTCTGAGAATGACAGCTTCCTTCTCGATGATGGTCGTGTAATTGGAATAAAACTGAAGCCCGAGCCGCTTTTAAAAATTACACATAAAAATCTTGCCCAAATTGCATGGCACATTGGAAATCGGCATACCCCATGTCAAATTGGGAAAAATTTCCTACTTATTAGAGAAGACCATGTCCTAGAAATAATGTTAGAAAAACTGGGAGCTCAAACCGAAAAACTAATTGCGAAGTTCACCCCAGAAGGCGGCGCATATGGCCATGGAAGGACCCACGATCATCACCATGAGTAAAGCATTAGTTTTCAGAGTTAGACTGATATAAAAATGCAAAATCAATCTGAGAGCATCATGATTCTACAAGCCTGGTTCTCCCCAAGCTTTCCTGTAGGGGCGTTTTCTTACTCGCACGGATTAGAGACTGCTATTAACAGCGGCTTTGTAAAAAGTTCTAATGACTTAGTTGGATGGATGAAACATTTATTGAAAGAGGGCTCCGGTTGGAATGACGGAGTATTTTTGAGCGCAGCTTACAATAATGTATCTGACGCGAATGGTCTTTGTTTAAGTTTAGCTGCAAGTCGTGAAAGACATCTTGAAACTAGTGAAATGGGGAGCGCATTTGTACGGGCAGTGAACAATGTCTATGGATTAGAACTTAAAAAAAATCTAACCTATCCAGTCGCCATTGGAAAAGCAGCGCGAGAGTTCAAAATTGATTTGAGATTAACCCTGCAGAGCTTTCTTCAGTCTTTTGTAAATAACCTCATTCATGTTGGGATAAGGATTATCCCCATCGGTCAAGAAACAGGACAAGAATGTTTTTTTCAGTTAATGCCAAATATCAAAAGCCTCGCTAACGAACTAACCAATAGTTCTCTTGATGATCTTCGAGGCGGCGCTTTTTTTGCGGATTTACTTTCCATGCAACACGAATATTCAGAACAGAGGATTTTTAGAACGTGACAAAAAACCAAATACGTTATGGTCCCTTAAGGGTTGGAATAGGTGGTCCAGTCGGCGCTGGTAAAACCAGTTTGACCGAAGCCCTCTGCAGAACACTATCACAGGAAATTTCAATGGCAGTAATAACCAACGACATTTATACTCGTGAGGATGCAAACTATCTAGTTAATGCTCAAGCGCTAACATCGGATAGAATCTATGGTGTTGAAACTGGTGGTTGTCCGCACACGGCAATCCGTGAAGATGCGTCGGTTAACCTCGCAGCTATAGAGACATTAAAGAAACGCCTTCCCGACTTAGAATTGATCTTGCTTGAATCTGGAGGAGATAATCTAGCAGCCACTTTTAGTCCTGAACTTGTAGATCTAACGATCTACGTCATTGATGTTTGTATGGGAGGTGATATACCCCGGAAAAGGGGGCCAGCACTTATGAAGTCAGACATGTTAATAATAAATAAGATAGAACTCGCAGAGTTTGTGGAAGTAGATTTAGATCAAATGAAAAGGGACACAAAAGAAAACAGAGGTGATTTACCTTTTATTTTTGGCTCTATGCGAAATGGAAACGGCGTCAAGGAAATTGCTGAATTTCTAAAATCTGAGGGTGGATTAGGATTAGGTTAAAAATTTTTTATTTAATTTATCCCCTTTCACGACTTGCTAAACACATAGAGAAAAAAACCATCATTTAGAAAACCCAATTGATGTGATGATTAAACAATGATGAGCAATAACTTACCTAGTATTATAGAAATGATTGAGACACTCGCGCTTATAAGTGAAGATAAAGACTTTCTTACCAGACGATACCTCACTTCGCAGCACAAAAAAGTGAATCAACTTGTAGCAGATTGGATGAGCGTTGCAGGCATGAAAGCGTGGCAAGACCCTATCGGAAATATTGTAGGTCGCTACGAAGGGCATGAAAACGGGCTACCTGCATTAATGCTGGGCTCTCATTTAGATACTGTTGTAAATGCGGGCAAATATGATGGTATGTTAGGTGTTGTTACCGCCATTCATTGTGTTGCCTCGTTACAACGCCAAGGAAAGCGTCTACCCTTTGCCGTAGAAGTGATTGGGTTTGCCGATGAAGAAGGCACGCGTTTCAAGTCTACTTACTTGGGCAGCAAAGCGGTAGCAGGAACATTTGATTTAGATACTCTCGATCGGTTAGACTCTGACGGAATTTCCATGAAGGAAGCATTAAATACCTTTGGTCTCGATATAAAAAATATCCCTCAGGCAGCACGGAGCAAAAATGAAATAGCTGCTTACGTTGAACTTCACATCGAACAAGGTCCGGTGCTAGAGGACAAAAACCTCGCTGCAGGGATTGTAACAGAAATAGCCGGAGCAACGAGATTATCAGTAGAGATTGTAGGAAAAGCAGGTCATGCAGGAACTGTTCCACTTAATCTCCGACAAGACGCTCTAGTCACGGCTAGTGAGTGCATTGTAAAATTGGAAAAGATAGCAAAGGCCTCTGCAAACACGGTTGTTACTGTTGGGGAGATATTGATTAAACCAGGCGCATCAAATGTAATACCAGGCAATGCACAATTCACCGTCGACCTAAGATCGACTGAAAATAGCGTACGAACAAAAGTGGAAAATGAAATACAACAAGCGCTCCAAGAAATTTGCACAAAGCGGAAAACAAAATTAATAACAACGAAGACACATAGTGCTGAAAGCACCATATGTTCTAAGAACGTCATAAACCAATTGGATGATGCATTCGTTAAGTCTGGCCATCCCACCTACTTTTTGCCCAGTGGAGCAGGCCACGATACCGCTGCCATGTCTGATTTAACAGAAACAGGTATGATCTTTCTAAGATGTCGTGAAGGGATAAGCCATAATCCTGCAGAATCTGTGAAAATGGGAGACATTGAGGTAGGCTTTCAGATAATGCTGAAGTTTATCGAAAATTTTAAACCTCTATAACCCTGGAGAAGTATCGCAAATCATGCTTGCCTGAATACAATATCCTTGGCGCCAGACCATAGAGTATCCCGCCCTAGATCCGCAATTTTATCTAAATTTTCAGTGATCGTTAGAAAATGGTTTCCCGCCAACTGTCCCGCCTTACTTGCGAAACATGTTGGACCATAGGCTAGCAATATTTCCGTTTCACTTACCCCACCCGGATAAAGGATGATTTCACCTGGCGCAGGATGACTAGTAGCATCTTCAAAGCCAACACCAAATTGACGATCGCCCAAGGGGATCCAAACAGCCTCACCACTCCACCTGACATGTATAATTTTACTCCTAAAAGGCATTGCTGCTTCAAATGCCCCACAGGTTTTAGGTGACTTAGCTTTCTCAAATTTGGCTCTGAACTCTGCATCACCGATTTCAATAATTAGATCTGACATCGGGGTTCCTTTTCATTTAACTAGAAAAAAATACATATACCAGTAACTCGTCAAACAGCATTGGGTATGTGGGAAATAATATTCTTTATCCATCAAAAATTTTGCGTCGAGATAATTGCACTATAATGAAACGTTAGATGGTGCATTCAATCACTTTTACTCCTATTTTCCCCTAAAGATCCAAGTGGGGCCAACTGGCCATTTCGTTACAATGTAACGATAGCTTAATTATTAGGCAATGAAAATTATTTGATTAATTTTTATGCAATATAGAAATTTTAAATCAAAAATTTTTTCTAATATCTCCCTTAAGTAATTGTTTTATCGAATAATTTTTAGCTCGCATTTTTTGGCATGCTTTTTGGAATACGACTAGTGAGCAATTTTTTTCGGGCTAAATATTATAAATGACGAGTAAAGGCCAAATTGAGTTAGTTGGATTAAGCAAGAGCTTTGACNCNGTCANNGCNGTTGANTCNATAAATTTNACAATCCAGAGTGGAACTTATTGTTGNCTGCTTGGCCCCTCNGGCTGCGGAAAGTCAACTACTCTNAGGTTGATCGCNGGACATGAAACACCAACATCTGGNGACATTCTAATAAGCAACAAAAATGTCACTGTCCGGCCTCCCGCAAAGAGAGGAACGGCAATGATGTTTCAGAATTATGCGTTATTTCCACATCTTAATTGTCTTGAGAACGTCGCTTTTAGCCTAAAGATGGCCGGAGACAAAAAAGCCGAACGCAACGAGCGGGCTATGGCAATGCTATCGTTAGTAGAGATGCAAGACCTAAAAAATCGTTTACCTTCCCAACTCTCTGGCGGGCAGCAGCAACGCGTTGCACTCGCCAGAGCCTTGGTAGGAAACCCAGATGTGCTTCTTCTGGACGAGCCGCTTTCGGCTCTTGATCCATTTTTACGAAAGCAAATGAGGGCCGAGCTGAAGCAATTACAGAGGAAATTAAATATTTCCTTCGTCCATGTAACGCACTCCCAAGAGGAAGCGATGGCACTTGCTGATCTAGTCGTAGTGATGCGGGATGGTCATATCGAACAGGCCGACAAGCCGAGAACTGTCTTTAGGGAGCCCACAAACGAGTTTGTTGCAGAGTTCCTTGGGGATCAAAATATTTTAAATGGTCAAATCATATCAGCAGAAGGCAGAACCTTGACGGTCGAAGGACCAGGTAATTTAAGATTTCCTATATCTTCAGAAAACTTTTCCTTAGGAGATAAAATTAGATTTGCCTTGAGAAATGACGGTTTGGTTCTGGGGGGAATCAAAAAAGGCTCATACAGTTCAAAGGCAAAACTTATTCAGTCAGAATATGCCGGTTCGAACGTACAAGTACGGTTACGTAGCGATGACGGCCAAGAATTCAACGCTATTTGCGGCGAAGATCACTTCTTCTCGCATAACTGGCGCGAAGGAGATGATATCGATATATCGCTCGATCCAGCGAAGATTCATCCCTTAAGCGCCAAACCCACGACTGCACATAACCTCCAATGATAACAACTAAAAAGGAAGACTTATGAAAAAAGATAAAACAACAAAAGCGCTTAGCGGAAAGGCTGCAGATCGCCGAAAATTCTTAAAAACAACAGCTGCTGTTGGTGGAGCAGCTTTAGGATCGGGCTTATTAACTGGCTTCCCAACAATTTGGGCACAAAATATTAAAAATGTTACCCTCCGACAATTTGGAACCGGGGTTTCAAACATCAACGAAATCGCAAAGAAAGTTAAGGAAGATCTTGGTTTTACCCTCGAAATGACTGCTCTTGATACTGATACGACAGCACAAAGGGTCGTTACACAACCGAAATCCTTTGATATTGCTGATATCGAATACTTCACGGTTAAGAAGATTTGGGGGTCAGGTAATCTACAGCCCTTTGACGTTAGCAAATTGAAATATTACGACAAGATAGTAGGAATTTTTAAAAGTGGTAAGCTAACTCCAACCTCTAAGATCGCGCAAGGTACTGCTCCTCACACAGTCGGTTTTGCGAAATCACTTGATTCAAAGGAATTTTCCACAACCGAAAATAATTGGTACACGCTTGTCCCTACTATTTACAATGCAGACACTTTGGGAATAAGGCCCGACCTCATAAAGCGTCCGATAAATTCCTGGGCGGAACTGCTTAACCCAGAGTTTAAGGGCAAAGCGTCAATTTTAAACATTCCATCCATTGGCATCATGGACGCAGCGATGGTTTGTGAAGCCATGGGCGAAGTAAGTTATGGCGATAAAGGGAATATGACCAAAGAAGAGATCGACAAGACCATGAAGATTTTCACAGATGCGAAGAAGTCTGGACAATTTCGAGCGTTTTGGAAGTCCTTCGACGAGTCTGTAAACCTAATGGCATCAGGTGAAGTCGTCATTCAATCAATGTGGTCTCCGGCTATTACGAAGGTGCGATCCCAAGGTATCCCGTGTATTTACCAACCTCTTAAGGAGGGATATCGCTCATGGGGCGGCGGCTTAGGTCTATCGCGAAGCCTCTCAGGATTAGAATTAGACGCAGCCTATGAATATATAAACTGGTATCTATCCGGTTGGGTTGGCGGCCTTCTTATGCGCCAAGGTTACTATTCAGCTGCTCCTGAGACATCAAAACAATTTATGAGTGCTGATGAGTGGGGTTACTGGTACGAAGGCAAACCAGCCAAATCCGACATCATAGATCCATTTGGTAATAAGCTTGAAAAAGCNGGAGCAGTAAGAGATGGCGGCTCTTTCTTTGATCGAATGGGTAAAGTCGAATGCTGGAACTCCGTAATGAAGGAGAACCGCTACATGGTNCGTAAGTGGAATGANTTNATCGCCGCTTAAAANANACAANAGCATAAGTTNAAAAGTTGAAAATATCCCGGGTATTNTTTTANCCGGGATATTATTACGTTCGTTGAGAAAAGAATGAATATCCAGCTTCAGATACTGCCATTATTATCAGTACTTGTTCTATTTCTTGTAGCCCCAGTGGTAATTATCCTTGCGGTAAGCTTCTGGGATTATACAGAATTTAGTCTAATACCAGATTTCGTTCTTACGAATTACATAGAGATATTTGAGTCCGGTGTTACGTATTCGACTTACTTGAACACATTTAAATTTGCATTTTTAGGTTGGTTATTCACAGTAATAATTGGCTTTACACTAGCCTATTTTCTCGCATTTCATGTCAGAACCTTGAGGTGGCAGATTATATTATTTTTAATCTGCACTATCCCATTTTGGACATCGAATATAATCAGAATGATTGCCTGGATACCAGTGCTAGGCAGAAATGGGTTGATGAACTCTCTTTTATTAGAACTTGGTGTTATAGGCGAACCTCTTGAATGGCTCCTTTACTCAGACTTCGCCGTAATATTGGCTTTTGTACATTTATACACGCTTTTTATGCTAGTCCCGATTTTCAACTCCATGATGCGAATTGACAAGTCTATAATCGAAGCCGCACAAGACATGGGAGCAAATAGCCTGCAAATTCTTATCAACGTAATCATTCCCTTGTGCCTACCTGGTATCGCAATTGGTACAATTTTTGTTATTAGCCTAATTATGGGCGATTTCATAACCGTGCAAGCAATGTCAGGTGGACAAAGTGCATCTGTCGGCCTTGCTATGAACAATAAACGCGCTTTACTGCAGTATCCTGCAGCTGCGGCTGATGCGATAATATTGCTATGTGTAGTTTTGGGAATGGTAGCTATTCTTATGCGGACAATAAACATCCGTAAGGAACTTTAGAATAAAATGTTTAGCAAAAACCGTAAAACATCCTTCTATATCTTAGCTGCATTTTTTTGCCTCTTCGTATTTTTCCTTTATGGACCAATGTTCGCAATCATCACATTATCCTTCCAAGGTCCAAATGGAGGCCTCACATTTCCTATGAACGGATTTTCTACACATTGGTTTAGCAAACTATTTCAGGAACAACGGGTAGGTGACTTCAAAGGGTCCTTTTCAAGATCACTAACCTTGGCTTTCATAGTGATGGTTGCGACAGTCGTCATATCGCTTTCCGCCGGAATGGCATTTCGTAAAAAATTTAAATTTTCTAACAGTTTATTTTACTTAACAATTTCAAGCCTAATAATACCATCAATACTTTTAACACTGGGCATTGGGCTTTTGTTTGACCGCTTGGGTTTGGAAGGACACTGGTACACCTCCGGTCTTGGCGCTCATCTCACGTGGACACTTCCTTTTGGTTTACTGATAATGTTTGCTGTCTTCAATCGCTTCGATAAATCATACGAAGAGGCCGCTCGCGATCTTGGCGCGACGAACTGGCAAGTTCTAAGATTTGTTTTGTTACCAATTATTGGGCCAAGTCTGGTTGGTGTAGGGCTCTTCGGCTTTACGCTAAGTTTTGATGAATTTGCCCGCTCGCTTCTCTCGGTTGGAAGCAAAAATACGCTTCCCTTAGAAATTTTTGGAATGACAACTACCGTCACCACACCAACACTTTACGCACTTGGAACACTGACGACTTTCGTTTCGTTTAGTATCATAGCCATTTGTTTTGGCGTGATTGTTATTCTTGAAAAACGCAAAAAGAAATTTGGAGATGATTCAGGGAAAGGCCTCATATAAGCATTGAAAGAACTTTAACCTGATATGGAAAAAACGAGATGAGTCAGCAGGCAAAAATTAACCCACTAGCACCTGAAATTGATGGTCCCAAAATCCTTGTGATCAACCCAAATTCAACCTCAACAATGACAAACAAAATAGCTAAATTTGTTGAGGCCCATAAAGCATCCGGGACATTTGTGGAGACATTAAATCCGTCTAACAGTCCGCCTAGCATTGAAGGTCATTACGATGGAGCCATGAGCTTGCCGGGTTTACTTGAAAAAATCGAATGGGGTGAAAAGAATGACTACGATGGATTTGTTGTCGCTTGCTTTGATGACACTGGAATAGACGCTTGCAGGGAAATTGCAACAGGACCAGTGGTTGGTATATGTGAGGCCTCGTTGCGTATGGCTAGTATGATCGCCCATAATTTTTCTATTGTTACGACATTGCCAAGATCTATTCCAATTATCGAGGATCTCGTGTCAAAGTATGGTATGGACAGGTATTGCCGCAAAGTTCGGTCGGCAAATATAGAAGTGCTAGCATTAGAAAATGATAAAACAAAAGCCCAAAGTAATCTCCTTAGTGAAATCAAAAGTGCTATCGAAGAGGACCGATGTGAGGCCATCATACTAGGATGTGCTGGCATGACTGATCTTACCCATTGGCTATCAGAAGAAGCAGGGATACCCGTTATCGATGGCGTTGTCAGTGCCTTAAAAATTGTTGAAGCGCTCATTGGAGCTGGATTAAAAACCAGTAAAGTTGGGGGATACTCAACGCCAATTCCCAAGGACTACTAAAATAATGGAAATCAGCAAATATCCCAGAGACATGGTTGGTTATAAAAACAACCCTCCCAATCCTAGGTGGCCAAATGGTGCAAGATTAGCAGTTCAGTTTGTACTTAATTATGAGGAAGGGGGAGAAAATAATATATTACACGGTGATGAAGCATCGGAGGCATTCTTATCTGAGATAGTCGGCGCTGCACCGTGGGTTGGAAAGCGACACCTGAGTATGGAATCAATCTATGAATATGGAAGCCGTGTTGGGGTGTGGCGCATACTAGATCTCTTCAAGAAAAAAAATATTCCACTTACGGTTTTTGCAGTAGCCATGGCCTTACAGAGGAACCCAACTGTTGCCGAGGCCATGCTGGAGGCGAACCATGAGATATGCAGCCATGGTTTAAGGTGGATTGACTACAGTGACGTACCGGAAGAAGTTGAGCGCCTGCATATTGCAGAAGCTGTCAAAATCATTAAGGAAGTTACAGGAGAAAGACCGCTAGGTTGGTATACTGGACGGACGAGTGAGAATACCCGTCGCTTAGTTGTTGAGGAAGGCGGGTTTTTGTACGATGCAGATGATTACAACGATGATTTACCATTTTGGTCAAATGTAAATGGCGTAAATCATCTTGTTGTTCCATATACTTTAGATGCAAATGATATGCGGTTTGCTACTGCTCAAGGCTTTAATTCTGGAGATCAATTTTTGTCATATCTAACCGATGCGTTTGACGTACTTTATGAGGAAAGCGCCAACACGCCCCGGATGATGTCAATTGGATTACATTGCCGACTGATTGGACGACCAGGACGCATAAAAGCCCTTGAGAAGTTTTTAGACTATGTTCAGCAGCACAAAGAAATCTGGTTGTGCCGCAGAATTGATATTGCAAGGCACTGGGTCACCAATTTTCCATCTACAACCGAGGGATAGAGGATTTAAATTAAACTTTAACAAAAAAGGAGAAGAAAATGGGTTTTACTAGCATTTGGCACTGGCTTGTGGTGCTTGTTATCGTATTGGTCTTATTTGGAGGAAAGGGAAAAATTGCCTCAATAATGGGAGACCTTGGAAAAGGTCTCAAAAACTTCAAAAAAAGCATGAATAATAATGACGAATTTCCCGAAACAGAAGAAATAGAAGAAATTGAACTTATCGAGGCTCAGACCGTTAAATCAAAAAAAGGAGAAGGAGCGAAACAAAGTTCATAAGCAAGTGTTTAATTGAAATAGTTTTCAATAACCATTCATCAGAATTAGAAAGGTAGGGATCGACATGTTAGACCTTGGCTGGCAAGAATTATTTTTTATAACATTTATCGCCATTATAGTACTAGGTCCAAAAGATCTTCCGGTGGTAATTCGTTCCCTGTCACGTTGGGTATTTCAAACAAAAAATATTTTAAAAGATTTTCAACATTCTCTCGAAGAAAGTATAAAGGAGATTGGGGTCAATGAGATAACTAAGGAGCTTGCGGTCGCCGCAAAAGAAACAGAATTAGCGGTTATTAATACAAATAATGAATACTTGGACTTAGAAGCAGATTCTAAATATTTTGAGCATCAAGCAAATAAAAAATAAACTTAGAAAAGCATTTGACACGGAAGTAAAAAATACAAATGACCAGTACCGGTTCGAAAGATACTACAATGCCCTTACTCGATCACTTGAGTGAGTTGCGCCGGCGACTGATATTTTGCTTTGTTGGAGTGATATTTGCTTTTTTCCTTTGCTACGCGTTCTCACAGAATATCTATAATTTTCTAGTGGAACCACTCGCCAATATCGGGAGTGACGGCAGGCAAAGGCGAATGATTTTTACTGGTCTTCATGAGGCTTTTTTCACACAAGTTAAGGTTGCTTTTTTTGGTGCGGTTTTTTTGATGTTCCCATTGATTGCAACTCAAATATGGCGTTTTGTTGCACCTGGCTTATATGCAAAGGAGAAGCGAGCATTTTTGCCTTTTCTCCTGGCGACGCCGGTTTTATTCCTTTTAGGCGCTGTAACAGTTTATTACGTCGTTATTCCAATTGCTTGGGAATTTTTTGTCAGTTTCGAGCAAATAGGAGGCCAGGGTACCCTGCCAATGGAATTGGAACCTAAAGTCAATGAATACCTTTCTTTGGTAATGGGGTTGATTTTGGCTTTTGGTATTTGTTTTGAGCTACCTATCTTTTTACTTCTAGCTACAAAAGTAGGTATCACTAACGCAGAAGGTTTAAAGAAAAAAAGGAAATACGCCATCTTATTTGCGTTTGTTCTCGCAGCTATCGTTACTCCACCCGACGTGATCAGCCAAGTTCTCCTGGCTGTTCCAATCATCATTCTTTATGAGCTGTCTATATTTTTTGCAAGGCATATAGAACCAGAGTTAGAAGAGACTGATGCCTTGGATTAACTTTTTTATGAGAATGTTATTTTGACTCCAAATTGACTTCAGCGAGGAAACGATGAGCCGCCAAGGGCAATTGAAAATTCTTAATCACCCACTAATTCAACATAAACTAACTTTAATGAGATGTAACGACACGCCATCTAATAGCTTCCGCCGACTTTTAAAAGAAATTTCTATTCTGATGTCATACGAGGTCTTCAGGGACTTACCACTGAAAAATATTATTACCAATACACCGATTCAATCCATGAGATCGCCAGTTTTATATGAAAATACTGTATGTCTCGTTCCAATATTACGAGCTGGAAATGGAATGTTAGATGGTTTCATTGAAATTGTTTCAGGTGCTTTAGTCGGACACATTGGCCTATACCGTGACGAAGAAACGCTTAAAGCGCATGATTATTACATAAACCTTCCCAACGGTATTGGAAATGTAAAAACCATTATTTTGGATCCAATGCTTGCCACTGGAAATTCTGCAAACGCAGCAATCTCAATTATTAAGAAGCACGAAGCTACTGATATTGTTTTTACATCTATATTAGCGGCACCAGAGGGAGTGAAGGCTATAGAACAAAGACATCCGGACGTTCAAATTTACACTTGCTGTTTAGATGAACGTTTGAATGATAACGGCTATATTACTCCTGGTCTTGGAGACGCTGGCGATCGTTTATATGGGACAATCTAAATCTCAAAGTTCTAAAAATATCAATTGGAAATAATTACCTGTCCGCGTTGAGCATTTGGGCATGGTCTAGGCTAGTTACAAAACCCCTCCGGTATTATGAACATCTGCTAAAAACTTTCCATATTCACAATACTCGTTATGTCTTGGCATTGTCTTGGAATACAATGTTTCCTGGATCGCAAACAAAGTGGGCTCAATCCATTCTAGACGGACACTATAAGGTAAAATCGACATTTTGAATTGCATCGTAGCACTTTCAGACCCGAGGAAAGAGTTGGAAGTAAAACGATCACCGTCACAGTATAAAAAATATCCTATATCCGAGACATCAAAGCCCTTTCTTTTCATCACCCAAACATATAAATCCATTTGACGTTTGTAGCTAATTTTCCAGGGGTCATCTAAAGTTATGTTTTTACCTGCGGTTTTTAGTGACGTGCTTTTATAATCAACTATATGCAGTTTTCTCGTATTTGTATTTAACCAAACATCATCAATGCCACCGCCAATTTTCAAGTTAGTTTCCTCGTGTATTGTGTGAAAACGGCCTTTTGCCCCAAAATGTAAACTCTGCGTCCAAAGCTCGAAGTCTTCATGATCGAATGGGATTAAATGCCCATACCCTTGAGCTTTTAAAAAGGGATGAGATGCCCCTTTTGCCCGACATTCATCGAAGTCACGTTTCAGCAACACATCCGTTGCTTCATTTATGTTAAAACCGGGAATGCTCGGGAAGTTAACCTTTTTTACTTGCTGCAGATAGAAACAAGCTGGACACCTAACAAAATTCTCTACGCGCGTCCTGCTTAATTCGTAGGGGGAACTGTTATTTGGATTGAAAACGCCTCTATGCCTTTTTACCTTTAACATCAAAGTTTCTCTACCTTACAAATACTCAGCCCGCTTCAAAGCAATCAAACAGGACGTTCACCTTTTATCAAAATACGGTGCATTATTCGACCTTCATTTAAGTCGTAATCATGGTGAGCTAAATGCAAGACAGCTCGGTTATCACATAACAAGAGATCTCCTTCTTTCCATTTATGCCTGTAGCAAATATCCGGTGTGAGTACATTGTCTAACAGGGTCTGTATGACGTGCTGACTTTCTGCTGGCTCCATGCCTACGATTCTTTCCAATTTCCCCGGATGGACGTAAATGGCTTTTCGCCCAGTGTCGGGATGTGTGCGTATTAGCGGGTGAATTGGTAATTTACCAAACTTTTCCCTTGCACTCTCATCAATGTAAGCAAAATCTTCAATCTTGTTTACTGTTTCTAACCTGCTTAATTTAATTTTTTCACTTTGAGGCAGAGAATCAAAAGCAAGGTGCATATTAGCAAAGCTTGTATCTCCACCGGAGTTTGGAAGTTTAATAGCATATAAAACTGTAAATTTAGGGGGGACTTCGTGGTTTGTATGATCAGTATGCCAATCACGCCCACCGAATGGAATAGTTTTTCCTTCTTTATCGGGGGGCATTTCGCGACTATCCAACACCGCTATTTCTGGGTGACTTTCCATTAAAGTATCAGTTAAGTGTTGCTCCATGGTGTCGCCAAATAGCCGGACAGCCGACAAAAGATTATTTGGCTCCAATTTCTGATTTCGAAAAACTAACACAAGCGACTTTTGCATTGCTACATTGATATGAAAGAGGTCGTCTGAATCAACTTTTTCAGACAAGTCGACGCCCAATACCTCAGCACCGATAGCCTTTGATAGAGGATTTATAGTTATATCCATTACTGACTCCGACATGTTGTGATGCGACAAGTCTATGATAATACCTACAAGACGATTATCGCAAGTCTGGCAAATGCCGTTGCTACCGGACTTATAAGCAGGGGCTTCATCTTTACAAACTAGTCACTTAATTTTTTATCTTGGATCGATTACATTATAGCCAAGCTAATATCTCACTGGCTTTGTCTAAAAGTCTTTCAGGAGTTCAACCGCAAGTTTTTTCGCACTGAGAAAAGCAGCCTCAATCCTTCCTCTTATGCACCAGTCGCCGCAAGACGCTACTTGGTTGCTTCTATCGAGAAAGAATGGTTGATCTGTCTGTCGAATAGAGTTCGCAAACCGCCATCGCTTCGTCTCCATGTAATCAGCAAACTTAACGTTGAAACCTAATATCTCAGACGTAAATTCAAACAGCTTTTCCTGCACTTTAGCTAGATCCGTATTCATATTCTGTTCGGCCCACTTATTAGTAGAATGCACTAACATAGAGAAGTTTTTGCGATTTGGTTTAGACGAATTAACTGAAATCCAACTAATACTGGCGTTTTTAACTAAGGCAGCATCGAAAGGTAAGTTAACCGTGTGTCGGTAACCTAAAATGAGAGAATAGCAACCTAACATTTTAATGAGACCAACTTGAGTTTTAAAGCTGATTTCCTTTGGTAATAGATTATGAGTCTGTGGAGCGGGAGCTGTAAGAATTATCCAGTCGTAATCACCCAAAAGGTTCCCTTGCGTGTCGAACAAAATCCAACGGCCTTTTTCCTTTTCTACTCGTGCTACTTCGACGTCAAATACACAGTCCAAACCGTTTGACAATCTCTCAACAAAACCCGACATCGTAGGTGTTCCTACCCAATGCGGAGGTGAGCCGCCCCACTCCGTTTCGCGAATGAGTTGTGCGCCATCAAACTCAGCAAAGCGTCCTTCCCACCTTGCCACACATCCGGCGTCCACAAGCGGAGTTAAAAAATCTTTGAACTCAGGCGATCTAGCAGTGAAAAATTGGGCACCGTGGTCGATCTGGTGTTGACACAAAAATCGAGTCGCTATTCGTCCCCCAGGACGCTTTGATTTTTCAAACACCTTTACTTTCGCTATCTCACTCAAATGGCGGGCAGCGGTACAACCCGCCAAGCCGGCGCCTATCACGGCAACATCGATCATAAATGGAAAGTTTCCAGTGGGGCTTGTTCGCGAATGGTATGCTCACTTTACAGGTGCCGGGAGCGCCTGTCACGAGTACTCAAATGGGGAGCCCAGAATAACGAAGTCTATCTACTGGGCTCCTTTCAGTTTTTTACTTTGTTTCTTTTTTATCTTTATCAGTATGCGTGTGATCACCGTATCCGCAGCTGCCTGCAACTGCGGTAGAAAC
Organism: Rhodospirillaceae bacterium; assembly: GCA_002730675.1. Classification (GTDB taxonomy): domain Bacteria; phylum Pseudomonadota; class Alphaproteobacteria; order Thalassobaculales; family Thalassobaculaceae. Next base: position 4,400 of record PCAV01000045.1, on the reverse strand, counting down.
ACCCAGTGGAACAGATAATAGAGCTAATAACATAACAATTTTTTTCATTAAAAATCTCCTTTTGCTGTGATACGCCGATGTTCACTGCTCGGATCACTAAATTTATCAAATTAAAACGTTGAAAACAAAAAGATTTAATACTTACTATATGGTTTCTCATGCCTAACCACGTTGCCTATTATTCCGATCACCACGTGACGACTTTATATTTTTAGAATATCCCGCAGAAGACCTAAATATCTTTCGTTCACCTAAAAAAAATAAATGTGTTTTGCAATTATGAAAATCTTCAAAAGCATCATCGGAGAAATCCAGACCACCGGTTAATACGCCAAATGATGGAACCACAAATTTTTGGCCAGATTTGATAAAGCATGGTCGTCTTATCCTCATACCCCTAAACTTTATAACCCCGGCTGGATGAAAATGTGCACTTATTTCTGGACCTATAAAACTCCTTTGCATGATATGGCGTAACGTAATGCCATCAACTTCAATGTTCTTTACAGATTTAAATCTATCAGGGAGGCCGCCCTGATCGTGATTTCCCTCAATCCACACAACTTCCAAATCTTCCACAACGTCAAGTAGTCTGGATTTGTTAACATCTGGCATTCTCTTCCATGCAGACATATCGTGGAATGTGTCGCCTAAAAAGAATATTCTTCTTGGCTTGAAATACTTGATAACCGTTTCTAACTTTTCAAGCGTTTGATGCGTATCATAGGGAGGTAAAAATTGTCCTGTCTTGTGATAGCTAGATCCTTTTTCGAAATGCAAATCAGCGACTAAAAGCGATAGCTGAGACGGCCAATAAAGTGCACCGCTTGGATGCATCTCGAACACCTCCCCTCCAAACTCAGTGCAATAACTGGACTCTAGCGGCACGTATTATTTCCTCTTCACTCTCGGCAAGAATGTCATCAGTTAATTCACTCCAAACAGTGCTCTCCTTACTAATCTGCATAACCAAGGGAACTGCCATGGGTGAAATATAATCTAACTTTTTGAATATAATATTGTTTTGAAAATTAGCTAATGTAGCAGCAAGTCGACTGGCATCTATTAACCCCTCCATCGCATCACGCCTAACTGCTTTAAGGAGAATATGATCTGGTTCATAACGACGGAGGACGTCATATATTAAGTCTGAACTAAAAAGAACCTGACGACCCGTTTTAACTTGTCCAGGATGACGTCGTTCCACCAGGCCGGATATTATTGCCGCATCGCGGAATAGGCGTTTCAAGAGTGGCGTTTCCTCAAGCCATTCTTCAAATTCATCAATCATGATGCTCGGTTCCAGTAATTTTTCTGCATTCTCAACAGGCTTAAGCGACCAGACAGCCAGAGCGTAATCACTTATAGAAAAACCCATCGGATTAAGACCGGCTCTTCTCATTCTCCTTAGCAAAAGAAAGCCTAACGTTTGATTAGCGTTCCTTCCTGAAAAAGTATAAACAACGAAATAAAACCGGCTTTTAAACTCGAACACTTCGGTTATTAGTCTCTTGTTATCTGGAAGATGTGAACGCACATCCTGCATATTTAGCCACTCCTTAATTTGAACAGGAAGACCTTTCCAATTCGTTTTATCGCCGATCAACAACCTAACCGCTGACGCTAAATTTGTCGTTAACGGCAATCTCCCTCCAGCATAACTAGGGATTTGAGCTTCATCATCACTTGTTTTCGAAACCAAAACGGTTGCGTCATGTAACCGTTCAAATTTGAGAACCATGCCGCCAAAGAGAAAGGTGTCACCTTGAGCTAGGTTCAAAATGAAATTTTCCTCAATATTCCCTAGTGTTCGGTTTCGCAGTTTCACTTTTAGCATCGGTGACTCCACGATCGTACCAATATTCATTCGATACTGCCTTGCGATTCTACCATCACGCAGAGCATATGTTCCAGGCGTTGTTTCAATGAGGCGGCTATACTGCGGATAAGTTTTCAATGCATATCCGCCATTAGATACGAAGTCTATAACGGCATCAAACTCATCACGCTCTAATTTGCTGTAGGGAGTTGCTTTTATTATCTCAAAGTATAATAGATCAGCTTTAAAATTACCGGAGCAAGCTGTTCCAAGCAAATGCTGTGCTAGAACATCTAACCCACCAACCCTAAAATTGGCTCCATCCAAATTTCCTGATTCTATTTCGAGCTTGGCTGCTAAGCATTCTAAATATTCAAATCTGTTTGTAGGAACCAGCATCGCTCGACTCGGTTGATCAATACGATGGTTCGATCTTCCCACTCTCTGAATTAAACGACTAACGCCCTTTGGCGCTCCAATTTGGATTACCAAGTCTATTTCAGCCCAATCCAAACCTAGGTCTAACGAACTGGTAGCGACCACACAATCTAGCCTTCCAGCCGCCATGCTAGCTTCTACTTTTCGCCGTAATTCTCGTTCTAGTGATCCATGGTGAAGAGCAATGCGTCGATGCTTATCATTTACTTGCCATAACTCCTGAAACACAAATTCAGCCTGTGCACGAGTATTGACAAATACGATACTCATTCCAGCTCTAGCGATATTTTCGTAAATATTTTTAATTACATGCTTTGCTGAATGCCCTGACCAGGGAATGCGCGAATTGGCTTCCAAGATTTCTATCTCAGGTCTTACCGCTTCGGAGACTTCTACCAAACTACCTCTATCGCGAGCAATCCAATCGAGCGCTCGTCGCGGATTATTGATCGTGGCCGAAAGACCAATGCGAACAGCGGTCGGCGAAAGTGAAGTAATCCGCTCTAGATTTAAAGATAAAAGGTCTCCTCTTTTATTATCAAAGAAAGTATGTAACTCATCTATTATTATAAACCGTAATTGACTAAAGTAAGTCTCTGCATCTTCGTAAGACAACAAAAGAGCTAATGACTCAGGCGTAGTCATTAAAAAGTCAGGCGGCTTACTCTTTTGACGCTTGCGTCTTCCAGCCGGGGTGTCGCCCGTGCGTGTTTCAAATGATATAGGAAGACCAATGGCTTCAACAGGTTCGGTAATATTTCTATGAACATCAACTGTGAGCGCTTTAAGTGGTGAGATATATAGGGTATGAAGATATCCATTGGATCTCCTATCATGAATATCTAAAAAAGATGGTAGAAATCCAGACAGTGTTTTACCGGCTCCGGTAGGCGCCAAAACCAGAACATCCCTCCCGGAACCAGCGTGCATCGCCGCCTCTATTTGATGCGGGAACCAAGTCCATTGTTGGTTGCTCATCCACTCACTTAAAGGATGCTGTTTGAGCTTTGCAGAGGTCTCACTATATTGTAGGTCATGCAGTGGATTAATCATGAACTTTATATAGCACCAATTGACGCCTACATCGACCCAATCAAACCCGTCGACAAGGCAATAATTACGCACGGTCACGCCGATCACGCGCGGCCCGGCCACGAAAAAGTTTTGGCCTCTCGACAGACAATAGACATCATGAAAATAAGATATGGTGAGAAAAGTGCCACCTCTTTTCAATCAATGGAGTTTAACAAACCATTGCGAATAAATGATGTAACCATTACGTTACATCCCGCCGGCCACATTTTGGGAAGCGCTCAAATTTCGATTGAGCATAAAGGTCAACGGGTGGTAGTAACGGGCGATTATAAAACCATTCCCGATAGCAGTGCCCAGGCGTTTGAAATAATTAAGTGCGACCTTTTCGTAACTGAAGCGACTTTTGGCCTGCCTATATTTCAGCATCCGTCGCCCCATAATGAAATCAACAATCTTTTAAAATCTATTTCAGAGCAATCCAATAGAACGCACCTAGTTGGGGTATATTCGTTAGGAAAAGCACAACGAGTGATAAGTCTTCTTCGAGAGGCTGGCTATGACCACCCTATTTTTATTCACGGCGCTCTCGAGAAACTTTGCGACTACTATTCATCTGAAGGGATAAATTTAGGCCTACTTCGAAAAGCACTCGTTCAAGACAAAGAAACTATGAAAGGAGCAGTTGTGATGGCACCGCCGTCGGCGCTTCGAGACCGCTGGTCAAGGCGGCTGATGGATCCAATTATTTGCCAGGCTTCTGGTTGGATGACAATAAAACAACGAGCTAAAAGAAGTGGCGTGGAACTTCCACTAGTAATATCAGATCACGCCGACTGGAACGAGCTCACCAACACAATTGATAGTACGGAAGCCGATACAATTTGGGTCACACATGGCAGGGAGGATGCGTTAGTACATTGGTGCAAGCTTAATGGAAAAAATGCAGAACCACTGCGTTTACAAGGACGCGATGAGGAACTTGAGATATGAAGAGCTTCTCGCAACTCTTAACCACACTTATTTTGAAAACTTCTCGCAATGACAAAATCTCAGTTCTGTCTGAGTATTTCAAATATACCGCAGATCCCGATCGCGGTTATGCTCTAGG
>PCAV01000044.1 GCA_002730675.1 Rhodospirillaceae bacterium | reverse complement strand
ATTAATAAAGAGTTTTCTTCAAAATCTCGTCCTAATACTTCTCCAATTCGCGATAGTTTTATATTTGGGAGATTACCTTGGGCTCCATTAAAACGGATGTTCGTTCGAGTGCCATCGTTTAAAGTGAATGAAATCTTCGGATTAACCATGGCTATGCGACGTATCACCTCTATTGTGCGACCTGTCTCGGTACGATCGGTCTTAAGAAATTTCAATCGTGCCGGTGTAGCATAAAATAAATCTCGTATTTCAACTTTTGTTCCCATTTTTAGGGAGGAGGGTATCGCTGCTTCGATATCTCCTCCGGTAACATTTATGCTCCAGCCGGTTTCCATATTTTTTGATCGAGTTTTGATGCTTAGCCTGCTTACNGCTCCTATTGACGGCANAGCTTCTCCTCTAAATCCTAGNGTACTNATACTATCGAGNTTATCGTTTGGTAATTTTGAGGTTGCATGGCGCTCAACTGCAAGTACGAGGTCCTGCTTTGACATACCACAACCATTGTCAGTGACACTNATAAACGTTCGGCCACCATCGCGCATTATAATTTCAATTTTAGTTGCTCCAGCATCGATNGAGTTTTCAACTAATTCCTTGACCGCACTGGCAGGGCGCTCGATTACCTCGCCGGCAGCNATCTTGTTAATAAGGCCGTTTGGTAAAAGCCTTATTCTATAGTNTTCAGTTGCGTCAGAAATTGTATCGGTAGATAACATTTGAGGTCACATTTAGTAGCCCATTAAATCACAACAACAAAATATAGAAGCTTTTTTGCATAGAGTCGAATCTATTCAGGTAAATCTTTGATATCCGCTTCATGATAAATTTCTCTAACACAGTATTCGCGTTGATATATTTGTGAGCCAAGTCAAGAATTGGCAGGAAATGATATGGGAGGATCTGAATTAATGCGATTTGAAGGAAAAATTGCTGTTATCACAGCTGCTGCCAGCGGTATTTGCAGAGCTGCGGCAGGAATAATAGCGAAAGAAGGGGGNCTCGTGGTTGGTATTGATACANACGAAGCCCGCCTTGAAAAAATGTCAATGGAACTCTCTAAAGAGGCNGCAGGGGCCATTGTAACCTATTGTATAGACGCTCTTGACCCAAAGGCAGCCGATCAAGCGCTGNAAAATATTACCAAAAATAACAAACACATCGATATTTTAATCAACGGCGTTGGCGGAAGTACTATAATCTCCAANCCCTCTGCCAGAGTAGATGANCTGACGATAGATGATTGGCAGGCCATAATAAACTTCAATTTAAAAAGCATGTTTATTTTTACTAATTCAGTAGTCCCAATTATGAAAAAACAGGGCAAGGGGAAAGTAGTTAATTTGGCATCAATTGCGGGGCGAGGTTTCAGTGATATAAGTAGTAGTGCATATGCTGCTGCGAAGGGTGGTGTTATCGCGTTTACAAAAAAAACTGCCCGAGAATTAGGGCAGTTCAACATAACCGTAAACGCCATAGCNCCAAATACGACACTGACAGAACGGATCCANCCACGTTGGCGACAGCAAAGTCCAGAAGATCAGNTACAACAAACGGAAAAGATCCCACTTGGGCGAGTGGCGGAGCCTATAGATCAAGCAAGAGTTATTTGTTTTTTAGCTTCCGAAGATGCTGATTACGTTACAGGACAAACCATCGATGTTTCTGGTGGCCTTGTGTAACAAACAAGATAGAGAGCCCGGGATTGTTATTTTAAAGGACTTAAACATGACAAAGAGCGAACTTTATAAAAAAGGCGATGCAATGCGTCGGAGCATGTATGGTGAAGAAGCATATAATAAAGCAAACGAGACCGTTTACGGTGATCCAATAATGCGAAAGTTTCTGGACGTCGCGACGGAGACAGTTTTTGGGGCTTTATGGACCCGTCCAGGGTTGGATACAAAAACACGAGCCTTAATTTGTGTAGTTTCTGATATCGCAACAGCGCGGGAAGAAGAGTTGGCAATTCATTTACGTTTTGCGCTGGGCCAAGGGTGGACAGAAGATGAGTTGCTTGAAGTAATGTTGCATTTATCGGGTTATATCGGAGTGCCCTCTACTCGTGGTGCTATGCTTGTTGCTAGGAGAGTTTTCGCCGAGCTTAAAGAAGGGGAACAAAGTTAATNCCCTCATTTTTTTGCTANAGGTGACTGATAGTTTAAGCTGACTAAGTCCGTCTTCGCCTTCAATTTCATAAATACGCGAGCCTCTAACACGAGACATGGTCGCCCTGCGTCTGTGTGATAGTGATCGCTACCAAAACTCATTGGCTCAGGGAGCATCGGCTACTCGCACCTCTATCCCATCAAAATGGCTTCTGATTTAAGCACCATTTTTATGGCCTAGCCTACAAATAGAGTTCCCCCATTATAACGACGCTAGACTAACTTAATTATTCACTAGCCATCAATAACAAGAAAAAAGTTAGGGATCTGNTCNTACCTTCTTGCAATCCACTGTCATATATTTTTTTCTTCAAAGACNTCCCGTGCTTGCCTAAAACCGTCTACAGCGCAAGGAAAACCTGCATAGCCGCCAACTTGTATTAAGATNTCGGCGATTTCATCTTTGGTTACGCCGTTATTGATTGCGCCAGATAAATGCAANCGAAATTCATGAGTTCGACCGAGAGCCGCAAGCATTGCAATATTTATCATGCTGCGCGTCTTTAGAGGTATACCTTCCCGTCCCCAAATAGCACCCCAGGCATGGGTTGTGATGAACTCCTGTAATTTCATGCCAAATTCATCTGCATTATTGATTGAGTTGTCTACGTATTCCGATCCTAGAACTTGTTTTCGTGTTTTTAGTCCTTGATTAAACAGGTCTTTGGTATCCATTTTTTTCTCCAATTTATGTTATATGAATCTGTGGTTATTAATTAATTATTTAAGCGTGGTAATAGTTTTCGACTTTATCAAATCAAAATCAATCTTTGCACCTAAACCAGGTTCATCAGGCGCCCTTACCATCCCCTGGGAGTCGGGCTCCAGGTCATCAATTACCCCATATTTCTGGGCCCCAGAGGGCAAAAGTACCTCAAAGTAGGTTGTGTTTTTAATCGCAAGAATTACATGCAGATTAGCCCAGTTGTTGAGCGAGTTCCCGCCGTGATGGATTTCATAGTTCATCCCGAAGGCTTCAGCTAAATGAGCTGTTTTTAAAAGCGCCGTTATACCTCCTTTTACTGCCACATCACCCCTCAAGTAGTCAGTTGCTTTATTGATTATCCATGGNACGTAGTTNGTAAANCCTCCCGGCGAGTATTCAGTCGCCATTAGAGGAATAGANAGTTTTTCACGCAGCTTGATACATCCCATCAGNTCNTCNTCAGCTAAGGGNTCTTCGTACCAATAAAAATTNAAATCTTCGATGNCTCGACCAACCTTAATTGCATTGTCGTAGGTATAAGCCCANGTGGAGTCAAGCATCAGGTCAAAGTCGTTTCCGACNGCTTCTCGNGCCGCCCGACATACTCCAATATCNTTTCGCCAAATTGTCGGTGGATGTATCTTATATGCTGCCCAACCATCTTCTTTATATTTAACCGCTTCCTCAGCATATTCCGTCTTGTCTGACATAATTGCCGATGAGGCATAGGCTGGTATAGCGTCCCTGTAACCGCCAAGAAACTTATAAAGAGGTAACGCTGCCACTTTCGCGGCTATGTCATAGAGCGCAATATCTATGGCTCCGATTGATCGCAAACTCACTTTTCTATTTTGTTTCCACATTTTTTGGTAGAGATATTCGCGGTCAAGAGGGTCGGCCCCCATCAGTATAGGCTTTAAGAAATGAATAATTCCTTTACAATCTATTTCNGCGCTATAGGTTGCTGACCCTAAAAAAGCATGGCCNTCAATACCATTATCCGTAGAAATTCTCAGTAATCCAAGTGTACTATTCCCTGAAGAATTTCCCGAGCCTGCCGCATACTGTGTCGGGGGAATGTTTTCCCAACTGAAAAGGGTTAATGTTAAATCATCTATTTGCATAACCAAGNCCTTCGAACGTTTTGACTTTAAGATATNGTCTACTGTTGGTTATGACGGGTCTATAGTAATTTTTTACTTGATATCTTTTATCTAATTGGGGATGTGAGAACGTTTGTTAAGAAGATCAATTGTTTTTAGCTTTTTTATTGCATAATATGACATATCGATGAATTCACGGCGGTGACTTTGGGATAAATAGTNTTACCTAATTTCTGGAAAGAAAGTTAAGAGGAAAATATGGAATATGATGTTGTAGTTGTAGGTGCTGGTAACGCGGCGATGTGCTCGGCTTTAGCTGCAGAAGAGGCCGGAGCGAAGGTGCTTGTTTTAGAGGCTGCAACTGAGGAATTAGGAGGGGGAAACACAAGGTTTACCGCTGGCGCTATTCGAACTGTATACAATGGGGTCGATGATCTACGAGATTTAATGCCCGACTTAACAGACGCTGAATGCGAAATAACCGACTTTGGTACATACACTGAAGACCAATTTTTTGATGATATGTTCCGAGTTACGGAATACAGGACGGACCCAGAACTTGTTGAAATTTTGGTTAAAAATAGTCTAGACACTCTTAAATGGATGCGCGGNAAGGGTATAAGATTTGCTCCTATATGGGGAAGGCAAGCATTCAAGGTAGACGGCCGNTTTAAGTTTTGGGGTGGGTTGACAGTTGANGCATGGGGTGGCGGNCCTGGNTTGTGTGAGGCCCTCTGGGAGTCGGCGAAAAAAAGAGGCATCGAAATCCTTTTTGAAGCTCGTGCTACCGATCTCCTGCGTGACGGAAATCGAATTCAAGGTATCAAAATTAAACACCAAGGCCAGGTAAAAGAGATCGCGGCCAAATCAGTTGTTCTAGCTGCAGGTGGGTTCCAAGCAAATGCCGAGTGGCGGACACGATATTTGGGGCCAGGATGGGATTTAGCGAAAGTTCGCGGTACGCCNTATAATGTNGGCGATGGTATTAGAATGGCGACAGATATGGGCGCTAGCACNAAAGGTAACTGGTCGGGTTGCCATGCAGTTGGATGGGAAAGGAATGCACCTGAGTTTGGCGACTTAGCAGTGGGTGACGCCTTTCAAAAACATAGCTATCCNTTTGGAATCATGGTTAACGCAACCGGAAGACGCTTTGTCGATGAAGGTGCAGACTTTAGAAACTACACTTATGCAAAGTATGGCAGAGTAATTCTTAACCAGCCGAACCAGTTTGCATGGCAGATCTTTGATCAGAAGGTTACGCACTTGCTTAGAGACGAGTACAGAATTAAACAAGTGACTAAAGTTACAGCTAATACTATCGAAGAATTGTCAACTAAGTTGGAGGGTGTGGACCCCACTGCTTTTGTAGATGAAATATCAAAATGGAATAAAGCTGTCCGCACAGATGTGCCGTTTAATCCTAATGTTAAGGATGGTCGATCTACCAATGGGTTAGATGTACCAAAATCTAATTGGGCAAATACATTAGATAAGGGACCGTTTGAGGCGTATCAAATTACATGCGGTATAACATTTACTTTTGGTGGTGTCAGAATCGACTCAAATGCTCAGGTGCAGAATACAGATTACGAGCCAATAGAGGGCCTATTCGCTGCCGGTGAAATGGTCGGTGGTATTTTCTATTTCAATTATCCAGGCGGCAGTGGACTTATCAACGGAGCGGTTTTTGGTAAAATTGCTGGGGAGGCTGCTGGAAAGCACGCAGTTAGTCAACATCGCGCGGCGGCTGAATAATTTTAGTTTAGTCTCCTATTTCCATTGGAAGTGACTCATCGATGGCCCACTCTGATAGCGAATTATCGTAAAGTCCCACGTTTGTATGGCCCAGCATTGTTAAAAGAAATGCGGTTGCGCTAGCAGCAATACCTCCNCCACAGTACGTTAGAACACGAGCGGAACTTTGTGCTCCAACACTCNTAAACCTGTCAGCTATAACAGCCGCAGGGAAAAACTCATTGGTTTCAGGATTAATTAGCTCATTTGTCGGCACATTCTCGCTGTCTTTTACTCTGCCTGGTCGGCCATATGTCCTCCCGCCCACACCTGTGTGTTGTTCTTGGGACAAAGCNTTTATNATGCATNTATTGTNNTCGNGAATTCCGTCCAGAACTTCNCTTTTTTGAATAATTANCCCNGGACGAGGTTTAGCTGTGAACGACTGCTCTGGATATGTTGAAGGAATGGTTGACGTTGAATAACCCTTTTGCATCCATCTAATTAGCCCTCCATCTAGCACCTTTGCGTTGTCAAATCCAAAGGCTCGTAGCATCCACCATATCCGGGTTGCCCATTGTGGTGAAGTGGTACTGTATAAAACCGCCTCGTTATCATTGCTAAGCCCGTGTGCTCCAATGGCTTTTGAGAAGTGTTCAGCGCTTGGGAATGTAAAACGTAATTTACTTGAATTATTTGATAACTCTTGCTGCAGATCTAAAAAATCAGCCCCCGGTATATGGGCTTTTTCATAGTCTCCTCTGCCACTTCCAATAGTGTAAGTTTCCGTCGGATGTGGTATGAGATGAGCGGTACAGTCATAAATTCTTAGATTTGGATCGTTGAGATTCTCCAATAACCAATCCACGCTTACTAGGAACTCAGGGTGTTTAAAATTAGCGACGTTAGTCATAATTCATTGCCTCCAATCCGCTTACGTTATCACAAATACGTCTGAAGTTAGTAATATTAAAAATGTATAGTCCCTGGCGAATAACTCGTTTCTTATCCAGTTTTTCCCCGAACGTCCAAGGTATGTTCTGGATGGCTGCAGCAGGCCTTATTTTTGCTTCCTTCATGGCTATTGTTCGGCATGTGGGATCAACGTTAGATCCTATCCAGGTAGCGTTTCTGCGTTATGGCTTGGGCTTGGTATTTATGTTGCCATTCTTTATGCGGTTAAATACAGCTGACTTTCAGAGGGCGAGATTTGGCTTACATGCTATTCGTGGTGTCTTGCATGCCGGCGGGGTCATGTGTTGGTTTTATGCAATGAGCCGTATTCCTATTGCAGAAGTTACAGCAATCGGTTTTACGGCTCCCGTTTTTGCTACGATTGGTGCAGCACTCTTTTTAGGTGAAAAGGTTCGGCTGCGGAGGATCTTAGCGGTTCTTATTGGTCTGCTTGGAGCTCTTATTATTATAAGGCCGGGGATCGTAGCTGTAGAGTTGGGTGCAATGTTAATGCTCATCGCGGCGCCACTCTTTGCAATATCCGATCTTATCTCAAAAGTATTAACACGAAAAGAAACAGGCCCGGCTCTTGTAGCGTATCTATCGGTCTTTGTAACACTTACAATTATGATCCCTGCGTTATTTGTTTGGCGAGAACCGAGCTTAGAAGAGTGGTTATGGATGGGTTTGACAGCGGGTTTGGCAACTTTGGGTCACCTATGCATGGTGCAGGGTTTTAAGATCGCTGAAGTATCTGCGCTGCAACCAGTTAAATTTTTGCAACTATTTTGGGCAGCGCTAATTGGTTTTTTGATTTTTGCGGAAGTGCCCGAAATTTGGACCTGGATTGGATCAGCGGTGATAGTAGGAAGCACAACCTACATTGCTCATCGAGAGAGAAAAGCTAGAACTAAAAATCAATCTTAAAAGCAATTTACTCATCGAGTGGTCTTGGCATATCCAGTTTGAATTTTTTCGCGAACGGGGCAAGGTCTTCTAAAAGGCCGGGATAAATCGGCACACCTTTTTGAAAAGCAATTGTTCGTTGCTTGAAAGCATTATCTCCAGGAAGCCTTACAGCTTTGAAGCCTGGAGCAGGGGGGGTGTTTCGACAACTATCTGCCAACCATGTGGTTTGTCTCTTGAATTCCTCAATGCCGCAGAAAGCGCTAGGATCAGTTATCTTTAGATATACTGCGGCGCCCCAGCCTTCTGGCGGGTCAGCCCTCCCAAAACCCGATAGCCCTTGTGTGAGAGCTTCGATCATCAAGGCTAAACCAAATCCCTTATGTCCGTATTCCTTACCCCCAATTGGAAGTATTGTGCCAGGTGGATCAGAAAATAATACGCTCGGATCGTCGCTTGCCTTCCCAGTGTTGTCTTGAACCCAGAGACCGGGTAATTTTTTACTTTCGGCATGTAGCCGACCCGTTAGACCGTTTGTTGTAATTGATGCGCTAATATCAATTAGGAGTGGCTGATCGGTTGTTGGTATCCCCACCGCTATTGGATTGGGTGTGAAAGCAGCTTTAGTTCCGCCATATGGGGCTACGCTCTCAACTGATGGGTCGGATGAGGCAAGCTCTATAAGCAAATCCTCTTTGGTTGCTCTAGATAGAAATGCGGCAAGGCATGCTATATGGCCGCTGCGTCTAATGCTAACAGTTGTTATTCCATATGTTTTTGCACGCTCTATAGCTAAATCAATGGCAACCGCTGTTAACCAAACGCCCGATATTCTTTTTCCATCCCAAACGATGACTGGGCCGCGGTCAGAAACGACCGTGGGCTGTCCCTTGCCCAACATCTGTCCATTTTGAAGTCCAGTTAGGTATGCTGGGACCTGAGCTATACCGTGTGTTGTATGGCCGATAAGATCAGCTTCGACAAGAAGTGGAGCAACAACTTCGCACTTTTCTAACTCCATTCCAGCTGAGTGAAAGAGGTCTTTGATGAAAGCTATTAATTCTTGAGGGTTATAACGATGATCCATTAATTTTAATCCAACTAAAAATTTTCTTTTATCTAAGTGAGACTAATTAAGGGCTGCTATTGGACACTAGATTTTCGATCCAACCAATAGCATAAAACAGAGCAATCTCATCCAAAAATGGAACCTCCTTCTTCATTAGTTGTCTAATGTACATCAACCTTATTGGAAAGATTTGGATAATAATTGTTTGAGCTGATCAGATTAATGCTATAAATGCTATCGTAAGAAGTAAGGGGTGAGGCTCGTGAAATTTAGTTTTTGGTTAAACCTTCCAAGGTTATTGCTGCGGCATTATTTGACGAAGAACAGAGCTGAAATAGGGATGACAATCTGCGGCCTGGTTGCACTCGTAACACCGTTGCTTCTCTGGGTCTCGTGGTCAAAAGAAATATTGCAAATAGTTTTAACCATGGGCTTCTCAGCATTTATTCTGGCTACATTTTTCGCTCAATATGCGTGCCCTGATAGTGTTGAGCCCGGCGAGGATGATTTTCCTAGGCCCGGAGAGTTAAAGACAAATAAAGGTTCAAGTGACTCAAATTATCGGGAAAAGTCAGAGCGTGTCTGGCGTGATCATACTTAACAGGAAACTATACTAATACTAAAGTTGAGGGGCTTGGAAAATGCAATCTGGCGTAATCAAGTTTGGACTGATGGAAAGGGTTCTTTTCGGACAACCGGCGGCCAACGCGGTCATTGAAGAAATTGAACGCATTGGGGCGTCGAGGGTGTTTCTGTTAGTTGGGAGTACATTAAACAGAGAAACTGATGAGGTTGATAAGATAAAAGAAGCTTTAGGNGANANATTNTGCGGTTTGCANGATAGCATGCCGGCCCACTCGCCCCGAGATGCTGTCGTCCAGTGTGCTANTTCCGCTCGNTCTGCNGCGGCAGACTTACTAATTACCTTTGGCGGTGGNTCCGTAACAGACGGTGGNAAGGCAGTAACAATTTGTTTNCAGCACAATATACAAGACGTTGATGGTTTAGAACCCTTTAGGACAGTAGTNGATAGTTCTGGNAAGAGAAATTTTCCAGACTACGAGGCCCCAACTGTTCGCCAAATCGCTATACCGACAACTTTATCAGGTGGCGAGTTTAATGCACGGGCGGGAATAACGAATTCACGGCTTAAATTGAAACAATCATTTGCACACCCAGGCATCATGCCAGTATCAGTTATACTAGACGGTGCTGTAACCCGTCATACTCCAGAATGGTTGTTCCTCTCAACGGGTATACGAGCTGTTGACCATGCGGTTGAAACTTTCCTTTCTATTGATGCAAATGATTATTGGGACGGCGCGGCATTACATGCGCTTAGATTGCTATATGAGGGGCTCACCCGAGTGAAGCATGATCCCGAGGACATCGATGGTCGTCAAAAATGTCTAATGGGGGCCTGGCTTTCTATGACAGGAATTGTGGCTGGGTGTCGGTTAGGAGCAAGCCACGCCATCGGTCATATTTTGGGTGGGAGTGCTAATGTACCACACGGCTACACATCCTGTGTAATGCTACCCCATGTTTTGGAGTGGAATAAATCAGTCAATGCCGAGCGGCAAAAAGCTCTTGCCCTTGCTATGGGAAAACCAAACACCCCCGCTTCAGACTTAATAGGGAAATTAATTGAGGATTTGGAATTACCGACTAAATTGGAACAGGTCGGTGTTAAACGGGATCAATTTTCCACTTTGTCTGAGAATTGCATGCTAGACGATTGGACTTTTTCCAATCCTAGGGAAATCAGATCACCTGAGCAGGTTATGGAGATTTTAGAGTTAGCAAGTTAAGGCATGTAGCTTATTAACGTCTATTTTTCTAATGGTATCTTCAGACGTTAGATTGATAGAGCATCAGTTTTGCCATATGTTTCGCAAAATATTCGTAATTATAGTAACACTCTTGGGTAGCTAAAGATTAAATGGCGCAGCGTCAAAAAAATTTTCAATCCTTAATTTTAACGCTCCAGAACTATTGGGCAGAAAAAGGTTGTGTCATATTGCAACCCTATGACATGGAGGTTGGAGCCGGTACATTTCATCCAGCCACGACACTTCGTTCTCTTGGCCCCGACAATGTATGGAACACAGCTTACGTTCAACCTTCTAGGCGTCCGACGGATGGTAGGTATGGAGAGAACCCGAACCGTCTGCAGCATTATTACCAGTTCCAGGTTTTGCTAAAGCCGTCACCAACTAATAGCCAAGACCTCTATCTTGGTTCTTTAGAAGCTATAGGTTTGAACCCGCAGGACCATGATATACGTTTCGTTGAGGATGATTGGGAAAGTCCTACTTTGGGCGCGTGGGGTTTAGGTTGGGAGGTATGGTGTGATGGGATGGAAGTTTCGCAATATACTTATTTCCAGCAAGTTGGAGGAATAGAATGCAACCCAGTGCCTCTTGAATTAACGTATGGCCTGGAGCGCCTAGCAATGTATATTCAGGATGTGGAATCAATTTATGATCTCGATTGGAACGGTTTAAAAGTATCCGAGGGCGGTAAAAAATATAGGGACATATTTCATCAGGCAGAGCAGGAGTACTCCGCCTTTAACTTTGAAGGAGCTAATTCAGAAAAGCTACTTCAACACTTTTCTGACGCCGAAACAGAATGTAAAAATCTATTAGCGCGCGATAAACCTTTACCGTTACCGGCGTATGACCAATGCATGAAAGCTAGCCATTTATTTAATCTGCTTGATGCGCGTGGGGTAATAAGTGTTGCAGATCGGCAAGGCTACATTGGCAGAGTGAGGTCACTTGCCCGCCAGTGCTGCCAACAATGGGTAAAGGCAGGAAAAATTTGGAAGGAGAGCCAGACTAAAGACGTAGAAAAAGTTAAGGAAGCAACAGATGGCTGAATTTCTTTTAGAGGCCCTATCAGAAGAAATACCAGCCCGAATGCAGAAGCGAGCGGCGGAGGAGTTTTCGCAAATCTTCACATCTGAACTTGAAAAAGTTGGCCTAGCGCATGAACCCGCCAATTGTTTTGTAACGCCGCGGCGAATAGCACTAAATATAGATGGATTACCACTTCAACAATCAACGGTAGTGGAGGAGCGACGTGGTCCTCGGGTTGATGCTCCAGCTGCAGCCCTCGATGGTTTTATGCGCTCTAACAACATTTCCCGAGATCAAATTGAAGAACGAGAAACTAAAAAAGGTCGGTTCTATTTTGTTAAAATAGAAACAAAGGGGAAGTTAACAAAAGATGTCTTGCCGGCGATCATAGAAACATCTTTAAAAAAATTCGCATGGCCCAAAAGTATGCGTTGGGGGAGTAATTCATTTAGATGGGTCAGACCTTTACATAGTATCTTGGCTGTGTTCGAGGCAGAAGTGTTGCACGGCGAGTTAGATCTTGGGCACGATAAGTTGGTATTCACCAACATGACTAGAGGACATAGATGTTGCGGGGCAGAAAAAATTAGTGTGGATAATTTTGCGGGTTATCAGGATCAGCTCAGAAAAGCACGAGTGATTATTGATAGAAATGAGCGGAAGCGTTTAATCCAAGAAGAAGCTAAAAAACTGGCCGACGCTAAGAAATTAAGGTTACGAGAAGATGAAGCGCTGCTGGAGGAAGTCGCTGGGTTAGTAGAATGGCCTAATATTCTGATGGGTTCGATAGACGAAGAATTTATGGAGGTACCGTCAGAAGCCCTTATTTCTGCTATGCGCAGCCACCAAAAATATTTTTCTTTGGAAACCTTAGATGGCAGCTTAGCGCCTTATTTTATAACTGTATCTAATATGCCATCGGATTCTACTCGTGATGCTACGATTGTAGTTGGCAATGCGAAAGTATTAAGAGCCAGACTGTCGGATGCCAGATTTTTTTGGGATCAAGACTTAAAATCAAAATTAGATGAAAGGGTGTTGGCTTTATCAAAAATAAATTTTTTTGATAAATTGGGATCCCTGGGAGATAAAAGTGAAAGGTTACAGAAATTAGTTCCAACGATATGCGAATTTATTGGTTTAGATAACGTTAATGGGGCTGTGAAAGCGGCTCGGTTAGCAAAAGCAGACTTATCTACAATGATGGTGAGTGAATTCCCAGAATTACAAGGGGTCATGGGTGGATACTATGCAAGTGCCGATGGAGAGCTGCCAGAAGTATGTCGTGCCATAAGCGGCCATTATGCTCCCTTAGGCCCGACGGATGCATGCCCAAGTGAACCTCTTACCATCACTATTTCAATTGCTGATAAGATAGACACCCTTGTTGGATTCTTTGCCATTAATGAAAAGCCAACAGGTTCAAAGGACCCATTTGCGTTAAGGCGCGCGGCATTGGGTATTATTAGGACAATACTTGAGAACAAGCTCCGAATTCCATTAAAGCAGTTAATATCAAAATCATTAGATGAGTATCCTCACCTTACCGACAGCAATGAACTATTAGATTTTATTAATGAGCGACTGAAAGTTTATTTAAGGGCTAGCGGTGTACAGCCTGATCTAATCGCTGCTAATTTTGAGGCTGGAAAAGAAGATGATCTTTATAGGCTTATAATGCGAGTTAAAGCTCTTGAGGAACTGCTAGCTTCTGATGATGGCGCTAACTTA
>PCAV01000043.1 GCA_002730675.1 Rhodospirillaceae bacterium | reverse complement strand
CTATTGCGTCCGGTATCGACCCCATACCGATTTGTAATATTGCATCATCATTTATATATTTTGATACGTTATCAGCAATTTTTTTATCTATGCTAGTAACTTTACTAGGCAGGGCTTTTAGTACGGGACGGGACGTTTCAATTAACACGTCAAATCTCTCTAATTCGGGATAACCCTCTGACTACACCCAAGGCACTTGATCATTAATCTCACCTATTACAATACGTGCTTTATCAATGGCCGTTCTAATATAATCATTTATTACACCGAAGCTATGTTTGCCATTTGGCCCCCGCGGAGACAATAGAACGAACGCCACATCACATTTCAGTGTTCCCTCTATTATATATTGGCTTATTAAGCCAAAATGAATAGGTGTAATATTCAGTACTCCCGCATCAGATAATTTCTTCGAATTTCCCATTGGCCCAAAACTATTAAACGTCAAGAAATCAGCATGTTCTGGATCAAAGGTGTCAGATAAGGTTAATCCCAGGAAGATCTCGGTGGGACCTATCGCTTTTCTTTGTTCTACAAGTTTTTCAGTGAGTGTTGTCGGCTCTCCAGTAGCCTGACCACAAAATATAAAATCACCGGCTTTAATAAAGTCGGTTAAATCTAAGTTCTGGGGATTGATATATTTCAATAGGTTCTCAAAACGAATTAAGTTGTGAGAATTATTTTACCAGCATAAGACCGCGACAATAAAGCATCCATAGCCTCGGCAGCCTGTGATAATGGAAATTTCTTTCCTATATGAGGCTTCACACGCCCCTGTCGAAAAAGATCAGCCGCCTCTTGAACAAAACTTGCCCCATACGATGGGTCTCTCTCAGTTTGCGCCCCATATACCACCCCAACAACAGATATATTTTTTACCAAAATCAAATTTGCTGGTATTTGTTGTATTCGACCGGCCGCAAAGCCAATAATCAACATTCTCGCTTCCCAATTAACAGCCCTAATCGCTTGGTCAAAGGCATCACCACCTACTGCGTCATAAACAACATCTGCACCACGATTATCTGTTAAGTCTTTGACACGGTCGCGAATACTTTCAGATTTGTAATCAATTGCAAAATCAGCGCCGTGATCGATCGCAATTTTACACTTTTCACTACCCCCTGCAGCTGCAATAACGTTTGCCCCCATTGTTTTACCTAATTCAACCGCTGTTAAACCAACTCCACCGGCCGCTCCGAGAACTAACAAAGTTTCTCCAGCCTGCAAATTTCCTCTATGCTTCAAAGCGAAATTAGAAGTTCCATAAACCGTAGAAAAGCCAGCAGCTATTACATCTTCCATTTCATCCGGGACCGGAACTAACCACTCACTATCGACTAAAACTTCCTCGGCAAATGCCCCTCCTCCTCTCATAAATGCCATCACCCGCTGCCCGACATTCAGCGGTCTATTAACACCTTGACCAATTTCTAAGATCTCGCCAGAAACCTCCATCCCCGGTATGAATGGTGGTTCTAGTTTGGATTGATATTTTCCCGCTATTTGAAGCGTATCCGCAAAATTTAACCCAGCTGCTTTTACTTTTATCAGTACATCATTTGGTCCTGGACGCGGCGAAACTGTATCCACATAAGCTAGATTCTCTGTTCCGCCTAACTTATTACAAAAAATTGCTTTCATTGATCGCCACCATCTCTGTTCTAATCATGCTTTTCGGATAAAATACTTAGATAATTTTTAAATATATAGTGATAATCTACTCAGGCACTTTCTAAACCGCTTGTGTCTTAAAATTTTCTCCAATTAGGGAAATATCATTATGAAAGTTTCGCTGCGTCGCCATAATTCACATATAGCAATTATAACAATAGATAATACTACAAAAATGAACGCGCTGACCAGACAGATGATGCAAGAACTCGGAAAGCTCTGGGATGAATTAGAGGAAGACGATACTAGATGCATTGTAATAACCGGGGCCGGAGAGAGAGCTTTCTGTGTAGGTGCTGATATATCAGGTGATCTGTCTGCCACTGAAGATAAAACCATCGCAATTAATCATTCCCTCCTTAAAACAGACACTTACTCCAAACCTATAATTTCTGCAATCAATGGAGACTGTGTTGGAGGTGGAGTAGAATTGATACTTTCTACAGACATTCGGTGCGCAGCCAAAACAGCCCGCTTCGGGTTGCCTGAAGTAAAATGGTCAATTTATCCCTTTGGAGGAGCAACTACAAAACTTATACATCAAATCGGCCACGTGCATGCAATGGATTTACTTTTAACTGGTCGATTAATTTCAGCAGTAGATGCCCAAAAACTTAACCTAATCAATATAGCATTAGAGAATGACGACGTTATGAATTGGGCATTGGAGAAAGCTGAAATAATAGCAGCCAATAGTCCATCGGCAATCCAAGCTGTGAAAACACAGGTGACCACATCAATTAGTGAGCGTGTCAAAGCTCAAGAACAATTGGAGCAACTTCTAGGCGATCACGTGCGTTCACAGCCTGATTTCATCGAGGGGACAAAAGCATTTATTGAGAAAAGAAAACCAGTTTATTAAGCCTTAAAAATGAATACAAATATTCCAAAAAGCAGAACATTAGGGAACCTACTAGACGAGCTCGCAAAAAGTTATCGCGATAACGAGGCAGTAATTTGGAAAGATTCCCGCCTCACATATTTACAGCTCAAAGAAGAGGTCGATATTTTTGCAAGATCACTATTAAGTCTTGGAATTAAAAGGGGTGAAAACGTTGCTTTGATAGCTTCTAATAGACCTGAATGGTTGATAGCAATGTTTGCTATTGCAAAAGTAGGCGCAACCACCGTTGCGATAAGTACTTTTTCTACCCAACGAGAGTTACATTGGACTTTAAAACACAGTCAATCATCTTGTGTAATTTCGATTTCTTCCCTAAAAAATCACAACTTCATTGAAAACCTTCAAGAACTTTGCCCGGAATATAAAGAATCGAAAGTCGGAAAACTAAGGAGTAAAGCTCTTCCAAGACTTAAAAATATTATAGCCATCGAAGAAAAGAGCATAGGCGCGATTATAAATTGGCACGATTTACGAAAAGTGGCTCAGATGACGAAGCCCGAAACGCTGCAAAACGCGCAAGGTAAAGTAAAAAGTGGAGACACGTGTTTCATTCTCTACACATCAGGGTCGACAGCGGAGCCTAAAGGCGTGATCCTTGCGCACGGAAACGTTATCACAAATGGCTATCATATAGGAGAGCGCCAAGCCTTGTCAGATCGAGACCGCTTGTGGTTTGCCGTGCCATTATTTTGGTCATTTGGTTCTGCCAACGCCTTACCCGCAGTCATAACGCACGGCGGATGCTTGGTTTTACAAGAAACCTTCGAACCAAATGAAGCTCTCGAAATAATGGAAGCAGAAAGGTGTACTGTTTTCTATGGAATGATCAATATAGCACGCGCACTTTTGGAAGCTCCTAGTTATTCATTAGACAAAGTAAAATATATGAGGACTGGACTAACAATAGGACTTCCAGAGGATATAGAGTTCATAATTAAAACGTTGAACGCAAGAGAGATTTGTAATGTATACGGGTCTACCGAGACTTATGGGAATGCAGCTGTGTGTCATACAACCGATCCTCTAGAAGTAAGATTGAATAGCCAGGGCCTTCCGTTACCCGGCATGAAAATTCGTGCTGTTGATATTGAGACCAGGACCCCCCTTAAGAAAGGTGTATTTGGAGAGCTCACTGTAGCCGGTTGTGTAACCCCAGGCTATTTTGGAAATTTAAAACAAACGCAATCTTCATTTGACAAAGAGGGTTATTTCTTGACTGGAGATCTCGGTTTTGTTGGAGAAGATGGACGAATCTATTACAGAGGTCGTCTAAAGGAGATGATAAAAACAGGAGGCATTAACGTAGCTCCTCTCGAAATAGAGAATATATTGATGCGTTACCCTAAAACAAAACAGGCATTTGTATTTGGAATCCCAGATGCAGTTAAAGACGAAAAAATTATCGCAGTTTTAGAGATAAAAGATAACTTAGAGTTGGATGCAAACGCGTTAAAAAGGTACTGCAGAAGGGAGCTGGCATCGTATAAAGTCCCAGAACAATTTATCCTCCGAACAAACGAACAGCTCCCAAGAACATCAACTGGAAAAATAAATAAACCGGAACTAAAGAGCCAAATAATTGAGGAAATGAAAAACCACGCTGCCAGTAACTAACATATTTGGTAAAAAGCTATTCATTTAAATAATCATGTTGAAGTGTCATCAAAGGATGCATAATTCAGTTTGTGTAATCTCGCATACAATCCTCCATTTTTTTTCAACTTCTCGTGCGTCCCGTCTTCTAATATCTCCCCTTTGTCCAAGACAATTATCCTATCGCATCCACGGATGGTAGCTAATCGATGAGCTATAACCAATCCTGTTCGACCTTCTAGCAATACGGCCAACGCCCTTTGAATCTTCAATTCTGTGTAACTATCTATGCTTGCCGTAGCTTCGTCTAATATTAATATTTTGGCATCAGCAACTATCGCACGCGCAAAGCTAATAAGTTGGCGCTGACCAAGTGATAAATTGGCTCCTCTTTGTTCTAAAATTGTATTATAACCATTGGGCAATGCTTCTATGAAATCATGTGCGCCGACAGCCTTAGACGCTGATATAACTGCATTTAGATCGCTATCCGTTTTTTTATACCGGATGTTTTCCAAAATTGTACCCGTAAAAAGAAATGGCTCTTGTAGCACCATAGAAACATGATCGCCTAACGATTGTTTCGTAATGTCCCGGACATCGTAACCGCCTATAGATACACTACCGTTCCAAACATCATAGAACCGATTGATTAATGCAGTAATGCTTGTTTTTCCTGAACCTGTCGGTCCAACTAACGCTACAGTCTCTTCCGAATTAATTCTAAAATTAAGCTTCTTCAAAACGGGAAGCTCTGGCTCATATCCAAAAGTCACGTTGGAGAATTCAACAGTACCATCACACTTTTCCATCTTGATGGCATCTCTCTTGTCAGCAACATCAATTGGCACATCTAGAACTTCTAGAATACGTTGCCCTGAAACCATAGCTCGCTGCATAAAACTGTAATGAAGGGTCAAAGATCTAATTGGATCAAAAAATCTTTGAACGTAAAAAATAAAAGCAACCATAACGCCTAAATCCAGATTGGACCCCAAAACTTGCTGCCCACCAACAACAATAATAATTGCCATTGCTGTTCCCGTAAGTGTGTCTACTACAGGTACATTTACTTGGGCAAACTTTGCTGCCCTAAGATGCGCCAGGAGATTTTGTTTTGCTCTCTTTTTATACAAGTCGGAGTTTACACCTTCGCGCACCATGCCCTGGACAGTCTTGACACCATGAATAGCTTCGGCTAGCGCGCCATTAGCGAGAGAGTTTGCCTCGCGCGCCTTTATGAAAGCGGCCCGCGCTTTGGGAAGCCATATAAATCGAACTATAAAAAGGAGGGGAACAATAGATAACGTCAAAAGTGCTAATTCTAAATTTAGCACAAAAAGTGCTGTGACTATACCAAAAAGCAAAACCAAATCACCTATCGCAAATACCGAAGTTTCTAAGAATTCTTGAAGGGCATTAACATCTCCCTGAAGACGAGACATTAATCGACCAACTTCGGTCCGGTCCATAAAAGATAGTGACACTCGTTGTAAGTGTTCAAACATGTCACGTCGCAACTTAACCAGTACACCCTCTGCTATCTTACCTACAGTACTCTCCTGATAATAATTTGATGCGTAGTTTACCAATGCAAGGGTGCAAAATATCATTGCACAAATTTCCAAAACCCCTTCATTAAGTTTGCCTTTAACTAGGGCATTGTCGATTGCGTAAAGAATCACCAAGGGAAATGCTATCTGTGTTGACATGAATACCAGAACAGAAAATATCGCTCCTAAAAGCATTTTCGTGTGAGGTTTACAATAAGACAGAAGGCGCCCGATAACGCGACCATCAAAAGCGCGACCAAACATTTCCTCATCATAACTAACCTGAGAACCAACAACTGCTTTTGGTGGATTATTGTCTTTTATTACCCTATTCAACAATGAGTCCCCTTTTGTTTAAGGGAACATAATTCGAGCCAGAACGGGTTTGAAGTTGGTACAATTCAAAGTATTTCCCCTTTAAGGAAATAAGTTGTTCATGAGAACCCCTCTCTATGATCTCACCCTTATCAACAAATAAGATTTCATTTGCATGCATTAACGAAGCTAACCTGTACGAAATGATGATTGTGCCTCTATTATCGCTACTTTCATCCAGGTTCTTCCTAATGAGACGTTCAGTTACAGCATCAATCGACGCGGTAGAATCGTCAAAGATTATTATCCCTGGTTCAGTAGCTATTCCTCGTGCAATCGAGAGCCTCTGGCGCTGCCCCCCGGATAAAGACACGCCTCGCTCACCTACAAGTGTTTTGTATTTCAGTGGAAGTTGATTGATATGTTCATGAAATTGCGCAGCCTGATTCGCACTTATAATNTCATCATCATCAACCCATGGGTTNCCGTACGCTGTATTATTTTCGATTGAAGCAGTAAATANAAAAGAGTCTTGCTGAANCACGCATACAAAACGCCGCAATGACTCTATTGAGATTTTTCGAATATCCTGACCATTTATNTAAATTGTNCCATTGTCTACATCATAAAAACGTGGTGCGAGCTGTGCTATAGTTGATTTTCCTGAACCAGGAGGGCCAACAATCCCGAGTGTTTCCCCAGCACCAACTGAAAAATTAATATTCCGTAGCACCTCAACTTTTCTTTTATCTCTAGTAAAACTGAAACTTACGTTTTCAAATTTCAGAGTTCCTTTTTTGATGGTAAGCTCTGGAGCTTTTGGCGCATCGCAAACATTTGGTACCCTGTCAATAATTTCAAATAATCTTGAACCGCATGTTGACGCTCTAGCAAAAGAGTTTACCAACATTCCTATTTGCCGCACTGGCATCTGTAGAATTGTCATAAACGCTAGAAATTCTGCTAATGTCCCCACGCTAATTTTGTCATTAATGACTTTTTGACCCCCAATCCAGAGAACACATCCCATTGCCAGAAAAAATGAGAAACTCATTACTGTTGTGCTACCAACTCTTACTTTGACCCGATTTATTGCAGTTTGAAGAATATTCGCCGATGCAATATCGAATTTTTTAAGTTCATATTTTTCGGCGGTAAATGCTCGAACAACCCGAATGCCGTTAAGGTTTTCTTCCATTAATCGTGTAATCACACCCAAGCGGTCTTGCATTAATAACCAAAGCCACCGCAACTTTAGTCTCGCCACAGAAGACTTCCACGCTACAAACGGTACAAATGATAACGCTAAAAAAGTAAGCAATATATCATGAGTACTCATCAACGCTGTTGCACCTCCAACCAGTACAACTAACATAGCTAAACGAACAACGCCTGTGCTGATAAACATACGGACACCCTCTAAGTCCAGCATCCCTCTTGTAATCAAATCACCTGTGTGGACTTTATCGTGAAAATCAAAAGATAATTTTTGTATTTTATTATAGAACGCGACCCGCAATTCATAACCAATGAAATGCCCGATAGCTTCGCTATGGTAATTTTGAAGCATCGTTAGTAAGCCCCTGGCAACACTCACAGTAATAATCATAAAAGCAGCAAAAAATAGCGCTTCTTCAGCACCTGTGTTTGCTGAACTATTTAATGTTAATAGACCTTGCGCGGCATCTACAGCATCACCCACGTATCGCGGGATGAATAATTGGAAAATGGATGCACCAGCAGTAGCCAATATCGCTATTATCATTCTGTACCGATGAGCAAACCCCATCTTTATTATTCTTAAAAGGAGTTTCAACTCTAGCTTGTTCCCTTTAAAGAACTGATCAGCGCGAGATTCCTTACTCAATCCTTCATTTTTATCAGGGATACTATCGTGTGTTTCTACTTTTGCCACATTACTTCCTGGTTAGCATTTTAAAAAGTTGTAAAACGCCTATTCTTTTAAAATTCACTGAGCTTTTACTTTCTGCGATAACCTTATTTACAGTATCGCAAGGCGTTTACTTAGCTGTAACTTTTTGACATGCCGTCCGCTGGGTCCGCAAAGGCAGAGTAAGGAGGATATGGATATCGAAGGCCATTTTTTGAAAGATGCTTCATTCCTTCTACACCTGTGACGAATTCGTCGGGCGGACAAGCCATTAAAAGTTCATCGTCAGCAACACCGCCATAGCGCCTTTCCGCATAACAAGGTAGCGCAAGACTTGTTTCCTTGGTAGATAGCGCACGCCCCCAACTATCGGCACAAGCGCTCTCTCCTGTAAGGGTAAAGTCGTATCGCCTATAATTAGTGTATTGGAGTCCGTTGATAAATAGAATCATTTGGCCCGGGGAAGCATAAAAAAGGCATATGTCTGGTGGGTCTAAACGTCCAGTCCTTAGAGGAGATGCAGCAAGCCCGCTATATTTACCGGCCTCGACCCTTGGCATTTGCGCCTGATGCTTAGCAGCAGCTTCCTGATTTCCGAACCAAACACCCGTCATCTTCTGTCCAGAGCTTACATCCTCTGGGACGATTTCTAGGCCAATATTCGCTCCGCAGCTAGAGCCAGGGCGCAAATTATTTTGAACGATACCTAACGTAAAGCCGGCCGTTCTCACTTGTGTGACGAGTTGGCACGTTGTAAAAAATTTACCGTCCGCGGGCGTACGCAGCCCCTTAATTGCAAGCATGTCATCAACATTTTCAAATAATTTCATGCCAAACGGAAAGGTTCGTAATTTTATTAACTCAACCAAACCTTCCGCTGCCTTCTTTATACTTTCGGCATCAGCTTTAACTTCGTTCGACATTTCGATTCTCCCCTAAAATCAATCATCAAGCTTTGCGCGCATCTTCTAAAATCATATCAGATGCTTTCTCAGCAATCATTATTGTTGGCGCATTCGTATTTCCTGTTGTAACTGTCGGCATAATCGATGCGTCTACCACCCGTAACCTCTTTATTCCGTGTACTCGCAATCTAGGGTCTACAACCGCCATCACATCAGCACCCATTCTACAAGTACTAACGGGATGATAAATAATACTACCATTTTCTCTTGCAAAACTCTCAAGCTCTTCAGAGGTTTGAATTTGAATACCTGGAGCCGTTTCATTTCTACTGTAGCGCTGGAGTGCTGGTTGCGAGAAGATCTCCCGGGTCTGTTGAATACCCGCTAGTAATACCCTTACATCATCGGGGTCCGATAAATAATTGGGCCGTATTTCCGGCCGAACAAATGGATCAGAAGATACTGCCATTATTGTTCCTCTGCTCGCTGGTCTAACAGGGCAAACTGCCACTGTCATGCCATCTTCTTGTTCAAGCTTACCCAATGTGCGTTCTGAGTAACTTGCCGGCGTAAACAATAACTGAAGGTCAGGACTTGATAGTCCGTCTCTACTTCTAGAAAAAACCATCGCACTAGTCACGCCAAATGTCAGTGCACCTTTTCCGGAAAATGCCCATTTCGCTAATTCCTTCAATAAGTTAGTTCCTCTACTTAAACTATTAATTGATTTAGCATGACGAACTCGATGACTCACTCTAGCTACGTAGTGATCTTGAAGATTAGCACCTACACCAGGTAGATGTTGTACAACATTAATACCAATATTCATTAAATGGTCCGAAGGACCTATACCTGAAACTTGCAAAAGGTGAGGCGAGTTTACAGCTCCTCCAGATAAAATAACTTCTGTTGCCGCTTTAATAAACTTTTCTTTTCCATGCCTAAAAAATTTAACACCAACACATTTTTTTCCCTCAAAAATTAATTTTGAAACTGTCGCGTTAGTTTCCACACGAAGATTTGGTCTTTTTTTAGCTCGTTTAAGGAATGTTTGAGCAGTCGAACCGCGAAAGCGCCCCTTTCTGGTCATTTGAGAGTAGCCAACACCCTCTGCTTGTGCTCCGTTAAGATCTCTACTTTTTTTATGCCCCGCCTGAGCGGCTGCCTCAACAAAGGCATGAGTTAAATCTAAAATTGTTTTGTAATCTTCAACTTCCAACGGCCCGCCTTGCGAACGAAACTCGTCATCACCACCATTTTTATAATTTTCTGATCTCTTAAAATAAGGCAAAACTTCATCAAAGGACCAACCTCTGCATCCCATCTGTGCCCATCCATCATAATCCGCTGGATTTCCTCGGACATACAACATACCATTTATTGAACTAGACCCGCCAAGCACACGCCCGCGGGGCCAATGAATGCGCCTATTACCACTGCTTTCCTCTGGTTCAGAAGAATAATTCCAATTGACTTTTGGGTTCGAGATTAGATGAAGAATTCCAGCAGGAATATGGATCATGGGATGACGATCACTTGGACCTGCCTCAAGTAGCACAACGCCGGCGCCAGACGCGCTTAAGCGATCTGCCAAGACGCACCCAGCTGAACCAGCACCAACAATAATATATTCTGCGGTATCTTCCACAGATTCAGCCTAAAAACTTTGTTGAAATATCTTTAGCAAAACGCTCTATCGACTCAAGGGTTTCAGCTACACTATGTGGTTTTGCAAGTTGAAACATAAATATTTCAACGCCAGCCTCACTCAATTCACCAATATCATCTGTGATGGCTTGAATACCTCCGGTCATTATATGTCTTTTACCATCCTGAAGTGTTTTTCTACCCATAACCTCATGGTCCCAATTACTCCAGAAACCCAAGTCAAGCTCTTCTGGGTTTCTATTATATTCAGCAGATAACTGCCTCAAACTTGAGAGGCCATCTAAATACTTTGCGGCTGTATTTAAAGGAAAGTTTGGATTAGCTCCGATCGGAAACCATCCATCCCCTAATCTCACTGCGCGACGCTTAGCCGCGGGGCTTTCACCACCTATCCATAATGGTGGATGGGGTTTTTGTACTGGCTTTGGCTCAAACTTGACGTCACTAAAACTATTATATTTTCCTTCAAAATTTGGGTTCTCTGCTGTCCAAAGTTCTTTGAAAATAGAAATGTACTCGTCCGTTACCTTACCTC
>PCAV01000042.1 GCA_002730675.1 Rhodospirillaceae bacterium | reverse complement strand
GTCGTGTAATATCGGCATCTGGCAACTTTTTAAGTAAGTATGGAATAGAAATAGCGCCTAGACCTATGGCAACCCAACCTATTAGGCTAATTGTTTCCATTTCAGATAATTTCAAGTTGGTTGAAAGAGCAAGTATTACTCCACAGGTTAAAATGCCTAGAATCCCTGCTGTCTCGCGGGTTGTTGTTATAGAGGTGCGCTCGTTATAATCAGTTGAGAGTTCTGCGCCCCATGTAGAATAAGGAACCGCAACAAGTGTCCAACCGAGATATAGTATGATAGACCAGCTTATTAAATAAACTATCCCGGCATCGTTAGCTGGATTTAATAGCTGATACAAACCAATGGCTGCGATAATTGACCCAACTGCGATCCATGGTTTTCTGTAGTTTCTTTTTATGGGGAAACGATCACTTATGATTCCAACAATAGGATCGGTAACTGTATCAAAAACCCTCGCCAATAGTAAGGCAAAGCCAGTTGCTACTAATCCCAGTTCAAGTGTTACGCCGTAAAAAGTTGGAAGATAAATGTAGATGGGAATGGTTGGGATAGAAATAGCTAAAGCTGGACAACTGTAGATAAGCAAAAGTTTTTTATTCAGTGAACGTTTAATTATTTTGATCCTATTAAAAACTGGCCAACGTTTATGTGACCAGTTTCGAAGCCTGCTTCACAATAACTAAGGTAATAGCGCCACATTTTTTGGAATTTTTCGTCAAACCCAAGGTTTTTAATGTCGCCCCATTTTTGTTCAAATGTTGATTGCCAACGTCGTAGCGTTTCTGCATAAGACTTACCAAAATAATAATCGTCCAAAATTTTCAGTCCTGCTGAGCTTACGGCATTGTTTAATTTATCCTCACTTGGCAAAATTCCCCCAGGGAAAATATATTTTTGGATAAAATCCGGCCGCCTTTTGTAGGTATCGAAAAACTCATTTGCAATCGTGATACTTTGAATGCCAGCTAGNCCTCCTGGCTTTAANCGGNTTTTGATAGTCTCAAAANAGTTNCTCCAGTGCTCTTCTCCTACGGCTTCGAACATTTCTATGGAAACGATTTTATCAAAACTGCCCTGCACATCTCGATAATCTTCTATCCGAATATCAACCAAATTGGTTAGTTGTGTTTCTTGCATCCGCCTTTGTGCAAACTTGGCTTGCTCGTTAGATAAGGTTATGCCAACTACATTGCATTTATATTCTTTAGCTGCTATCTCCGCAAAACCGCCCCANCCACACCCAATCTCCAATACCTGATCACCCTCTTTTAGTTTCAGAGCCTTGGCTAATCGTTGATATTTACGGTGTTGGCCGACTTCAAGTTTCTCATCAAAGTCTTTAAATAAAGCTGACGAATACGACATAGAATTATCTAGCCAATGTGAATAGAACTCATTTCCCAAATCATAATGTGCAGCAATGTTCCGTTTGCTTCCTCGNTTGCTGTTGTCTCGTCTCTTGTGTCTGANCTTTTCAATNAAATTGATAAATTTTGATGGGGTCACAGCATTCCCGAGGGCCCTTTCGTTTATATCACCGAGCAATATTAGTTGAGTTAAGTTTGATGTTTCCCACTCTCCACTTAAAAAACTTTCGGCNAGGCCCATATCGCCGGATAGCAGGAGACGTGGAACTAGTTTCCAGCTGTTAATTTGAATATCTGCCGTCGGTCCGGCTTGGCCTCCCGAGTAAACCTTCTGAAAACTGGAGGGGAAAACTGCTCTTAGCTCTCCTGCTTCTATTCGCGATAACCATTTGTTTAGAAGAGCCTCCCAAAAGACAGATCTTTTTCGTCGAGGCTCAATTTCTTTTTCAATAGATTGTTTTCGGTTGTTATTCATGGGTGGCGTTTAGTTTCTCGTATCTGGTCTTATTTTGCTAGAAGCTACTTTCCTATCAGCCGGAGAATGAGCGAAGTATGGTACTCCCTTCAACCACAACTTAACGGCTTCCCAGTGAATGCCAAGAATGATTTTNGCNGACATAAACGGATATTGAAATACGTACTTGANTAAAGAAAGTCCAGTGATATTACGCNTTTTTCCAACGAAAGAAGCTATTAAAAATACACCATCCTTATCATTTTCTTTNATTANCACACTAATCCNATGGCCTGGNGGACTTATTTCAAANCGGTATTCAGCATTCATATCGACGAAGGGGGAAACATAAAGTTCTTTTTTGCAAGATTGTTTGATTGTATCGGAANGTGCAGATGTTACAGGAATAATGTAAGAATGACGTTCAAGAAAGGTATTGCAAACCTCATAAATNACGCATACAAGTTGCTCATTTTCTGAGTAGCAAAAGTAAATACTTAGAGGATTGAATCCGTAACCTAGAACACGGGGATAGCATAGCAGTTTTACTTTAAGTTCTTTAAATTCAATATCCGCGGATTTAACCTGCTCCTCGACCCATGTTTTTAGAGGGGCGCCTGTTATTGAACCATGATCTTTCTCCAAAAATGAAAAGATCCCCCAGCGGTTTATTGAAAACAGGGGAAAGAATTTCTCGAATGCTCCGAGATCATCTAAATCAAGGAGTAAAGAAAATACTTTATATGTAAGTCGGTGCCTCTTTGGACGTAAGCGTTGATGGAAAACAATACCTTCGTAAATTGAAGAGGTTTCTATCATGCGGATGTCCTATGCGGTCTTGATAATTGGAGCCTATCGTTTTGGTCAGTTACATTCCATGGCCGGGAGATTGATCCTAGTGCTTCGGCAACTGCAAGGCCGGATTGAAGGCCGTCCTCATGAAAACCGTAACCGAAATAACTTCCGCAAAACCAAAGTCGATCAACTCCTTGAAGATCCCAGAGAAACTTTTGTGATTTAAGGGCTTTTTCATCAAAGAATGGATGCGTGTATTCTTGCTCCAAAATAATTGTGTCTGGGTTAATTCTCATATTAGGGTTTAACGTGACAAAATAATCATTTTCTGTTTCTAGGTTTTGTAACTTATTCATCCAGTAAGTCACCGAAAAAGCTTTTTCTCTCGTTTCAGCCTCAGTCTCAAGAAAGTTCCAACTAGACCAGGTTCTCCTCTCTCTAGGCATAAATTTTTTGTCCCTGTGCAGGATAGTTTGATTTTTCGTGTAATGCCATGGAGAAAGCAGCTTGGTCTCTAGCTCATTTGGTTCTTCGATAAGCGCTATTGCTTCATCAGCATGTGTAGCGATAACAATTTGGTCAAACCATAGTGACTCACCGCCCTTGGTCTTTACTTCTACCTTTTCGGACTTTCGACTGACCGAAACTACGGCATCTAAAACGGTCCTATCTTTTAATTGGGCTGACAGCAATTTTACATACTCACGGCTCCCCCCTGTGACGGTTCGCCAACTTGGACGACGAATGATATTAAGTAGCCCATGGCTTTGAAAGAAACGTATAAAAGCGTAAGCAGGGTAGGCTTTGATTTCTTCACTAGTTGTTGACCAAATAGCCGCGCCCATGGGTAACAAATGATCATTTATAAACGTAGGATGGTAATTCTTGTGATCAAGATATTCGCCCAAGGACATACTCTGGTCATTTTTCTGGGCAAGAAAAGACGGAGCCTCTCTATAAAACCTCAAAATCCCTCTCATCATTTGCCAAAATCTAGGCCTTACAATATTAACTCGTTGTCCGAATAGTCCATTGAGGTTAGTTCCAGAATATTCGAAAAGGCCGTCATCCAAAGAAGCAGAAAATGACATTTCGCTTGCTTCAGTTGGAACATCGAGGAAATTGAATAACGCCGTCAGNTTTGGATANTTCATCTCATTATAAACGATGAAACCTGTATCGATGGGTATACGGCCAAAATTATCGTCTGCAACCACAGTATGGCTATGACCNCCGATATAATTATTTTTTTCAAAGACAGTGACGTCATGGGCTTGGTTAAGTAGCCAAGCGGCAGACAAACCGCTTATACCGCTACCTATAACGGCAATGTTTAATCGTTCTATATTTTGTCTGGATTTTTTGTTCAAGGGGGTATTCCTGACTTGAGAATATGGGTAGAGCGGCTCTTATAGCTGGTCGTCCTGTTTGCTAAAAGGGAAAATAAAATAAATAAGCTGAAAAAGTATTTTGAAAAATAGGTTCTTCTAAATACTGTTAATGTTTTGGCAGTGCAGCTTTAAAACGTCTAGGAAGAGTGATGCAAATCTTCACTGAGAATTTCAAGTCTAGCCCTTATTGGTGGGAGAAGGTCCCGCGGCCAAAAATCGAAATCAAAAAGGTACCCGAAAAGATAGATGTTGCGATTATTGGTTCCGGTTACACTGGACTATGTGCGGCCTTAACACTAGCGAAAGCAGGCTGTGAGGTTGTTGTTTTCGATGCTGAAGATGCTGGCTGGGGATGCAGCTCAAGGAATGGTGGGCAAGTAAGTACCTCTATTAANCCTGGATTTAGGAAATTATGTGGGCAATTTGGGGAAGCNGCCGCAACTAAAATTATAAAGGAGGGACAGAATTCCCTCGANTGGCTNAAGAATTTTATAGCGCGAGAAAAAATAGACTGTTCATTTAAAGTTCCAGGGCGTTTTTTTGCGGCACANAGTCAAAGGGAGTTCGATCGACTGGCTGCAAACTTAAAAGCTCAGCCTGCTTCTCTGGAAGTAAAGGCAAAGCTTGTTACTCGAGCCGAACAACGGAAAGAGCTTGGCACCGATATTTATCATGGGGGTGCTGTTTTTGAGTCACACGCGTCGCTTGACCCCGCTCTTTATCACTCGGCGTTGTTGGAAAAAGTATTAAAAGCGGGCGTTACTATAATTACTAACTGTCGGGTCAAAAAAATACGAAAGCATAATGCAGAGTTTAGTTTAGATACCCAGCTTGGGTTGTTTAGCGCTAATAAAGTTATTGTTGGCACAAACGGATATACTGGCCAACTTACACCCTGGCTTAGCCGGCGTGTAATTCCAATTGGAAGTTATATGATTGCTACGGATGTCCTAGATGATGATTTAATAAATGAGCTAATGCCCACAGACCGGGTGATCAGTGATACCCGAAAGGTTGTGTATTATTATCGCCCGTCACCAGACCGACGCCGGATCATTTTTGGAGGGCGAGTAACAACTGGAGAAGTTGATGTTAAAAAAAGTGGCGCCCTCNTACGCCGAGACCTTATAGGTATTTTCCCAGAATTGAAGAATGTGAAAGTCTCGCATTCCTGGATGGGTTTTGTAGCATACACTTTTGATGAATTACCGCATATTGGGGAATATGGGGGGATTCATTATGCAATGGGCTGCTGTGGATCGGGAGTAGGAATGGCGAGTTATTTAGGAACAAGAGTAGCTGAACAAGTTCTAGAGCGTAAAGAGGGTGATACTGCATTCGACAAACTCACGTTTGAGACACGCCCATTTTACACAGGTAAGCCGTGGTTTCTGCCNGCAACAGTTGCTTACTACAGGTGGCGAGATGGGACGGATCAAGGTAATAAAACTAGCGTTGTTTAGCGCCGCTATATAGTACATCATGTTGCCTTTTTAGGGCTTCATTTCGAATATGTTGGGATTCTCTATCAAATGACCTAGTTGGTCGGGGTTCATGATCAAAGTTTCCAAATTGATCAATTCCTCTGGCTAACGTGGCACTTGTTTTTCCAGCTATTTGTTTGACCTCTGTAGAAATATATCGGATTGCAAACCCTATTCTATCTACGTTGCTTTTATTAGGTTCCGATCCGTGCACGATATTAACATGGTGAAGAGACATTTCTCCTGGTTCCAGTTCGAGATCGATTGCTTGGTTTTCATCTAAACCAGCGATAATTTCCTGTCCCCTAGTGAGGAGATTATCTTCAGAAAAAGTATCTTGGTGTTCAAGAGCTGCGCCTAGTTGGCTCCCAGGAATGACTCTCATACAACCATTCGATGCTTTGCTAGGAGAAAAAGCCACCCATGCTGTGAGTACATCATGAGGTTCAAGGCCCCAGTAGTTGGCATCTTGATGCCAACTTACAAATCCAGCATCATGGGCTTGCTTAGCAAAAAAGCTTGAGCCCCACGCTAGAAGGTTGGGGCCAAGAATCTTACTAACGTGATCTGTAATGGCGGGATTAGTGACCAAGTCATAAAGCCATGGAAAAACTAGATGAGGTTTGCTACGCAGGACTGATTTGGCGTCAAAGTTTGGATTATGGCGGAGGTAAAACGTTCTATATTTTTTCAAATAGTTCTCAACTTTGTTGCTGCACAAAACCTTTATAGGCGAGACAAAGCCATCACGGTGATAATTGTCTATTTCAATTTGGCTTAAAACCGATGTCATGATCACGACCTTTCAGCTTGATTGCAAGTATGCATTCTTAAAATCAGCTTGAGGAGTCTAGTTTAAAGCGGGGCTTTTGAAAAGTTAAGGTGGTGTTGGATGGGTAGTGTCAAAAATCCATTTTATAGATGATCGAATCATGCTTTCTTAGAGGTTAATCTCTAGCCAAATCAAATGTTGTGGAGGAAATCATGGCTTTTTATGAGTTGCGGCAATACAAAATCAAGCCTGGAAAAATGTCGGAGTGGCTTGAATTTATGGAGAATAAAATCATTCCATTCCAAGTAAGCAAGGGAGCTGTGATAAGCGCTAGCTTCAAAGGTGAAACAGACAACACAGTTTATTTTTGGATACGTAGGTTTGAGAGTGAAACCGAGAGAGAACGACTTTATAAGGACATTTACGAAAGTGATTTTTGGAAGGATGAGGTCGCTCCCAAAGTAGGCGAGCTTATAGACCGCGAAGCCATTCAAGTACAGCGGGTTACCCCTACTAGCTTGTCAATTCTAAGATAAAACCTTTGTCGTGAGTTGAATCCCCCCCTTAAGGTACTGTAAAACGTGCCTTTGGCTCCTATAAACTACTTCTGGAAACGTAAAAAATCCTAAATAACAAAAAGTCTAAACGTGAAATTTGGCTTCCATGAAGTTTAAAGCATTCTTGCGAAATAGCATGTATTATGAGTAGTGCATTAGATGAATCGTCCAAGGGAATAACATTTTTCCAGTGGATGATATTGGGGACTCTGACTCTGACCTCAACTCTCTATGCTATGAGTATGACAATCGCTAATATAGCGTTGCCGCAGTTACAAGGCGCATTGGGAGCTACACAGGACCAAATAGCCTGGACAGTGACCTTCAACATTGTTGGAACAGCAATTGTGACACCTATGACAGGCTGGTTGACGCTTCGGTTTGGCCAACGGCGTCTAATGCTTTGCGCGATCTTTGGTTTCGCTACTTCGTCTATACTCTGTGGTCAAGCGACGGCACTCCCAGAATTAGTCATCTACAGAGTTTTTCAAGGCGCATTCGGTGGTCCGTTAGTGCCGCTATCACAAGCAATAATTTTGGGTGTTTTCCCGAGGCAGCTGCACAGCTTTGCCACTGCTGTTTGGGGTATGGGGGTTGTTTGTGGTCCTATAATTGGGCCAACGGTTGGGGGTTATATTTCTGAGGCCTATAGTTGGCGTTGGATCTTTTACATTATTGCACCTTTCAGCCTGTTAGCATTTTTAGGGGCCTGGCTTTATGTGAGGAATACAACGCACAATAAGCTCAATAAGTTGGATTGGACGGGTTTTATTAGCTTGTCGATTGCGGTAACTGCCTTGCAGTTGATGTTGGACAGGGGTAATAGGCTTGATTGGTTTGACTCTAAAGAAATACTTATAGAGGCAGCTATAGCTATTATCTGTTTTTATATCTTTACCGCTCATATTTTAACTTCAAGAAATCCGTATCTAAATCCATGGCTATTAAAAGATAGAAATTATTTATTAGGATTTGTCCTTGTATTTATTTACGGCACGCTAAATTTCACACCGCTCGTTCTTTACCCAAGCATGCTTCAAGATTTAAGAGGTTATCCAGAGTCTATAATTGGTTTACTTTTAGCCGCACGAGGTTTCGGCGCATTTATGGGAAATTTTTTAGTGCTCATAATTAGTAAACGAGATCCTCGCATTGGACTGGCTTTAGGCTTCATTGCTCAAGCAAGCTCTTGTTGGTTACTAGCAAATTTCGACATTAATATGACAACTGCGGGTGTTGCATGGGCAAGTGCAATTCAGGGCTTTGGGGTAGGTCTGTCGTGGGTACCACTCACTATTGTGATGTTTTCTAACATTGACCCTAAGTTTGTTCCTGAGGGAACCGCCGTCTTACACTTGCTTAGAAACATAGGAAGTAGCATATATATCTCCTTAACGATAACGATCGTTATCCGCTCAACATCAATTAATTATTCTGATTTTACAAATTTTATAAATCCGTTTAATGAGATTTTACTTTTTGGGCGTGAAATAGGTTCGTCGAATTCTAAGATGTTTTTTGATCTTAGTAACCTTAGCGATGAAATAGAGAGGCAATCTGCCATGATCGGATACATTAATGCTTTCTACTTTCTCGCTATAACCGGTTTTTTAGCTTTGCCGCTAATATTTTTCGTCAAATCTTTCACAAAGGGCAAAGAGCTCTAATTAAACCTGACCCGCTGATTTAAATAAGCATAATATAAAAAACGAGTACGCCCGCTCGAAATACGGTTGGTATCATAAGTAGAATTCGTACTATGATATATCTACTACTAAAAATTTAACCATTATTTGACCTCTTTGGATACACTATGACAAATCAAGACACGGATGTATTGGTATTAGGTGCTGGCATTGTTGGAATTTGTAACGCTATTGCATTGAATGAGACGGGATTTAATGTCACTCTAGTAGATCGCGATGAGCCATCCGAAGCAACAAGTTTTGGTAATGCGGGAGTCATTTCGCAGTGGGCTTGCATCCCTCAATCTATGCCTGGGCTCTGGAAAAAAGTTCCGAAGTGGTTGCTTGATCCGTCAGGCCCGCTATCAATTAGGTGGTCGTACTTCCCTCGGATGTTACCTTGGTTAGTTGAGTTCTTGAAGTCTGGTAGTGTCGAGAGGTTACCTGCAATAGCGGACGCTATGCTTAATGTTAATCGACCCAACCTTGATTTATACAAGCAATTATTAAAGGGTACAGGGCACGAAAACTTAATAGAGGATTGTTCCTATGTTTTTGTGACACGTAGTAAAACTAAAATGAATTTAGAGACACTCGAATGGAAGCTGCGTAGGGAAAGGGGGGTGCCAATTCAAGCAATTACTGGGGATGAGGCAAGAGAATTAGAACCAGACCTTTCGCCTTCTATACAAAATGGTGTCTTGATTAATGGTCAAGGTAGGACAACAAACCCAGGCCGTCTCGGTAAAGTTATCGCTGAAAAAGCCATAGCCCAAGGAGTTGAATATTTTAAAGCAGAAGTAAAGAGGATAGTTCCCCTCGCTAATGGGGGGTATGAAATTGTTACCGACAATGGCAATAAGCAGGCATCAAAACTTGTTTTAACAGCCGGAGTTTGGTCAGCAAAACTCTTAAAAGATCTTGGTGTAAATGTGCTCCTTGAGGCAGAGCGTGGTTATCATCTTATTTTCAAAGAACCAGACGTGACCTTAAAAAACTCTGTATTAGATGCAGATAATAAATTTGTTTCTAGTTCAATGGAAATGGGAATGAGGAGTGCGGGTACAGCTGAGTTTGCCGGTGTTGATGCGCCTCCAAACTATAAACGAGCTTTAATCTTTAAAAACCACGCTAAATCGCTTTTTCCCAAACTCAATACGTCGTCTGTTCAGGAGTGGATGGGAAGACGACCTTCGCCGCCAGATTCGGTCCCCTACATCGGAGAAGTTCCGGGCTACCCAGGGCTTTTTTACGGTTTCGGCCACGCTCATCTTGGTTTAACTGGCGCGCCAATGACGGGGNGAATGATTGCTGCACTTGCTTCAAAACAGCCACTTAATATAGATATGGCGCCTTATAGATTGGATCGTTTTTAGATGTATTAATTAAGAAGTTTTGGGATTTACTATAACGGTTCCAAATTTAATCGAGCTTTCCACAAGTTCATGGGCTTTTATAATATTTTCCAAAGAAAACTTTTTGGCGATAGGCCTCAATGAATTTGGTTTATCAATTAGCCAACGATTTATACCGAAACGAGCATCATCAAGTTCCTTTGGTGGAAGCGAATTTAAAATAAAGGGNCGAATTTGTATATTTTTTCTCATAAATGAGAAAAAATCTAACGTTGGCATCTTCTCTGAATCTGAAGCATAAGCGGATACGCAACTATTCTGTCGCATAATAGAGGTCATCCAGGGAAGATCTCCACCAAAGTCCACGGTGATTAATCGATCTACACCTTTACCTTTCGTATAGGCATCAACCCTTTCAGCCACGTCCTCTTTTTTATAATTTATTACATTTTCTGCCCCTGCCAGCAGAGCGNTCTTGGCTTTTTGATCGCCGCTAACAGTACATAGCACCTTAGCGCCTCCCCAAGAAGCGAGAGAAGTAGCATAAAAACCGACGGCACCGGCTCCGCCAGTAATCAGGATGGTTTTGCCGTGAACTGAGCCGTCGGCAAAAACACTGTGATATGCGGTTAATCCTGGAATACCTAATGTGGCTCCCTCGTCGAAAGAAACATGTTCCGGTAATTCTGTTACAAAATTAAAATTAATACAAATATACTCGGCGGCGGTTCCAAAAGCGCGNCCCAGGCGTTGTCCGTTAAATAGCCAAACACGTCNGCCAATAAGGTTNTTAGATACCCCCGAGCCAACCTGGTCAATTATACCTGCACCATCACTATTCGGGATTACCCTATCAAAATTATAACCATAGCTAGATTGACCAGACCGCAATTTCACATCTGCGGGGTTTACACCGGAAGCAAATATTTTGATCCTTACCTCATTATCACATGCTTCCGGTGTTTCCATCTTGCCAATTTGGAGCACATCTATTGCCGGCCCCGTTTTTTCATACCAACTTGCTCGCATATCAGTAACGACCTAAATTTTATTGACTTCGTAAAAGGTTGCCCGGCAATTCACTGGTTGGATTACCGTTCATTCATACTGGCACACCGGATATAATAGTGTGGTCATATCCATTGGTCCTTTGGATATGACGTTTCCCCCCTGCAGGAAGATCGTAATGTATCTTTGGTGCATTAAGTTGAATTTCATTATAATTAATGATATTTTTTCCGCTACAAATAATTAATGTCGGCCGCTCTTCCATTTNAACTCNAAGTTATCTGCTNGATATTGAGGAGGTTACACGACATTTTGACTTTNTGCTCTNGTGTCAACTTTAATTAGCACACATCAAGGTTGAAGCTGGCNAAGGATTACTGTGTTAGCTCTGTAATTTGTCCCATACATAGGCGGTATTCACGCCTAATATGTTTAACCTCTTGGNGCGTGTTTATTTTGAATTCGCTGAAGAGTTCGTCTGTGCATTCTTAATCTCCTTGCTGTTTCGGAGACATTACGCCCGCACTGCTCGAAAACTCTTTGGATGTGCTCCCATTTAACCCTATCTGCGGACATCGGGTTTTCTGGAGGTGGGGGTAGTGGGTTTTCACGTTCAAGCAAAGCTGCCGCTACTGCATCAGCGTCAGCTGGTTTAGGTAAGTAGTCTATTGCGCCCGCCTTAACTGCCGCCACAGCGGTTGCAATATTCCCATAACCGGTAAGAACAACAATTCGTGCCTCGGGTTGGGAATCCTGCAATTCTTTAACTATTTCTAAACCGCTTCCGTCTTCTAAACGCAAATCTAGGGCAGCGTAAGTCGGTTTATCGCGGCGGGCTACATCGCAGCCCTCGGAAACCGATGCCGCCGTAGTGACAGCAAAACCGCGCTT
>PCAV01000041.1 GCA_002730675.1 Rhodospirillaceae bacterium | reverse complement strand
ACGCCCTGCAGTAATAATTCTTCCACCGCTCTTATTAGACTATCCTCATTTAGAGGCTTTATTACATTTCC
The DNA here is from genome assembly GCA_002730675.1 of Rhodospirillaceae bacterium. Classification (GTDB taxonomy): domain Bacteria; phylum Pseudomonadota; class Alphaproteobacteria; order Thalassobaculales; family Thalassobaculaceae. The sequence goes on along the minus strand of PCAV01000041.1, from coordinate 14,168 downwards.
ATCAGAACCAATTCGTTCGATTACCCCTACTCTTCTTGCTCCAGGGGCTAGAAAAATGGGTGTTTCGGGTCTCAAACGCACACTATACATTTGGGTTCGCATTTGCCTACCTATCTCAAGGACATCCCTAAACCCCTCCGTAGTCAGCAAGCCAACATTTGCACCTTTACGTTCCAGAACCGCGTTAGTGGCAACCGTAGTGCCGTGGGCAAAAACAGATATCTGAGCAGGAGCTATCTCTGTTTGACTTATTATCTCTCTGATACCTGCAATTACACCGTTGCTTGGATCATGGGGTGTACTAGGCACCTTTAAAGTTAACGTTTTGCCATCTCTTGAAACGCATGAAAAATCAGTAAAAGTCCCCCCAACGTCAACACCAATCTGCATGTATTTAGTCCGTTTCCTTTCTAAGAGTTTCCTCTAACTGAGGAAACTCAGTCAAAAGACCTTCGAAATAGGTTGAGATCTTTTCACCATTATCAAGTGTTTCCTGATTACCCACCATTTCAAAAATCCGATGTTTTATAAAGAAGCGCCAGTGGATTGGTATTCTTGCGAGAATTTTTGTTAGGGTGTCATAGTTTGCTCTGTTCCATATTTTTTCATATTCAATCCTTCCCACCCCATAATCAAAAAAGTCATTGTCGGCAAAGCTATCCCTTAATTCAGACCGTCTTTTTTCAGTCGCCTGTAGATCATAACTTTCATTGGATATAACTACACCGTAATCCTCTAACGCTGACTTGTGCGAAACAAACCCTCTTTTCACATCTTGAAAAACCGCATCTATGTCTCGTTCCAAGGGATTTCCCCAGCCGCCAGCTCCACCCGACGCAACATGCACAACGTCACCAGGTCCAATCTTGATGAAGTCCAAGTTCCCCAAATTTCTCTCCGCATTTGTGTTAGGGTTTAATAAAAAATAAGATGGTGCGCCTGCCCTACCATTTTGCACACCCCATGAGGTAAATCTAGTTCGATCCATGTTTCTCGCGGTTACACGCGTATTAGGAGCAAGTGCTTCAAACCACATTTCAATTGCTGTACCCCCTCTATACTTCCCCGCCCCTCCAGAGTCTTTTGCTAATCCGTACCGCTTAATTTTAATTGGCACTTCTATTTCATTAATTTCAACAGGTGTGTTTTTTAGAAATGAAGAATTTGCCCCAGAGCCTTCTGTTCCGTCACCTAATGGGCTCCCTCCAGCTCCACCCGTAATTGGCCCTACTGCGGCGACCACTCTACGGCCCGTTCTATTGTCGATAGTATTTACGTTCATTATAGGCCCGCCACTAGCCGGACTTGCCGGTAGTTTCTCTGGAGCCGCCTGAACAAAAGCACCAAAGATTAATCCCATGAGCCTTTGCACTGATAAAGTTCTTAGACCCACTGCCGCCGGAAACGCTGGGTTAATCACTGTTCCTTCTGGCAAGATGGATCCAATAGCTCTACAAACACCCGCATTTAGGAAAAGTTTTGGGTTGAGAGAATATAAAATATAAATTACACCAACCATCAACAACGCGTGACGTTCTTGTCCACCAGTTGGGATATTGATAGATGATTCGATTTGGGGATCACTTCCCGTGAAATCCAATGTAATGCTGTCGCCAGAAATTATGAGCGTTAAAGCGAGACGACAGGGGTAGCCATCTTCTGAATCCTCATCCATGTAGTCGGCAAAAAAATAGTTTCCATCTGGTAGATCTGAAATAANGGAGCGTGCTTGGGCTTCGGCGTAACTCAATAAATCCTGTATACCTGCTTTGAAGACATCGACACCAAATTTATTTATTATTTCATGCACGCGGCGCTCACCCGTGTTCATAGCCGCAATTTGTGCTTTGAGATCGCCCCAATTTTGCTCTGGCATGCGTACATTAGTCAGCATGATATCCAGAACTTCCTTGTTGAACTCCCCACGTCGTACAATCTTAGTAGGAGGAATTCGTATGCCCTCCTGATGGATTTCNGAAAGTGTTCGGGAAATACTNGCGGGCACCGCACCGCCAACGTCTGTATTATGGATATGGCCAACAACAAAACATACCAATTCTCCGCCAAAAAAAACTGGCTTCCAGCAGTGCATGTCGGGCGAATGGGTTGAAACGTGACCACTATAAGGATCATTTGTTATNCAAATATCTCCTTCCTCATACTCGTCTATCATCTCAATGACTGTCTTATAATTTAGACCGACGAACCACGTAACCCCTAATTCCACCGGAGAGGCAAAGGTTTCTCCATCGGGGGTAGTAATCCCGCAAGTAAAATCTTCTGTCTCTTTTACAAAGGTTGAGTGTGCGGTTCTATAAAGCGTGTAGGCCATGCTCTCTGCNGCTGCNCTACTATGATTTTTTAAAATCTCAAGGGTAATCTTGTCAATTTTCATAGTTTTTCATTCCTCTGGATAAAGAGGTTACCAAATTCATCAACAGTTGCATTATAACCCTGTAATATGCAGGTCGTGCAATCTTGTTGGAGAACCACCGCAGGTCCATCAAACTCGTGCCCTGGCCCAAGGTCACTTCTTAGAAAAACCCCTGCATCAATCAATGANCGGTCNGCATAAACTTGGATATGTTCGCGCGCTTTTATATTTTTCTTTGGTTTCTCGAGAGAAGGAAAGTTCGGTTTTGGTGGTTTCCCGGAGATTACCATCCTTAAATTTATTAATTGCACTTCGGCTTCTGTGTCAGAGTGCTCATAGATTTTTTCATGTAATTCATGAAATGCTTTTGCCATAAGGTCTATGGAACCNGANTCTATCCAGGATGCCTCCAATTGCGTATCTATCTCATAGGATTGCCCTCTATATCTCATATCAGCCGAGGGAACCATCATAACTTCACCNTTAAAACCCTGATCCTCTCTGATCCATGACATTGCCTCCCGTGCGAGAGTTCCAAAACCTTCCTTAATTTTATCAACACTTGCAGTACTTAGATCGAGATAAACAGTCCGAATAAAATCGTTTTTTATATCTGCAATTAAACCACCAAATGCACTCAATACTCCTGGAACAGTAGGTACAATTATATTTTTCATATTGAATTCAGAGGCGACCCAACCTGCTAACATAGGGCCAGCTCCGCCAAAAGCGATTAAAGACATATCCCGAGGGTCTAATCCTTGCCTCGATAACAGTTTACTTATTTCCAAATACATCCCAGAAACAGCTATCCTNACGATTGCTTCTGCAACCTCCTCTGCTGTCAGGGATAAATTGCTAGCAAGTTTAGATATCGCCTGGTGNGCTAGACCNGAATCAATTTGAACGGCGCTATATCCAAGCTCGGACTTACCAAGGTACCCTAGCACAACCAAAGCATCTGTTATTGTTGGATTTACACCTCCTTTCCCATAGCATGCCGGCCCAGGAGTAGATCCGGCACTCTCTGGGCCGACTTTCAGAACGCCTTGTTCATCTATCCACGCGATCGAACCACCGCCTTCGCCAATCGAAGAGACTGACACGCTCGGAATATAAATTGGAAACTCGCCAATTAACTCACCTGTTCCAAATTGAGGTTCACCCGAATTAATAATAGCAACATCTGCGCTAGTCCCNCCTATATCAAGGCTCATAGCCATCGGAACCTTNGTTTGCATTGCGATACTTGAAGCACCCATCACGCCAGATGCAGTACCCGAAAGTAACATCTGAGCACAGTCGGTCTTACCCCTCTCAGCCGTCATTACTCCGCCATTTGATTTTGTAATCATAGGCTCAACATTAACCCCTGCGTCCTCAAGTACTGTCTGTAGGGAGGAGAGATAATAAGCGACCTGCGGCTGGACATAGCCAGCAACTACAGCGGTTATNGTTCTCTCATATTCTCTTACCACTGGCCAAATATCACTNGCTAAGATTACTTTTATTTCGGGTGCTTCTTTTCTTATTATTTCAGCTACATATCGCTCATGTTCAGGGTTTCGATACGCGTGCATAAGCGCTACAACTATTGCATCACCACCTACCTCTTTTGCGCNTTTAAGAGCAGTCCTTACACTTTCTAACTCAAGTGGAGTATCGATGCTGCCATCTGACAATATTCTCTCTTTAATCCCAAAAACTTTATCGCGTGTAACAAGGGGTTCCGGACGCGCGCTAAACAAATCATACGGGTCTGGCATTCTTAATCTTGCAACTTCAAGAACATCCTCAAAGTTTTCGGTCGTAAAAAGACAAAGATTTACACCCTTCCTCTGTATGACGGTATTTANCCCAACAGTCGTGCCATGGGTAAAGTAAGATATAGACGAGGGTTCAATATCATAAGCTTCTGCTATTTTGGTTAAGCCGGTCATTATCTCCGCACCAGGCTTATCCGGCCGTGATAAAACTTTCAAAGTACTTAAAGCACCGGTACTTTCATCAAAGACACAGAAATCTGTGAAGGTACCTCCAATATCCACACCAACTCGGAAACCCATTATTTATTTTTCCCAATTCATAGTTTTTTTCATTNTTCTAAAGGCCAAATAGATTAGATCAATCTTGTAAAAGCTGCTCTTTACAAAACTGAGCTATTTCCGCGTGCGTAGCGAACCACACATCCGGAAACGATTTTATATAGTCAATTAACTCTTCNAAGATAACAATACGGGAGCGATGCCCGCTTATGTGAGGGTGAAGCGTTAACAAAAATAATCCGCCNTCTTTAAATGCACCATCAAACTCCGATTTAAATATTTCCAGCACTGAACTAGGACTTGTGTATGGACGTAANCCTGCCGCTCTGTCCATCATCAAATAAGGCGCGTCGTCTCGTATCCATTCAACTGGCAATTCGATNACACCCGTTGGTTCACCNTCNTCTAATAATTCATATGGCTCATCATCTGCCATTAAAGAAGAATCGTAAAGTAAACCCATCTCCTTGCATATGGAGAGTGTACTTTCAGAGAAATCCCAACTCGGTGTCCTCATACCCACAGGCCTAATCCCTGTTATTTCGTCTAGAACATCCGCAGCCCGCAACATCAGTTCTCGTTCGTCGGCTTCCCGTAGCGTACTGNTAAACTCGTGTATCCAACCGTGGATACCTATTTCATGTCCCTCATCTACCAAATTGCGTTGTTCATCTGGGTGTAGTTTAGCCACAACTGCCGGTACAAAAAATGATGCCGATACATTATTTTCGCGTAATATACGCCTTATCCTCGGCATTGCAGAACGTGAACCATATTCGCCCTGTGATAACTTACCTGGAGAACCATCCCCCCATCGAAGAGTTGTTGTTTCATGATCTGAGTCAAACGACAAAGCTACAGCAACTCGGGCATTATTTTTCCANCTTTTTGGTTTCAATGATTTTCCAGCACGGACTTTTTTTACAAGATTTTNCCAGGTGNAATCTTCCCATTGCCATGGTTCAGTATCATTATTTTTATTNGCGGTTGGTTTCGAAGACATATACTTTTAATTCTCCTAGTGACGTTACAAGTGTTCTTCTATTGCTGCACCCTAATATTCCGATGACTTTATTTAGATCATAAGACCAAATTCCATCCTTATATTTTAATCACTTCGTTAATAGATTTTGCAACGCTTAAGCGTTAATATTTTCGCATATCGAGAACTCAATAAATGATCAATAAGTGTTAATAATAATTGCGGGCCACTAATTCTAACCAACTACAAATACACTAATTGGAGGGATGACATGCCGAAACTTAGACATATAGCTCTAGCAACCGATGATCCAGATAAAACCGCAGCCTTTTATATAGAGGCTTTTGATTTCAAAGAAGTTGGACGGGTTGGTAATCCAGACGATCCAGATAATGGCTTGGCCTGGGGAATTTACTTNAGNGACGGAACTCTTAATCTTGCTGTATTGAAGTTCAAAAATGTAGATCAATTAGGGAAAGGGCTTGACTATACAGGCATTCATCATTTTGGGGTTCTAGTTGAAGATTTGGACGAGACGCTCCATAAACTCGATAAAATGGGATCTCCATGCATTCTGAAACAAGATCCAAACTCAACAGAACAATTTTATGAGACTAAATTCAGCGGGCCAGATGGCGTTGTTTTTGACGTGTCTGAGCATGCTTGGATAGGTGCAGCTACAGCNGAAGAGAAAGAAATTGATTTGGATGANTTACTTGCAGCAGAGTAGCTAAATGGTTTTATTTAGACGGGATAATTGCGAGACTAATAATGACAGAAACAAANACAAAATTGACTGTACCCGACCTAATCAAGAAAAAACAAAATGGCGAACGCGTAGTAATGGTCGCTGCTGCNGATTTTTTGATGGCGCAATGGGCAGANCGTTCTGGGATAGATTTTATTGGAATTGGTGACTCTTTGGGGATGACTTTATACGGCCACTCGACAACGCTGCCAATGACTGTGGACACTATGATAGAACATACAAAAGCTGTGCGAAGAGGCGCGCCCAATACTCTTACAATAACTGCCATGCCATTTGGTTCCTATGCCACGCCCGAAATAGCCGTGCAGAANGCCCTGAGAATGATGAAGGAGGGAGGTGCTGAAATAGTAAAAATGCAAGGNGGGAGAGAAAAATTTGAGATAATTAAAGCGATTGCAGACGCTGGCATTCCAGTCATGAGCCATGTTGGAATGTGCCCCCACTTTGTAAATTCTTATGGTGGCTTTAAACTTCAAGGTCGGACGGCGGACGAAGCCTTAAAGATCGTAGATAATGCTCGGGCTATTGAAGAGGCTGGAGCAATTGGCATGGAAGTTGAGGCAGTGCCACCTGAAGTTGGAGAAGCTGTCGAACAAACAGTAAGCATATTTACATTCTCAATTGGAGCCGGTGGAGCAAGCTGCGGTCAACTTCTAAACGGCGCAGATCTAATTGGTTCTTTCGATAGTTTTAAACCCAAATTTGCAAAGAGGTATGGTAATGTGGGCGAAGTAGCTATGCGAGCAATGTCTGATTATGCGGAAGAGGTCAGATCCGGAAGCTTTCCAGATNCAGATCACGTCTATAANATGAATTCTGAAGAGGCTGAAATGTTCAAAAAAGCTCTNAGAAAAGCGTAATTTTTTAATNAAAGGCAAGTAAGTTATGAAAATAAAAACAGGTCCCGCCAACTGGGAAACCAANGATCTTAAAACAGACACCAGCTGGGTATATGAAATTAATGATCGACAGAAACAGCAACTGAGCGACACAATTAAGAAAAATTATGAACCTGGCCGCCCACTTTTTGATTATTCCGCNGCTGAATTTGATTTAAGTGGAGTTTGGGCCACGCTTGAAAAAGCATTTCGAGAAGCCCATCATGGAAGAGGCTTGTCNTTGGTACGGGGCCTNCCACGCGAAACNCTNAGTGANGATGAGTTCTTACTAATGAATTGGGTAATTGGATTGAACGCTGGCGTCGCCAGACCACAAGGCCTGGCCAGTCAATATGTTGCTGCCGTGAGAGATGTAGGAACTAACTATCGTGCGTCTAACGGCAGAGGATATTCATCAAATGCAAAACTTGATTTTCATGTAGATGGTGCCGACCTCACAACGCTGATTTGCTTTAACAAGGCGAAATCAGGAGGCCAGAGTATGATTTCCAGCGGTGTAACCGCCAATAACTTTTTCCTAAAAGAGAATCCTGACCTCGCCGACACAACGGAAGAGAATTTTTACTTTAGCCGGCAGAATGAACAAGCGGACGATGAAGCACCTTATTATGGCCAGCCCCTATTCGAACACGAAGGCGATCACCTTTTCTGTAAATGGAACCGAAATAGAGTGCAGTCCGCTCAAAAGCTGGACGGCGTCCCAAAGCTCACTGAAGCACAGAAAAAGACAATGGAGGTATTGGACGAAATAATTATGCGCCCAGAATTAATGTATACGATGTATCTCGAGCCCGGCGATATGCAAATTTTGAATAATTACACCATGTTTCATTCGCGAACCCATTATGAGGACTTTGATGCTCCCGAAGAAAAACGGTGTCTCTTCAGGCTTTGGCTAGCACCGCCAGATTCCGTTAAAATGCCAGAAAGCTGGAAAGCTTTTTATCGTTCCATTGAGCCATCAACCGTAAGAGGGGGCATTAGAGGACAAGCTTATAAGCAATCACATGCGGATTTTGAAAAACGACAGGCTGACTTTCTAGGTATGAAAATTGATAATCGCCCCCATGTAGAGCCATGAGACGGTAATCGTAATGCGTCTGAAAGGAAAAGTGGCACTAGTCACCGGAGGGAATAAAGGTATAGGTGCCGCCGTCGTAAGACGTTTTGCAAGCGAAGGAGCAAAAGTATGGTCGGGCGACATTTTAACGGACAAGACAAACGAATTGTCTGATAATCTCGCTAATGACAAAGGAAATATATTTCATGAAACCTTGGACGTGACGAGTTTAACTTCGTGGGAAATTCTAATAAATAAGATAGTCGATGAGACCGGTAAGATTGACATTCTCATTAATAATGCGGGGATTTATGAACGTAGATCGATTGAAGAAACAACCGAAGAACAATTCGATAAAATGCTGGCGGTTAATACTAAAGGCCCTTTTATCGGAATAAAGCTTGCACTCGATGCACTCAAAGCAAGCGGGAATGCATCCATAGTAAATCTCTCTTCGACGGCCGGACTCCGCGGTTCATTTGCAGTACATTATGGCGCATCCAAAGGTGCTTTGCGTCTTATGACTAAATCGATAGCAAGCAAATATGCAAAAGACGGAATTCGCTGTAACTCCGTCCATCCCGGACCAATAGATACCGAGATGGGACACACTGCGGTTCCACCTGACCAATTAAGAGACCGGCTTTATGAACGAATACCTATGGGCCGCTTCGGCACCGCAGAAGAAGTTGCAAACGTAATTTTATTTCTAGCATCAGACGAATCTTCATTCGTTACTGGCTCGGAGGTCGTGGTAGACGGTGGAGCAACTTCGAAATAAGAAAAGAGCGGAAAAATTTAAAATATACTAGATAGCGATATACAGAAGATCTTCGTTAACTAAGGGTTAAGTTTACGACAAACACTGTCTTGCCTAATCAAAAGTGCTGTTAACTCTATCGGCCCTTGAAAACAGGAGTTCTTTTTTCTGAAAATGCCTTCATAGCTTCCCGACTGTCTTCAGTTCTGGAGAGTTCACCGGTCTTATTTTGTTCGTAGCGATATCCATCCCGCAGTGCCATTTCTTCTATGGCGTTCAATGTTTCTTTTGCTAATGACATCGCTACCGGACTTTTAGATGCAAGTTCTTCCGCAATTGCCAAAGCTGCCCTCATCAAATCACTATCGGGCACGCATTCCTCCACAACGCCAAGTCTATGGAGTTCCGCTCCTGACAAGCGTTGTCCAGTTAGCATGAGTCGCCGTGTCTTTGAATGACCAAACAATCTCATTGCGTGACGCCCGCCACCCAACAAACCAACATTTATTTCTGGTAACCCGATGCTAGCACTTTCCGAGGCGATAAGTATGTCAGCAGAAGCCGCCACAGCCAAACCGGCTCCTAAAGCAGCCCCATTGATGGCTGCAATCACCGGTTTCCTGCACTCCATGATAGAATAAAAACACTCTCTCACTCGTCGACTATGCCCCCAATGATCTCCTAGGATAGGTTTTTGTGACGCACGTCCTTTAATATCAGCCCCGGCGGAGAAACATTTTCCTGCACCAGTAAGGACGATGGATCTCACATCATCCCTATCGCTTAGAACGTCGAAGGCTAATGTCAAATCGTCATGAAATTGACGGTTTTGTGCGTTGACAGGAGGATTGTTCATAGTAACAACAGCAATATAGTTTGATATTGCAACATTTACTGTTGAAAGGTTTGTTATGTCAGTCATTTTTAATATCTTTCAACTTTATTTTTTTGCTTCAAGTTAACGCTGCAACGGAGAGCCGTCCAACGACGTTATGCTTTTCAATCGCTTTTTCAACAAAACCCGATGCTTTCATTTCCTCAACAAACGTCTTTAGATATGAAGCAGCCTTTTCCTTTCCACGTGTGCACCCCATGGCTTGCTGCACTGCTGTAAACTGGCCATCGAGGATTTTTGCTCCTGGAACTCGCTCGACATCAGTAATCAAACGAGGTCTCAAACCTGCAAGTGCCTCTAATCGTTTTTCCATAAATATATCAAAGGAGGCATCTATCCCTTCAACCCGAATAAGTTCAGCATTTTTTATATTTCTTTCTAACCACAGATCGTATGCACTTCTTGCTGATACAGCTATTCTAATACCAGCTTTATCAACATCCTCCAGTTTCGTTAGTTTTGAATCTGGCGGCACCATATACGTTGCCTGGATTTCACAATATGCAGCTGTAAAATCAATTTTTTCTGCCCTTTGTGGCTCGGCTCCTATATTACCGATGTCCCAAATTCCTTTTCCAGCATCGTCTGCAACCTCACCTGGTGTCTTATATTTAAGAAGTTCTAGGCCTACACCTAAGCGTTTTGCCAGTTCACCTGCCATATCAGGGGAAACACCCACCGGATCCCCATCATCAGTTTTACCTGTAACCAAAAGAAAATTGGACATATTAATGGCTGCTCGTAATACCCCAGTTGGCGCGAGCTCTTTTACTATTTCAGCTAACATATTTTTTTCCAAATTGAATATTATAATGATAACAGTTTGAACCAAGAACTCCTTAGTTGCACACATTTTCTTTCTAAGTGTAATAAAACAGCTTAATAAGGACCTTTGGCTTCAGTTTAAAAACCTTTCAGGGTTGCCGGCCGGACAACGTACCATTGAGATTTGTTCAAAAGCATAAGCCAAATCAATAATAAAGTAATCGTCCCAAGCCCTTCCAATAAAAGATAAACCAGTTGGTAAACCGGACACATACCCCATCGGGACTGTGACACTGGGGTATCCAGAAACAGCCGCCAAACACGAACTCCCCCCAAGCCTATTATCCCCATTTAAAAAATCTATTGCCCACGGTGTTGAAGTTGTAGGAGCAACAAGCGCGCAACATGAATGATCTAATAAAGCCTTGTCGATACCTTCTTCCCTGGTGAGTCGCCGGCATTCTTTAAGTGCTGCAATATAATCTGGATCATCCAGACCATTAGTTGCTTCCGCCGCTATAAATTGTTCCTGCTGGAAATAGGGCATTACATTTTTGGCGTTTTGCTCGTTAAAGTTAATAAGGTCTAATAAAGAATGAATACCATTTTGGTTCGTTGAACCTGCCAAGTAAGCATTTAAACTTACTTTAAACTCAGTTCGCATCACTTTTATCTCATGCCGCCTGATAGTCTGTTGGTCGGGTAAAGAAATATCATCTACAATTTCCGCGCCATCTTCTTTCATCAAACATAACGCCTGATCAAATTTCTTATCGACGGCATCTTGAAAACCAGAATAGTTTCTCACCACGCCGATCCTTTTCCCCTTCAGTGCATTCCTGTTGAAACCTTGTGTTAATTTCCTTGAAAAACCCTGTTTCAAATCCTTCGAAGAACTATCAGCGGGGTCATGCCCCATAAGAACGGATAAGATCGTCGAAGCGTCGCTTACAGTTTTAGCTATAGGACCAGCAGTATCCTGGCTAAATGATATAGGAACAACTCCAGTCCGACTGACCATTCCGACTGTCGGCTTTATACCCACAAGCGAATTCATCGCAGCAGGCACAACAATGGATCCATCAGTCTCCGTACCTATTGCGCCAGCGCAAAAACTTCTAGCCACAGCAACAGCAGACCCCGAACTAGAACCACCAGGGGTCCGATCTATAGCATACGCATTCCGGACCTGACCTCCCCGACTTGACCAGCCAGTGCATGATTTGGTGGACCTAAAGTTAGCCCACTCACTCAAGTTAGTTTTTGCCAAAATAATCGCACCACCCTCCCTCAACCTTGAAACTAAATGTGCATCACGTTGAACTCGAGCTCCGTCTAGCGCCAGGGAACCGGCGGTGGTCATCATTTTATCTGCTGTGTCAATATTATCCTTTATAACTATTGGGATGCCATGTAATACGCTCCTAAGATGCCCGGCGGCCCTTTCATCATCCATTTTTTGTGCAATAACTGCCGCGTCGGGGTTGATAAAAGCTATGGAATTGAAGTCTTTATCTTCCCGAGCAATTTTGTCTGTGAAATAGGTTACGAGCTCAGAAGAAGTGAAGATACGCTTATCTAGTCCATTTTCCAGATCACCTATCGATAGACATTCAAAGTCATTCGATTGCTTGCCTACCATGACCGGTTTCTAGTCAGGCTTAAAAACGTTGATACCATCCGAGCTAGACACCATTCCCGAAGCTCCTAGGTAGTCGTTAATTGTCATATCTGCCAAGAGGCTTAAGTCAGCCGGCGTGTTGGCAATAAAACGAGAGTTATCGGATAGTCTGCCAAATAATATTCCGAATGATGGGCCTTTCCGATCATGCATAACCGTGTAAGTCTCGACAACGGCCTTTCCATTTGCAACTTCTGTTACAGCTGGACCGCGTTCAGCATCTATTTCTGCCTGATAGATTTTAGGATCTTTTGGCTTGAATGGTTTATTAGGGCGTTCGGTAGAGTAAATGCCTGCAGATTGTTTAGTCACGTAATTCCCATTGGCAGTAACTAAGCCCTTACTCCCAGGATTACTTCTAACTGTATTCATCATTTCAGCAATAGAGTGCGTGACATAGTTATTTCCAGGCCCTCCAAAATAGGGCAACCCGCCGGTTACGGTAAGTCCTCTTTTATCATCTGGGTCAATTCCCATTTCGTCGCATGCTATTTGTACAGCCGATGGAAAGCAGCTGTATAAATCTAGCGCGCCTATGTCATCGAGCGAACATTCAGCCATTTCAAACGCTTCTCTCGCTACCTTTGACATGGCCGGCGAAGAATAAAAATTAATCCGATCGCTTAGGAACCAATGATCATAAGCATCCGCACAGCCATGTAAATAAACCCATTTTTCTTCGGGAACGCCCAGTTCTCTAGCTTTCTTTGCAGACGTTAATACTATAGCCGCCGCCTGATCAATAAAGGCGTTTGAATTCATCAATTTCGTGTAAGGAAAACCAATATATGGATTATCAGGATTTACAGAAGCTATCTGCTCAGCCGTAAAACCCTGGCGACGGTCCGCAAGTGGATTATTCTCAGCCACTTTTGCAAATCTAGAAAAAAGTTTTCCCATCGCAAGACCATGTTGTTCAATAGTCCTGCCTCTGTTGCCTCGAATAGCATTTTCTATCATAGGATATGCGAATATTGCACCTGCCATTTTATGGCGATCCTCCATATCGGACCAACCTCGGGTTTCTACGCCCCAAATATCAAAACTCCCTCCGGGATCCTCACTCCAATCCAATTGTAGGCCTGCGCGTTGTGCTCCTTTTTGGGTCGCTAAAGCTTCTCCACCAGCAATTACAGCTGCTTCTAGTTCGCCCTTGGTAATCATTTCGAACATTCTATTCACACACCATTGCGGCATATTTCCACCCGGGTGTGTATAAACCAGGCGCTGAGCGTTATCAGCTCCAACACGATTGGCTAAAGATTTTGGTGGATTTGAATAGGTCCCAAATGGACACGTAAACCGCCAGCTAGTATCAGAAAAAGAGCGCAATAGCACTATGGTATCCAGTGACTGTAATAATGACGAACCGGCCCCGCTGTCATCCGCTGCTTTTTGAACTGCCGCAGCCGTCAGATCGATCGGAGACAGACCAAGAGCCGGATCTCTTTCCCGTTGTGTTACTTGCCCGCTACCAATTAATATTGGAATTCTACTCTCGTCCATCGGCTCATATCCCTTAAATTACAGATCAATCAATTCTATCAAGTATCCCTTATTAAGACGCGTCTATCCAATTCTTTTTTGCGTCTTTTTGTATCGGCGTCCACGCAACACATAATCCCATGTGTCTCGTTGCATAATTCGCAATTGATCTTCTGATACTTTGCGAACTACTTTTGCGGGGGAACCAAGAATGAGAGAATTATCAGGAAAAACCTTTCCTTCCGTGACCAGTGCTCCGGCGCCAACCAGACAATTTTTTCCGATAACAGCGCCATTTAAAACAATCGCCTGAATGCCTATCAACGCACCATCTTCAATTGTACAACCATGCAACATTGCTTGGTGCCCTATGGTTACTTTCTTGCCAACCTTAAGAGGAAAGTCTGGATCAGCATGCAAAACAGCCCCCTCCTGAATATTGGTACCTGCTCC
>PCAV01000040.1 GCA_002730675.1 Rhodospirillaceae bacterium | reverse complement strand
CAACCTCTATCGTTTTAAACGCAAATCTAACTATGGCAAAACCCACGTTGAAAACCGTAATGGTTTTGCAATTGGTGGGGCTTCACCTCTAGGACATCAAGCTTAAAACATATTTTGACCCAACTTTGTCACAGTATAACGGGGTCTGGGCTGCTACTGCACACCCAAATATGATTTTTAGATGCAACTTTAATGAATTAATCCAGTGTATCTTAGCTAAATGTCCTCCAATCTCTTGTTTTGTAGAAAGAAAGTAGAAGGCGCTTTAAAAGCTTCAGTTCCTGTTTTAAAGTAAATTCACCCTCAACTATAAATTTTAATTGGAATAGCCATGGATCCAAAGCCTGATATTGTGATTAGAAATGGACAGATTGTTGACGGATCTGGCGGTAAAACCTTCGTGTCAGACCTAGCGGTAACTGATGGTTTAATCACCCAAATTGGCGGCTTCATTTCTCAAGGCAAAGAAGAAATAGATGCTTTAGACCGTCTTGTTACTCCTGGCTTTATAGATATACATACCCATTATGACGCCCAAGTCACCTGGGCCAATAGAATTGATCCTTCGTCTTGGAACGGAGTAACGACTGCTATGATCGGAAATTGTGGTGTCGGATTTGCACCATGTAAACCTAACCAGCGAAACCAACTCGTCGAGCTTATGGAAGGCGTTGAAGACATTCCAGAACCTGTCTTAACAGAGGGGCTTCCATGGACATGGGAAACTTTTGATGAATATTTAGACACCATAAACGCAAAAAATTATGATTTAGATATTTTAACGCAGGTGCCACATGCTGCTTTACGTGTCTATGTCATGGGGGATCGAGGGGTTAATCGTGATGCGGCAACTTCAAAAGATCGAGAGGATATGGCTCATCTGGCCGCAAATGCAATCCAATCAGGAGCTTTTGGCTTTTCAACCAGCCGAACGATTAACCACAGAACTGTTGCAGGCGAGTACACGCCAACACTAGGCGCACCGGAAGAAGAGCTTATAGAAATAAGTCGCGCCGTAGGTAAAACCGGGAAAGGTTGGCTGCAGGTAATCTCAGATTTTGACAATCCTCAACAAGAGATGTTGTTACTTAACAACATGGTTGATGCATCAGGCCGTCCAATGACTATAACAATTTTACAACGAAATGATAGACCGGAATTATGGCGTGAAACGATGAAAGATATTTCGCGGGCGCATAAAGATGGAAGAAATATCTTTGGGCAAGTACTTACACGGCCAACAGGCGTGATGCTAAGCTTCGAGCTTTCACTTAATCCATTTATGGCCTGTGAGGCATGGAAAAGTATAGAAAAACTGACCCAAGATCAAAAAATGCGCCATTTGAAATGTCCATCGTTTCGCAAGAGAATGCTTACTGAGCCTCAAGAGGAACATGTAATGCGATCGCGAATATTAAATTGGGCCAGTATTTTCCCGTTAAATGACCCACCTGATTACGAACCGCCACCTGAATATTCCATTGCATCACAGGCATCTGCCAAGGGTGTTTCTCCAGAGGAACTAGCGTATGATTTCCTTTTGAAGGATGAGGGCAAAGGCATCCTCTATCGCCCGTTATCCAACTACTCATACGGTAATCTTGACAGTGTTTCCGATATGCTCGAAAACCCTGGCACCATTATAGGTTTGGGAGACGGAGGAGCTCACGTTGGGATATTAAGTGATGCAAGCGCCATAACATATATGCTTACTCATTGGACGCGAGATCGAACGCGAGGCCGAAAATTTAGTGTGCCATGGGCAATAAAACGGTTGACGTCTGATAATGCCAATGCGCTGGGCCTAACCGATAGAGGTCTCCTTAAGGTTGGAAAAAAAGCCGATATTAATATCATAAATTATGAACAGTTGCGCATTAACTATCCTGAAGTTCGTTATGACTTACCTGCTGGCGGCCGTAGAATGGTACAGACAATCGATGGATACGATGCAACTATCTTATCTGGTAAGATTGTTAGGCACATGGGACAATCAACATTAAATTTACCTGGTCGTCTCGTCAAAAGCTCCTAACAAGAGGCAATATTTAAAAATTTATAAAGTTGATGACTCATTTTAACCAAATTGATGAAACTCAATATGTAGATTAAACATCTATTACAGTTAGCTCGCAAACCTCCTTACCAAATATCTTAATTTCTTCATGACAATGCGCTCTATCTTAATGTCAAAGCTGGACAACCACTTGAGAGAAATTCATAATCGACGTTGATATAACTGGGCTACTAACATCGCCTAACACGTTTGGTTATTAAAAAAAGGATCGGAAAGATGTCTGATTTTCCCAGCACGGTAGAAATTCACGAAGAAGGCCCACGAGAGGGGTTTCAAATAGAACCCGGTCCAATTTCAACAGTGGACAAGGTCAAATTAATAGACGCACTTTCCAAAACAGGTCTCAAACATATACAGGCATGTTCTTTCGTAAACCCTAGGTTGGTCCCTGGTTGGGCAGACGCTGAAAAGGTTGTAGAAAGCTTCAATGCACATGAAGGTGTGGAGTACACCGGCCTTTATTTTAATGGGAATGGGCTTGATCGGGCATTGGCATTTAAGGACAAACTTACAATCTCTGGCTCGATTTCTCTCACGGCATCTGAAGGTTTCACCAAAAAGAACCTGAACCGAAGTCACGCCGAAAACATGGCGGCAATGGAAAGGCATGTCATCTCTCATCTTGAACTTGGCATTCCTGTTAATCGAATTGGTGTGATGGCCGCATTCGGATGTAACTACCAAGGTGACATAAGCCCCGAGACAGTTATTAAAACACTCGAAGACGGCATGCAAATTGCAGCCCAAACGGGTGCTGAAATAACACTTTTTTCGTTAGCTGATACCATGGGTTGGGCGGCGCCGCACCGGATAGAAAGAGTTGTTGGTGAAGTAAGAAATGTTTGGCCTGATATGAATATTTCTCTTCATCTT
Source organism: Rhodospirillaceae bacterium (assembly GCA_002730675.1). Classification (GTDB taxonomy): domain Bacteria; phylum Pseudomonadota; class Alphaproteobacteria; order Thalassobaculales; family Thalassobaculaceae. The sequence continues at coordinate 6,798 of PCAV01000040.1, read as the reverse complement.
CACGACACGAGAGGGCTTGCTATAGCAAATGCTTACTCCGCTTTGAAGATGGGCATAAGACAGTTTGACTCGACGGTTGGTGGTCTTGGCGGCTGTCCATTTGCCGGCCAACCAAAAGCTGCTGGAAACATTTGTACAGAAGAGCTCGTATTACTGTGCGAAGAATTAGGAATTGCAACCGGCGTGGATTTAGACCAATTAATTGACGTCGGCAGATTGGCCGAAGATATTGTTGGTCATCAATTACCTGGAGAACTTATCCATGCAGGGAGCCTCGATGCCTTTCGGCGCGAACGCCTTCAATAATGACACTAAAGCACCTAAATGGCATAAAGGTTCTGGAATTCACTCAAACCGTTATGGGTCCAACCGCAGGCTTAATCTTAGCAGAATTAGGAGCAGATGTTATCAAGGTTGAACCAGCTCCCAATGGCGATAAAACCCGCCGTTTAGGAGGCTTTGGCGCTGGTTTTTTTTCTGGATTAAATAGAAATAAGCGCGGATTGGCGGTTGACTTAAAATCCCCGGAGGGACGTAAAGTCGTACACAAATTGGTCGCAGATACAGACGTCATTCTTGAAAACTTCGCGCCCGGAACAATGGAAAGACTTGGCTGTGGATTTGAGGAGTTATCGCATATTAATCCGAGGTTAATCTATCTTGCATTAAAAGGCTATTTAGCTGGCCCATATGAAAATAGACCCGCCTTAGACGAAGTGGTGCAATTTCAATCTGGATTGGCTTGGATGACAGGACCACCAGGTCAACCATTGAGAGCTGGTGCTTCTGTGATCGATATTATGGGTGCGATGTTTGGAGTGATCGGCATTCAGGCCGCTATCCAAGAGAGAGAAAACAGTGGCAAGGGTCAAAGAGTGTCAAGCTCGCTCTTTGAGAGCGCTGTTTTCCTAATGGGGACCCACATGGCCGGCATGGCGGCGACTGGTTCTGATGCTCGTCCAATGCCAGCACGAGGACGAGCTTGGGCAATTTATGATGTTTTTCAAACAAAAGACGATGAAGAACTATTTATTGGCGTTACTTCCGATCAACAATGGGAGAGATTTGTAACAGAGTTCGATCTAACAGATCTACGTAATGATCCTCGTTTATCAACAAACCCAAAAAGAGTAGAAGAGAGAGAGTGGCTGCTTCCTGCCGTACGCAAAAATTTACAAAGACACAATCGCAAAGAAATAGAATTTAAAGCCGAAACTTGCAAAATATCATGGGCTCGAGTGGGACAGCCAGGAGACTTATTTGATGATCCACATCTACTGGCAACAGGTGGACTTCTTGATGTTTTTGTATCTCGTTTTGGTGAAGAAGCAGGGCAAACTGTTGGATTGCCAAACTTGCCACTGGAGTTTGGGAAAGCTCGTAATAGGCCGTCCCTTAAAAGACAACCGCCAACAGTCGGTGAACACAATGAGGAAATTCTTTTAGCAGTTGGCTATAAGCAAGACGATATTGATGAGCTATATTCCAAAAACGTGCTTGCAAACAACACAACTATCAAAAAATAAGCGGCACCTTAATTGGAGTTGCAAAAACATTAAGGTAGTCCTGCCTGACAAGTATCAATATGGCTCGGCAATAAAAACAGGGATCTTCCTTGAGGTTTTACTCTGATATTCCTCATACGGTGGGTACGCATCTACACTTGCCTTCCAAAGACGTTCACGCTCAGCGTCACTTTCAACTTCTCTAACACGCATCTTAATGACTTCGTCATGATCACGAATCTCTACGTCGGGATGTGAGCGCAAATTATAAACCCAGACTGGGTTTTTGGGTCGACCACCATATGATCCGATCAAAACATACCCCTCTCCGACCTTTACTTTCATTACCGGTATTTTTCTTATGGCTCCGGTTTTTCCGCCTCTATGCGTTATAATAATACACGGAAGGCCGGTATCTCTGAGTGTCGTTCCTTGTTTGCCCTCACTTCCTTCATAAAGTTCCACCTGTTCCCTAACCCAATCAAGTGTTGGCGGTAAATACTCGGTCATTTAACTTTTCCAAATTTCCAAAGTGTCAAGAAAATCGACAACGACTTAGAAGCAATGCGATCAATTTTTCAATTTTAAATAAGATCAAGACACCCCTGCACGCTCAATCCCAATGCTTATCGTCATCAGCAGAGAAAACTTGCTCATCGTAACCATACTTAGANCTAAAAAATAGAAGAGCCATTAAAAACCCGCCAACCAAAAGACTACCTAGTGCTCCGAGAACAAGAGCTAAACTGCCATGAAAGCCTATCTCGACATTCTCGCCGCTAAGCCAGATCTGGCTGGCGCCCCAAACAGCGGCTGCTAAAATCGCTATCAGAACTCCAAAAATAAAAACCAGCTTTTTCATAATAGACATCCAGTGCTAATCTAATAGCGTTAAAAGTTGGCTTACAACGTCCTATAAAGATAAACAGACCGATGCTTTTGTCCAGTTAAAGTGGTAGCAACTTTAATTTTTCTTTAAGCAATAAATAATGATTTCCCCATTATGCAAAAAACGCATATCAGCTTTAGAAAAATTGCGCTGATATGGAATGCGTTGATATGTCATACAGCCGTATCAGTTGCTATGGAGGTTGATATGCTTTGCAACACTAGTCCAAATGATAAATTCGAAGTTTCGCATTCGTACAAATCGCGCAGAGATATTTTAAGCGGGGAGAAATTACGATCTATCACCCTTTTTAATAAAGCCACAACAACAATCAAATCCGCAAATGGGGTTATCGTGAAATTAAAGCAATCTGAAGTTCAACAATTTTCCAAGATACCCTATAACACACATCTAATAGCGTCGGTTTTACGTTGATTAGCCCAACCACTATTATTTCGATGGAGAAATGAATATACGATCGAACCCAAAATCGTTTTTCTTTAAAGAATGCAGAGCATTTAAACGTAGGCCGAGTAATTGTTCAGCTAAGTTATCGTTTAGATTTAGAAATCCTGCTTCCAAATCACTTATGATATTTGGTAGAATACGAACGCTATACCACCTTGCTGGTTCATTACTCCTTTTCGCTAGTATTTTGAACCGTTTGCCCACGACAATAGCTTTGAGTGTGTCGCGACCATCCAACCCATCGTTCTGTCGGGTCACCGAGTTTGCGAGATGATAAATATTTCTTTTTTTGGTTAGCGCGGGTTGGTTAAATACCCTATACGGCCGCAAATGCTCAAAAGAAGTCATCTTTTTTCAGAAACACGGCTTGCTATAGCGACGATTCTCTCCATGTGACGTAACACGGGCTTTTCGATTAACTTCCCATCAATAACAACCAATCCTGTTTCAGCTTTTTTAAAAGCTGCAATGATTTTTTTTGCATTAGCTACCGTTTCATCGTCTGGGGTAAAAACTTCGTTAATACTAGTAATTTGTTTTGGATGTATGCAGCCCTTTCCTGAAAATCCCAAATCTCGAACTAATTCGGCTTCTTTTATCATTCCTGAAAGATCTTCTAGATCCAAGTAAGGTACGTCGATAACATCTAAATCAGCACCAGCTGCTGCGTGAGCCACCCGACTTCGGGCGTATAGCAAAGGTTCCCATGAATTTTTGCACCGCAACTCGGCCGCCATATCCACGCCCCCAAAAAATAGAGCATCTACTCGACTACTCGATTTTGCTATATCATAGACAGCCTCTAATCCAGCATTTGTCTCTATAATAACATGGAGCCTAGTGTCATGTCCTCTTTCCGAAAAAAGCTCGTCCACCCACTTCACCTCATCAGGCGTTTTAACCTTTGGCAGCATAATAGCTGGCGGAGGAGACGATGTTTTAAGGATGGCCTGAACATCAGCTAGACCAAATTTATCTCGAACTGAATTTATTCGCACAATCAATTCCGCGCCCTTACCATCGAGAGGTGACGAAAAAAGATCAAGCGTTAGTTTACGGGCTTGATCTTTATCTTTTGGGGCAATTCCATCCTCTAATTCTATGCACACAATATCTGTGCCCGAATTAACCGCCTTGGGAAACATATCTGGACGAAGTCCAGGACAAAAAATAAAACTACGCCTCGAAATAATGTTTTTTATATTCACGTTAAGTCATCCAAAAATTATCACAGGGGGATAAATCCTTCTAAAATACCTGATTGTCTACTTATTTAGAATTCTTAGTGTAAACAAATGGCTAATTATTTCAAAATAAGTTGATACAAAAAACATGTTCTGAGCATATATCCTAGATACTGCGAGTAGAATTTAATACAATAATCTAAATCAACGAAAATCCAGAAGGTTTTAAATGTCTCATAATATCAGCACACAAAACAGCTTTGATACGATCGTAGTTGGATCAGGGATCGCAGGTTTATCCGCCGCCATTACGGCTCAACAAAACGGCGATAAAGTAGCAATCGTTGAAAGAGCTCCACCTGATGAAAGAGGGGGAAATACGCGTTATACCGAGAGCTTCTGGCGCATGAAAAGTGAAAATGAAGTATCGGACGATTTTGAAGATCGTTTTGCGGAAAACTCAGGTGGATGGCCAGACCTTTCGATTTTAGAAGATCTGGTTAGAGACAAAGAAAACCAACCCGCAGTCCTTAGATCGTTGGGAGTGGTTGACCCAAATTTAATCGCAACTATAGCCGAAGAAGCTCCAAAAGCTTTACAATGGCTAAAAACATTTGGGGTAAAGTTTGATTTTTTACCACTTTATTTTCTGAGTCAATCTACTACAAGAATGGGACCTATTGGCGGTGGCCTAGCACTTGTTGATGCGCTAGGAAAATATGCAGACGAAGAAGAGGAAATAACTTGGTTTTACGAGACAGCCGCAAGGGCACTCATACAAGATGAATTTGGTTCTGTGACCGGCATAAAAGCAATATCAAAAAATAACGCACCTCTAATGCTCAAAGCAAATAATATTATCCTTGCTTGTGGAGGGTTTGAAGGTAATCCGGAAATGTTAAGTCACTATGTGGGAGCCCAAGCACAGTTTATTAGGCCTGTCTCACGGGGCGGTCACTACAACCGTGGAGAAGGAATAAAAATGGCGTTGGATATAGGTGCTGCGCCATGTGGAGATTATGGTAGTTTTCACGCGCAGCCGGTTGACCCACGATCTAAAGATTGGGAGCCTGTTGTTCTAAACTATTCCTACGGCCTTCTCATTAATGACAGCGGGTTAAGGTTTACAGATGAGGCGCCAGCTCTTGTAGACTCGACCTATGAAGCTGTAACTCGCATAATTATGCAGCAACGCAATGGATTGGCGTATGCCGTTTTCGATAAGAAATTAGATGACGTTCATAATTGGAATGCAACTGTTAGAACGCGCGTCCCGCCGTTGGAATCGAATACACTTGAAGGTCTCGCAGAACAGATGAAGATAGATTCTGCCGAATTTTTGAATACGGTTACCGATTTCAATAACGCATGCCCCGAAGTAAACACTGATTTTGATCCACTTATCCCAGATGGCTTACGCACGGAGGGATTAACAATCAATAAGTCACACTGGTCCCGACCAATTTCTACACCGCCGTTTCGTGCTTGGCCTATTATTTGTTCAAATTGCTTCACCTTTGGCGGCCTTAAAATTGATGAAAACGCCCGCGTCATAAATACCGAAGGCGATATAATCCCGGGGTTATATGCGGCAGGAGAGGTTGCTGGGATCTATTATAGAACGTATACTGGAGCAACGTCGGTCATGCGCGGAGCCGTAACAGGGCGACTTGCCGGAGCTGATGCTGCCCTCAGACGAAATAATTAATTTAGCCTTGTAAAGTCACAGGGAGCGGGTTCATTATGTCTATTAAAATTGGCGCGTTTTTTCCTACGCGAGATACGCCCAGCGACCCTCACCAAATTCGAGCGTGGACGCTAGCGGCTGAGGAAATAGGTTTTGACTACATAGAAGTGTCGGATCACGTTCTCGGAGCTGATAGAGAACAGCATGAAAACTTCGACGGACCTTACGACGTTGACGACTGTTTCCATGAAACCTTTTGCACTCTATCCTTTATGGCAGCAATCACCAACCGTGTTGGTCTTGTCAGCGGCGTCTTGATCCTGCCACAACGACAAACAGCGCTTGTAGCAAAACAGGCGGCGCAACTGGATGTTTTAAGCAACGGCCGCTTAAGACTAGGAATTGGAGTTGGTTGGAACTCAGTTGAATATGAGGCACTAGGTGAGAACTGGAAGACGCGCGGCCAAAAACAGAATGAACAAGTTCAATTGATGAATAATCTTTGGACGCAAAGGACAGTAAATTTTTCCGGAAAGTTCGATACAGTTCGAAACGCCGGTATAAACCCGCTTCCGAAACAAAAACCCATACCAATATGGTTTGGCGGTCAAGCCGATGCTGCATTGAAGCGTGCCGCGACTTATGGCAGCGGCTGGATCCCGTTGGGTAATCCTGGAACTAATAGTGGTAAAGCGCTAGATAAGCTTTATAAATTTCTTTTGGACGAGGGTCGAGATCCCAAAACTTTTGGAATAGAGGCGTGGATACGTTTTGGTGACGGTCACCCCGACAACTGGGTGTCAACCGCAAAAAAATGGCTGACAATGGGCGCAGACCATTTAACATTCTACACTTCTGGCCAAGGGGCGGGAGATACAGACCAGCAAATAGAAGAAATGCGGAAATTCTACGAAGTTTGTAAGAGTTTGTAAAAAAAGCGTTAGCTCCAAAAAAGGAACTAACGCCTTTTCCTTACGCTATGACGTTATTTTTAACGATAACGATGTGCTTGAGACCAAGCGTCCTTATAAGCATTTTGAGAGGCCCATACTTTTCTAAACCAAT
>PCAV01000039.1 GCA_002730675.1 Rhodospirillaceae bacterium | reverse complement strand
TTTGCAAACTGGAACTATCCAACACAAGTGCGCTTTGGGGTTGGCCGCATTTCTGAAATTTCTTCGGCTTGCTCTGATTTGAATATAAGCCGTCCCCTCATAGTTACCGACATTGGTTTGGTAAATTCGCAGGTAGTGCTGAATGTCATTTCATCTATTAAGAAAAATGGNTTANATNTNAGCCTGTTTTCGGAAGTACAAGGAAACCCNGTTGGGAAAAACATAATCGATGGCGCNCATGTATATCGTGATGGTTCACATGATGGTGTNATTGCNGTTGGCGGCGGCTCGGCAATGGACGCGGGAAAAGTAATCGCCATGTATCAAGGCCAAAATAGTGAGCTTTTTGATCTCCACGTCAAGGCTGATGGTGACACAAGAATAAATCCTGACAAAATCGCACCGATTATTGCTGTGCCGACTACCGCTGGAACTGGTTCTGAAACAGGACGTGCTGGGCTAATTACAGAAGAGGAAGCTAATGCAAAACGGATTTTTGCTCATCCTAAAATGATGCCAGCTATCGTAATTTCAGATCCTGAGCTAAGCGCGGGTCTTCCTAAAAATCTCACAGCATGGACGGGTATCGATGCACTGAGCCATTGTTTTGAAGCTTTGTGTGCACCAGGGATCCATCCAATGGCCGATGGCATTGCGCTAGAAGGGATGAGATTAGTTAAGGAATATCTGCCTCTTGCTTATGCAGACGGGAGTGACTTGGAGGCACGAGGTTATATGCTAGCAGCGGCATCAATGGGGTCGACAGCCTTTCAAAAAGGATTGGGGGGCATTCACTCACTTAGTCATTCTGTCGGTGGACTTTATAATACGCATCATGGTTTAACCAATGCTGTATTTTTCCCATATATTATGGATTTTAATCGTTCCGCAATTGAAAAAAAAATGATTAGAGTGTCAGATTATCTGGGCTTAAAACGTTCAGGATATCTAGCAGTATGCGATTGGATATTAGAGACACGTGACTTTTTCGGCATACCCCACACANTATCGGAGATGGANATAGACGATTCTAAGCTCGATCGTATCGGAACTCTCTCTGCAGCAGATCCAACCGCATCATCAAATCCAATAAAATTTGATGAAACTGCGGCACGGAAAGTTTTTCTAAAGTCGTTAGAAGGAAAAATAGATTTTTAATGTTTGTTACCATATTGATAAGGCGTGATTTTCTTGTCTAAACACAGCGGTGGGAAGTTAATGTGGGTTAATNAAATAATAAATGTCGTTTTAGAAAATAAGATAAAAGACACCTTTTATGAAAAGGCTCTCTGGGTCAACGAGGACCTGAATATCANTATCCAGTTTTCAGTGGGGTATNCTTGGGGGGCTTTGGAGTTGACGTCNGATCAGTACGAGTTAATTGACGAGATGAGTTACGATGAAAACGCATATGATACGCAATATAGTGCTCCTTCTCGTTATGATATAAAAGTTTGTGAAAGAAGATTNTTTGTTAACCAAAAACATTTTTTTGGAACAGATTTTTGTAAAGTGAGTGATCCTAAGGATGCATGCGCCAAACCNGATAAAACTACACTTGAAGATATGGCTAACTTAAGTTGGTTTCGNACTANNTATAATATAGAAACAGAAAGCACAATGGATTTGTTTCAGTCTATGTCTAAAAATGATTGGATCTTTAAAGGCTACTCCTATCTTGTGGACGGAGAGATTAGTGTAACAAAAAAAAGTGACTACGATTATCTGTGGCTTGAAAAAGCCATCGATGAAAATAATAATCAAGAGAATATCGGTGGATATAAAAGGCGCGTTGAGATTTTGAACCAAATGGAAGATCTGTGACTCAAGTCATAAGATGTTTGTTTCTCTTTTGTGTTTCGGATGCGATAGTCCTGATAATTTTAATACTATTGCCAATGTTAGCTCTACGCCTGCTAGGTCAACTTATAACNTCACATTTTATAAATGGGCGGTTCGGNGCAGCGGACAGGAGGAGGGTTTGGATTGTATTTACCGCCACAATTTAAAGAAGACGANGAAAACGAAATAAGGGATATAATAGATCAGTTCCCTCTGGCGACACTTGTTTGCTATTCAGAGGGAGAATTCNTTGCAAACCATATTCCTTTTCTGCGGTCCTCAGATGGGGCGTATACAGGTCATATTGCAAAGGCTAATCCACTTTTTGANCTTTANCCNNATGGTACTAATGCNATAGNAATTTTTAGCTCTGANAATTCTTACATCTCGCCTAATTGGTATCCGACAAAAGCTNAAAATCATCGGCAAGTACCTANATGGAACTATCAAGTTGTGCATCTTCATGGTCATATTGAATTTGAGAATTCCAAAAAGGCACGAATGGCTGTTGTCGGCAAGCTTACAAAAAAATATGAAAAATTAACTTTCGGTTCTAAGGGATGGCGAATGTCAGATGCTCCCAAAGAATATTTGGAGCAGATGATCACTGAAATTGTTACATTTAAATTCATTGTTAAGAAAGTCACGGCTAAGAGTAAGTTAAGTCAAAATCGAGAAGGAAAAGATTTCGATTCAGTAACTTTGGCTATGGATAAAATTGGCAAACCAGTTTTGGCAAACGCTATGCGAAGAATCAAAGATAAATAGGCTGTACTAGTTTTCATAAATAGAGCGAAATTATAAATCGCTAGATTGATGTAAAACAAATTGTTCAATAAAACACATTAATTAAATATTTTTTGAAAATAAATTTTCGAAGTTTTAAAATGAATATTCAAGCCTACTCATTATTAAAAAATTTAAACGAAAGAAGTAATTTGCAGCGCTCTAATGTTAATGGTTGCTGCCTTACATGGAGGACGTGGGGCAAAAAAAATATTGATAGAAGGCCTATAGTACTGTTGCACGGCGGATTTGGCGCTTGGAATCATTGGGTCAGAAACATTTCTGCATTGGAGAGAGATTTTCATGTTTTAGCTGTAGATCTTCCAGGATGTGGTGATTCGTCCGATCCACCAAGACCATACACGGCTGAAAGCCTAGCAACCATTATCAGTAGTTCTTTAGATGACGTTTTGGGCGAGCATGTTTCTTTCGACTTAATAGCTTTCTCTTTTGGTGGTTTCCTATCTGGATTAATAGCCCATTTGCAGAAGCAACGTATTAACAGTGTTACACTTATCGGTTCACCAATATTAGGTTTGACGGGAGACGGTCCAGCAAATGATTTAATTGAAGTTCCGAAAGACCTTTCTGAGGTAGAAAAAAAACCTATGTATTTGCACAATTTGCGCCAATTGATGGTATATAAACCTGAATCAGCTGATGAGTTGGCGCTGACAATTCATATCGAAAATATGGCTAAAGCACGTCTCCGGTCGAGGGGTATTGCCCGTACCTCAATCCTGGCAGAAAGTTTGAAAAATCTTCCGTGTTCCTTGCACTGTCTTTTTGGTGAGAAAGATACGACGCTTTATCCGGGGCTAGATGGTATTGAAAAATATGTTAGGGATATTCATCCAAGCGCGTCTTTTGATATAGTTGAGAATGCGGGGCATTGGGTGCAGTTCGAGGCATCCGAAAAAGTAAATACGATTTTGAGCCAAATATTAAATAAAAATTAACTCTCATCAGGTAGTTGGCTGCGTGATTAAACAAACTAGAAAGCATTTCAAATGTTATTTTTTTCTAAACGTTCATGAATTCTAAAACGCAACAATGAGACAGCCCTGATTACCTTGTACTTTTCTGTTTAAAATCATTGGATAAGCTGGAAATTTTGAATGAAAACAACCGAAATAGTTTTGAACGGAGAAACCCGTTCAGTTTCCTCTGTGGAAGGCACCCCTTTAATCTATGTTTTACGTAATGACTTAAATCTTACTGGTGCCAAGTTAGGGTGCGGTTTAGAGCAATGCGGCGCTTGTATGGTTCTAGTAGATGGTGAACCAACTTTTAGCTGTACGCAAACAGTCGAGGAGTTTGAAGGTTGTGTGATAGAGACGATAGAAGGATTAGGAAATCCTGAGCAGCCTAGTCTGATTCAAAAAATATTTGCTGAAGAAAATGCCGCTCAATGCGGATACTGTACGGCAGGCGTCATAGTAAGTATTAGCGGTTTGTTTGCAAAGAACCCTAAACCTACAGATAAGCAAGTAAAAGAGGTTTTGTGCCGACATTTGTGCCGTTGCGGGTCTCACCCTCGAATTTTAGCTGCAATAGAGAAATTAAGAGGTGAAAAACGGGATGAATAAGCACGTGAGTTTAAGTGTTAATCCAAAAGTTAGCGACTGGCTAGAATTTCTACCTTCGGGAGGGGTTGTCCTCCACACTGGAAAAGTAAATATTGGTCAGCACATCACGTCAGCTTTGGTTCTTATTGCTGCCGAAGAGTTGAACATAAATCCCGATCAAATAGCGGTAGCACAAACGAGAACGGGCTCAAGCCCAAATGAGAACTACACCGTTGGCAGCCAATCGATGCAGCACTCCGGATATTCAATTAAAAAGGCAGCGGCTACAGCTAGGAACGAACTAACAGTGCGGGCAGCAAAATTTTTTAATGTAGCGATAGAGCAGATCAAAATTGAAGATGGCAACCTATTTATTGAGAAAACTAACCAAAGCATTTCTTACTGGGAATTGGTAAAGAACAATCCACTGGAATGTATCGTCGACGAGACTGTTGATGTAAAACATCACACTTTGCACCGACTGCAAGGGAAACATCATGTTGCAAGAGGAATGTGGGATATCGTTACCGGTAAATACGAGTTCATTCAAGACTTAAAACTCCCAAATATGTTGCATGCTCGCGTTATTCGTCCCCCGCAATATCATGCTAAGCTTAAAAATGTGGACGAAAAATTGGTCGATAAACTAGCAGAGGAGAACATTTATCTCGTCAGGGATGGAAGTTTCTTAGCCGTAGGAGCAAAGAGTGAATTTTCAGCAGTTAAAGCGGCTAGAAGAGTTGCGATGGCGGCTACCTGGCAAATAGAAAATAGTCTGGACCAAAGTGATATTTATGAGCTTCTAGTTAAGAATAAGAGGGATAGTTTGCTGGTTGAGAATGGTTGTGTTCCAAATACGAGTTCGGAAATTCCGCCACTCGATAAGACAAATATTCGAGGCGATATTATCCTTAACGCTATATATAAAAAACCTTACATTATGCATGGCACGATCGGACCATCAGCCGGTGCTGCTGTCTTTGATGGCCAAAAATTAACAGTTTGGACCCAGAACCAAGGTGTATATCCGCTGCAAGCAGCCGTTGCTGAGGCGTTGAGGCTTCAATTAGGCGACGTGCTAGTTCAATTTATCCCTGGCGCTGGTGTCTACGGGCATAGTGGAGCGGATGATGCGGCGTTTGATGCGGCACTAATTGCGAGACATTTAAAAAACTTCTCGATCTTATTGAAATGGACCAGAGAAGACGAACATTGTTGGGAACCATATGGTTCCGCAATGCTATGCAATTTGCAGGCGAGTGTGAACAGTAATGGCGAAATAACTAGTTGGTCCCATGAAACATTTTCGGACACTTTTTTGACCCGGCCGGTTAATGGAAAGGATCCGAGCTCACGCCTCTTGTCCACACATTATATGAAGCAGCCAAAACCATGGCCGGTAACGCCCCCAATGTTGACCGTGCATGGTGGTATCCATAGAAACATTGAGCCAATTTATAATTTTCCTCCGCCGCGATTGGTCAAACATAGGGTTTATGGTCTGCCTCTGCGAACTTCAGCACTGCGCGCACTGGGTGCCTTTGGAAATATCTTTGCAATCGAGTCGATGATGGACGAGCTTGCAGATGCAATACAATTGGATCCCTTCAAATTCCGTCTAAAGCATCTCAGCGATAGGCGAGGAAAAGAAACCTTGATTAGACTCAAAAAATTGGTGGATGATGACAAAGTTAATTTTCCGGAACAGACCGGTTTAGGAATTAGCTTTGCTCGTTATAAAAACTCGGCTGGTTATTGCGCCTTAGCGGTGCTTCTAAAGGTAAATGATGATGCAGAGATTGAACTAATAAAAATATTTTGTGTCGTTGATGTTGGCGAGGTCGTTGATATTTCTGGGGTAAGATCGCAAGTTGAGGGTGGCATTGTGCAAGCGGCGAGCTGGAGCTTATACGAGCAAGTTAGCTATGATGCAAGCGGGATAATCAGTCGGGATTGGGATAAATATAAAATTATCTCGTTCGATAACATTCCAGAGTTTCGTATCGATATTTTGGATAGGCCAGGCTGCCACTATCTTGGAGTTGGTGAAATAACAACCGGTCCAACATCTGCTGCAATAGCCAATGCTATACATAATGCCTTAGGACTTAGGTTGCGTCAGATGCCCTTTAGCAGTGAAGCGATCAAATCAGCAGCTCTTCTTAGCTAGAAAATTCAAGACCGAAGTTTAAGTAGCTTTAATGGGTGGCATCAGACATACTTTGGCTGTTGTCATAAATGTTAAATTCGATTTCTAGACCAACTTTAACGACAAAGTGATGGATGCTTTTTCTGATAGACCATCTGCGGTTATGTTTACAAAAACATAAACGTCTGTTGTGTCTGCACTACCTTATTAATTTCAAGTTCAAAGCCTGGCCACTTTTCATTCAATTTACTAGGAGAATTTTCAGCAAATTCTTGAAAACCCAATTAAGCTCCAGATAATTTATGTTTCCCGCTCACATTAATTTTACACTTTGGATAATAAATTCTTGCAAGGCTCACAAGATCCTTCTCGGCAAAGTTTTGGTATCCTCCTAATTCAATTTATTTTTGGGTCATCAATAAATCCTTTCAAGTGAAATTCAGGGTCGTCAGAATTTGTGCAAAGTTATTAGTTTATGTGAATGACTAACTATCCGAATAAAGAAAAAATTCTCTTATATTTTTTTAGCTATCGAAACAGGACTCGACACTTTTATCGCACAACTTCAGATATTTTGGTCTGTGGAGGTTTTTAAGTTGCTGATTGTTCTGAATAAATACCATTCAATTTTTTCATCTGTTCGTTGGCGGCTTGAGTGATAATCGAGAGTTGTGATTAGACAAAAAAATCTGTCTGCCGGTTTTTTCTAAGGTTCGCCTTCTGAAAATCTTTGCAAGGATAAAAATCTCTCCATCCTCATCTTGTTTTCTCTGAATGCTGATTAACTAGCGCTGGATACGTTATTGCAACCGAGATGTCAGGGCTATGTTTTAAATTACGCTTTTTTTGATGTATACAACTGACGTAAGATTACTTGTGTTGATTTTTGAGTGAAGGAATAACTAGATCAATCAGCACTGCTGCATGCTTGGAACAAATGTTCTGATTATTTAGAAGCAGACAATTACAGGTCTTTAGACGATATCTGGTGTACCCAGCTTTTTAGAACTGAAAAAGTTGGGTTTTTGTAACAATTGACCTCGCGTACTTATTTTCTTGCAAGAAGTCGTTCCGACAGTTTTAATAAGCAGAAGCTGGGTGGTTATTAATTAACTGTCTCACAGGAAAAAGGGAGATTACCATGAAATTTAAGTTAGGCATCAGTTTCGTCACCGCTGCAGGTATTGCGTTGATGAGTTCAGTTGCACAATCCGCGCCGGACGATAATAGTTTAGTTATAGCGTGGGGTTCTACTGGACCGATTGAGCATGTTGATAATTATGTTAATACAAATAGAACAGGTATTTGGTTTAGCAGGATGGTCTGGGACCAGCTCATTTATAGAGAGCCAAAAACTTTCGAGTATAAGCCGTTATTAGCGAAAAGTTGGAAGGCCTTATCCGACACCGTTTGGCGCTTTGAGCTTCGACAGGGTGTAAAATTTCATAATGGTGAAGCATTCGATGCTGACGATGTTGTTTATACATTAAACTGGGTTTCTAATCCCAAAAACGGTGTTAAAGTTCAACGAAACGTTAATTGGATAAAGGAGGCTCGGAAAGTTGGGCCATTTACCGTTGACGTAGAAATGAAACGTCCTTTCCCGCAAGCTTTTGAATTTTTGTCGGGACCAATCACAATCTATCCTAATGAATACTATGCGAAAGTTGGACCTGACGGTATGCACAAAGCCCCCGTTGGTACAGGCCCAATGAAAGTCGTTTCTATCAAAACTGCCGAAGAGTATGTGTTTGAGAAGAACAAGGGCTACACATGGGGGTCACCGAAGGGTGAGGCTCAGGTAGACAAAATGATTGTGCGTGAAATAGCTGACGTGCAAACACAGATAGCAGAACTTTTAGCCGGAGGTATTGATATCACAGCTGATATTTCTGCAGACCACGTCACTCAAATAGGCGGAGTGCCTGGTTTCACAGCTTTACAGGCTGGTACAATGCGTACTGGCTACATCGGTTTCGATGCAGCGGGTCGTGGTAACCATGAGCCGGTAACTAAACTCAAAGTTCGGCAAGCGATGGCTCACGCGATTGATCGGAAAAGCTTGGTTAAAAACTTGATTCGTGGTGATGCCGGCGTCATCCATACACCTTGTTTCCCGACGCAATTCGGGTGTGATGTTAGCGCTGCTGTGAAATATGAATTTGATCAGGGTAAAGCCAAAAAACTATTGGCAGAGGCAGGATATCCAAACGGGTTTGATATCGATTTTTACACCTTCCGTCCTGCTGACTGGGCTGAGTCGGTCATGGGTGATCTAGCCAAGGTTGGAATTAAGGCTAAGCTGACCAAGTTGCCATATTTCGCTCTTCGCGATAAACAGAGGAAAGAAGGGACAACACCTATGTTCTTGATGGACTGGGGTTCCTACTCTATGAACGATATGTCGGCCATTACGTCGCACTTCTTCAAAAAAGGACCAGATGATTTTGCGTTGGACGATGATGTTGCAAAGTGGCTTGAAGCAGGCGATACAAACTCAGACCCTTCTGTTCGAAAAGCCAACTACGCCAAAGCGATCAAAAAGATCACTGGTCAAGTATATTGGTTGCCAATGTTCAACCACGTTCGGAACTATGGCTACAGAAAAGAATTGAAATTTATCCCTTACCAGGATGAAATTCCACGTTTCTGGCAGTATGGGTGGAAATAAACGCACCTCACATTTGTATCGAAATCTTGCTAGGGCGGGTTAACCCGCCCTAGCTTTATTAACAAGCCAGGGTTCTGGAATTATGGTTGCATATACTCTTAAGCGCGTCGTTGTCGCATTTTTAATTTTGTTGGTTGTTTCTGGCTTAACATTCTCATTATCTCACCTTTCGGCTGACCCAGCTTTGACCATCGCAGGGGAACAGGCGTCTGACGAAGATATTGAAGCTGTGCGGAAACTGTACGGCTTTGACAGACCGGTGGTAGAACAATATGTAAATTGGCTATCACGAGCTTTGCAAGGCGACTTTGGGAAAAGCTATCACTATAAAGCGCCAGTAGTGGAAATGATTTCTGGTCGAATTGGGACAACCATGACGTTGGGGTTTCTGGCGATAGCATTCGCACTTGTTGTATCAATACCGTTAGGCACTTTGGCGGCAATGCGACCTAACTCGCTTATAGACAGGTTTGCCCTTTTGCTGGCTGTATTCGGTCAAGCGCTACCTACATTTTGGTTTGCATTGATGATGATAATTGTTTTTGGGGTTTGGTTTAGGTGGCTCCCTATTTCGGGGAATACATCTTGGGCTCACTTTGTAATGCCTACTATCGCTTTAGGCTACTACGCGACCCCAGCCCTTATGCGTCTTACGCGTGCTGGAATGATTGAAGTTTTAAGTTCAGATTATATTCGTACAGCAAAAGCAAAGGGGCTTTTACCAATTTCGGTCTTGTTTAAGCACGCTCTGAGAAATGCGATAATACCCGTTGTAGCGTTGGCAGCCGTTTGGTTTGGATTCATGTTAGGGGGATCAATCGTTATAGAAACAATCTTTAATTTAAAGGGTATAGGATGGTTATCTTATGATGCCTTACTCCGTTCAGATTTACCAGTCGTGCAGGCTATTGTTCTTATTTTTGCTTCTTTTTATGTGATCCTCACGCTTCTCGCCGACCTTCTCAATGCATATTTGGACCCGAGGATCTCTGTCCGATGACAATTACACCTTCATTAACAAGAAGCCAGCAAACAGCCGAAGAAATTTTAGAACCAACGCCGATGACGAAATTGCGTCGGCGTATATTTAAAAATCATAGTTTCTTGATAGGAGCATTGATCTTACTCGTCATAATCGCAATCGCAGTCTTGGCGCCTTTTATTGCTCCTCATGACCCTTACGATCAAGATCTCGCGCGCCGATTAATGAACCCTTTTTGGCATGACAAGAAGACAGATGCTTTGTACGCGCTTGGTACAGATAAAGTAGGACGGGACTATCTTTCAAGACTTATTTATGGTGCCCAAATTTCATTGCTCATAGGTTTTCTTACAGTTTTAATTTCGGGAATTATAGGTACTGCTTTGGGCGTCATTGCTGGGTACTTTGGTGGCAGAGTAGATATGGTTGTAAATTTTATCATCAATACCCGATTAGCAATGCCGGTTTTTCTCGTAGCAATGGCTGCAGTTGTTGCTTTCGGCGCTTCAATCCATGTTGTTATTATGGTTTTGGGCTTATTTCTCTGGGATAGATTTGCTGTCGTGATGCGTAGTATCACAATGCAAGCAAGAGATTTAGATTACGTTACAGCTGCAAGGGCGATAGGTTGCTCAACACCCTACATTATCATCAGGGAAATTTTTCCAAATGTCCTCTCGTCGCTGACGGTTGTTGCTACTGTTGAAATGGCAAATGCTATTTTACTAGAGGCAGCTCTATCCTTTCTTGGTTTTGGGGTTCAAGCACCAACACCGAGTTGGGGGCTAATGCTAAATGAGGGAAGAGAATATATGTTTTTTTCACCGTGGTTATTGGCGTTACCTGGAACTGGTTTGTTCCTTTTAGTTTTATCGATAAACTTATTTGGGGATGGTCTGCGTGACGTGACATTGGAGCGAGAACGTTGATTGATAAAAAAGAAGTCGTCTTAGAGGTAAAAAATTTATCGATTGATATACCTGTAAGCCAGGGCGTCTTGCATGCTGTGGAGAACATAAATCTGCATGTCGGCCGGGGTGAAATTCTTTGTGTCGTTGGTGAATCTGGTTGTGGAAAATCTTTAACATCGCTCGCTATTATGGGATTGTTACCAAAGAATGCACAACGAACTGCCGAGAGATTAGAATTAAACAAGAAAGATTTACAAGAGCTGACAGAACGGCAGCTTGCGGATATACGAGGAAACCGGATGGCAATGATTTTTCAGGAGCCAATGACTAGCCTCAACCCTTCCTTCACAATCGAGAACCAGTTGCTAGAACCGCTGCTAAGGCATAAAGAGTTGAGTAAAGCTGACGCCCGAAATCAAGTGATTGAAATGCTTGAGCTAGTTGGTATAAAGCCAGCTGAGCCTCGTTTGCGTCAATATCCACATCAGTTATCTGGTGGCCTCCGGCAGCGGGTTATGATTGCTATGTCTCTACTTTGCAACCCTGATTTGATCATTGCAGATGAACCTACGACAGCCCTGGACGTTACAATTCAAGCGCAGATACTTGAATTGATGATGAGTTTGCAAGAAAAATTCAATACAGGCATATTATTCATTACCCACGACATGGGTGTTGTCGCCAATATTGCTGATCGCGTAGCGGTAATGTATGCAGGCCAAATCGTCGAAGAGGGACCCGTGTCTGAGATATTTAATAACCCGGCCCATCCATACACACGTGGATTGATGGGCTGTATCCCTGTTCCTGGCAAGGTTGGACAGGACAATCATCTTGGCACCATACCCGGAATGGTGCCGTCGGTTGTAAACGATTTTAAATCCTGTCGGTTTGGAGGCCGTTGGGATGAAAATTACAAAGAAAACTTTAAACCATGCCGGTTGACAGAGATGCCAAACAGCAGACGTTCATATGAAGTAAACTTAAATGAAAAACACCTTGTTCATTTCTGCTGTGATGAATGCCTCCATCTATCTGAACACTCCTTATTAGAAGGGTCCGGTTAATGTCAGACACTATGATATATGGATATGACTTGGTCAAAGAGTATTCTATTTCCCGTGGCATGTTTAAGCCTAAGGAACTCTTACGGGCAGTTGGCGGGGTGACATTACAAGTAAATAAGGGGGAGGTTTTAGGACTTGTGGGAGAATCCGGATGTGGTAAAACAACCCTAGCAAGGTTGATACTCGGTATGATACCACCAACAGCGGGGTCAGTCGAAATATCGGGCCAAAACATAAATAAATTGGCTCGACTAGAACGTGCTAAAACTATTCAGCCTATATTCCAAGACCCTTATTCATCGTTAAATCCATCTAAAACTATTGGATCAATTCTAACCTTACCTCTGCGTATTCAACGGGATAGAGAAAGTCACTCGTGGGAAAAGCGTGTAAGACAGACAATGGATCTGGTTGGATTAGCCCAGAGAATGTATAGTCAATATCCTAATCAATTGTCTGGAGGGCAACGTCAACGTGTTGCAATAGCGAGGGCCTTAATAACCCGTCCAGCAGTGGTGGTTTGTGACGANCCCACNTCAGCTTTAGATGTTTCTGTACAATCACAAATTTTNAACTTNCTTAAAGATCTTAGAGAGGAACTTAATCTCACTTATGTTTTAATTAGCCATAATTTGGCAGTAGTCCAGCATATGGCCACGAGAGTTGCAGTAATGTATTTTGGTCATATTGTTGAGGAAGAAAAAACAAATATCCTTTTCGAAAGACCAAAGCACGAGTATACAAAAAAACTTTTAGGCTCTATCCTAGTGCCCGATCCGAATAAAAGAATCTTCAATAAAAAACAGTAATTCTAGAATGTTTGCAAAACCAAAATGGTAGCTTAAAGCCATTTGTCATTCTTCGGTCAAAAGTGAATACTCTCGGGGTTGCCTGTGTTCGGCAAAATTAAAAATGTTTTCCCGAATTTCTTGGCAACGGTCTAAATTTATCTCAGCGATAATTATTTGATCTTCAGGCCCCTGCGATCTAGCGATCACTTCGCCAGTTGGTGCTACTATTAAACTCCCTCCGATGAGTTCACACCCTTCTTCGAAGCCGGCTTTGGCGACTGCTACAGACCAAACGCCATTTTGATAGCAACCAGCTTGAATGCTTAGTTGATTATGGAAATACTGAAGATGATCGTGTTCTGGAGCTAAAGGGTAATGTAGAGGAGTATTATAGCCAAGCACAACAAGTTCGGCACCTTTTAGGCCCAAAACTCGCCAAGTCTCGGGCCATCGGCGGTCATTACAAATACACATTCCAATTTTAGCACCTAACACATCGAATACTGGAAAGCCAAGGTTTCCCTTTTCAAAGTAATATTTTTCTAAATGTTGAAAGGGACGCCACTCTTGATTATCGCTATGACCAGGCAAGTGGATTTTCCTGTATTTACCTATAATTTCCCCAAAGTTATTTACCATAATGGCGGTATTGTATCGATGGCCGTCCGGTGTTAATTCGGCATAGCCAATGTGAAAAGCGATATTAAGTTTCTTGGATGCTTCAAATAATGGCAATACGTCCCTATTAGGCATTTCCCTTTCGAACATGTGGTCAAAATCTATTTTATTATCGGCCCACCAACGTGGAAAAAATGTAGTTAGTGCAAGTTCTGGAAATACTATTAGTTGCGCGCCGCGACTGGCTGCTTGATGCATAAGAGCAATCATACGGTTTACTGAAGACGCTCTTGTTTCATCTCGACTTATTGGACCAAGTTGGCCACCTGCAACAAGCATGTTTCGCATAAAACTTTTCCTCCAGAGGGCACATTGAATTGACATGTTCAACTTTGATCTAAATGATTTGCGACGTAAACCCAATTTCGATACGGGAGTTATTTACCCTATTGAGACAACTACAACTTTGAGTTACGCGACGTTTTTCTTATTCGCCATTGTTGGAGATAAATTGTAAAAACAATCTTGGGAGGTATGCTGATGTTAATAGGCATTGATCACATCGTGTTAAATTGCAAAGACGTGGAATATACTGCAGAATGGTACCAGAGAGTCCTCGGATTAAAACGTGAGGCATTTGGTCCAGAGAATCGGATTGCGCTCAAATTTGGCAATCAAAAGATAAACCTGCGGCCAATTGGAGCACAAGGCTGGTTGTCAGGAGAAAAAGAGGTAGCTGGCTCTGCCGATATTTGCTTTTTAACCAAAGAAACCCTTTCGTCAGTAGCTAGTCTTTTACGTGAAGAAGGCGTGGAAGTTATTCTAGGTCCTGTGGAGCGTACGGGCTCATTAGGGACCATGCATTCTATTTACTTCCGAGACCCTGAGGGAAGTTTACTGGAGATAGCATCCTATTCAGAAACGGAGATTCCTATGTAATCTCTAGATTATCGATAAACGCCGTCCCACTCACCAGTTGCATTCTCGACGCTGCCATCTTCTTTTACAACAGGACGGCGGAGTTCAAAGGCGGTCTCGGGAGTGATCACGCCATAATCCATATACCCCATTCGAGCTAATGGGCGCATGGCTGCGGTATTTACTATCCCCTCTTCTATAAAATTATCATCAATAAAAACTCCAATCACTTGTCCGATTATTAGAAAGTGACCTTTATCCCCATCATGCTCCACGTCTGGCATTGCTACGGTCTTCCAGTGCTTACATTCTAAAGCAGCTGGTGCTCTTGCAACTCTTGGTGGTTTAACAAATTGTGAAGGAGATGTTGCAAGATTTGCCAACGCGAATTCATCTGCTAAATAATCTACAGGCGCTGAGCTTATATTCATGCCCTCGCGAGTATCCCATGTTGAAATGGAACAAGTGAATTCCCCATTGTTTTCGATATTCTTCAAGCTGTCTTTCCTATCTACTGAGGAGAACATGACATAATTCGGATTGGCAGCGACAGCATTGAAAAAACTGTATGGCGCCAGATTTAAAACGCCGTTTTCAGAAACCGTCGCAATCCAGCCTATCGGCCGCGGTGCTACTAGTGCTTTGAATGGGTCGTGTTTCAATCCATGATCGTTATTAATGCAATCGTAATACATCGGTCCTCGCTTATTAGTGGGTAAATTATTGAAAAGGGTTAAACCAAGCAGATTTTAGAAGATATCAGGTTCATTAACAGTTACTCCATAATCGGTTTCTTAAAAGTCAGAGTCACAACCCTCTGGTGCTTGCTCAATGTGCTCGGAAAACATGTGACCGTATCTTACCTCAAACTGCGGTTTTTGAGAGCGTTGGTTTTGTTGTCTTCGCTGACCCTCGTTATCAGCTACTTCCATTTTAATCAAAAATTTTTCTGACATCTATAGTGACCATGTCACCCGGAATATATCCTATCTTTTGGGTTCTAATATTTACAACTAATTTTCCTCATTCAGCTATTGAAAACTCATCTTAAACCTCGATTTAAAAACAAGCTGCGGTCTTAATATGGCAACCGTGACGGCGTGCCTTTTAAAAACTATGATTATAGCTATGATAAGATTAATTTTGGTTTGATGTTTCTTTATCCGAGCAGATAAGACGATAAACTGTTGCTTGAATTTCCAATAAGTTTGGAAACAATTTCTTGTTTGGAGATGGGATATGAAGTCTCGTTTGTGCGAAAAACTTGGTATTGAATTTCCACTTTTTGCATTTAGTCATTGTCGTAATGTAGTTGTGGAAGTTTCTAAAGCTGGAGGTTTTGGCGTTTTAGGAGCCGTCGGTTTGGCGCCTGAAAATCTAGAACAGGAATTGAAATGGATAGATGAAAATATAGATGGAAAGCCGTATGGCATAGATTTGTTAATCCCTAGCAGAATGGATCATAAAAACGAAAATAGCCAAACGTCCGATGATCTGAAAGCATTAATACCAAAAGAGTATTATAACTTCGTGGACAATATCCTTGAGGCCCATGACTTAGAAACCGGTGACTTATGGTCGGGGAAGTATGGAATTGATTATACTCATAATATGCGCGAAGCGGGCGCCAACAAGCTTTTAGAAGTGGCATTTAGACATCCCATAACGTTATTTGTCAACGCTCTTGGTGTTCCTCCAAAATCGGTTGTTGAAAAGTGTCGAGATAAAAATATATTGGTTGGTGCTTTAACTGGAGCTCGGGAACACGCCGTAAAACATGTTGCTGCAGGCGTTGATATTCTTGTTGTTTCAGGTGCGGAAGCGGGTGGGCACTGCGGTGAAATTTCTACTATGGTCGTTGTCCCCGATGTAATTGACTCTGTAAAGTCCAACCAAGACATATTTATACTTGCCGCTGGTGGCATAGCAACGGGGGGGCAGATGGCAGCTTGTATGGCTATGGGCGCAGCAGGTGTATGGTGTGGCTCAGTTTGGTTAACTACGCCCGAAGCGGAGACAACACCAACCGTAAAAAAGAAAATGTTAGAGGCAAATGCTCGGAATACAGTACGTTCTAGAAGCAGAACAGGTAAACCAACCCGGCAACTTCAGTCTGCTTGGACAGATGCTTGGGCATCTCCAAATGCGTTGAAGCCTATGGAGATGCCTTTGCAAGGAGTGCTTGCGCGTCCCGCGATGGATAAAATTGATAGAAAAGCATCAGCTGGTCACGAGGGTGCGGCGGCACTGTCGACCTACTACGTAGGACAGGCAGTCGGCTTGATGAATGAAGAAAAGTCTGTAAAAACGATTGTTTATGAATTTATGGAAGATTATGTTGAGGCAGTTGATCGCCTATCTAAAACTTTGAAATAAGCTAAGGCGTTTTCAGTGGACGGAAATCAGCGGAATAAAGTAGAGAGGTATACCGTCCGCTGCTATTATTACTAAAGAATTTGTAAATGAAACTCGATTAACGCGAGAGGCAATTGAAATGCCCGTTCTACGAGCGATTATGATCGAGCGTCCCGTCAATTCCATAACTGATTAGTAAGTAAATGAAAAAATGCAGAAAATGAAGGTCCAGGCTCAAGATGTTTAGATCGGACAGCGCGAAGATATCTAAATTGGCACCAAAGAATTTTTAGGTCGAAAAATGCTGGGGCACAGGGGCCTTTACTTTCTCGAAAAATATTTCCTTAATCTTGGTCTTGCTGAAACATGCAGGATCGCCGAGCAGGCAACAAAGAATAATATAATACCATAATCGGTAGCAAGCATGTTCGTACGGTAGAAGAGGATAATTCCTGTAATCGTAAGAATTTTAATGAATATCTCGAGAAATTTTATGGGATATAATGCCTTTGTTCCACGAAATATATGAAGCAGTGTGAAATAGGCAAAAGCCAATAAAACAGCTACTCGCACCGATTGCCAACGGTGGTAGGGAATTGATTCAGCAGTTGAGACATGAAACGGAAAATATATTGTTATACCGGCAAATGCGCCTAAGGCGGCTAACACTGAGTAGACCGCTAGGAACAATAATAGAACTGTCGAAACAATACGGAGTAGTCCCATTGTTATCACGTAACTTATTTATGGTTTTTAACCCTATCCCTTAGTAACATAATTATGTGTAAAGTGCAAATTACGAAATTTTAATAAAGCCTGAGCAAATCCAAAGATATATTACGATTTCAAAATTTCTCTCGAATAAATCAAATATTATTGAGAGTAAAAAAAATCTACGGTATAAATTAAAGTAATAGTTTTACAGTCTTGGTGAATGAGTTCCATGCTTTAGAGCAGAGGCAAACGTATAGTTTTTAGGTTTTGGGGGGATCAGCGGATGAGCGTCAATGGGACGTCTAACTGCAGTCAGAATAACAATAAACAGTTGGACTACGATGTTATTATTATCGGTGCCGGTGTTGCAGGTCTTTATCAGTTACACTGTATGCGCGAGTTGGGATTAAGAGTAAAATCCTATGAAGCAGGAAGCGGTGTTGGTGGCACTTGGTATTGGAACCGCTATCCTGGGGCGAGGTTCGACTCGGAAAGTTGGACCTATGGATATTCATTTTCTAAAGAGCTTATGGACGAATGGGATTGGCAAGAGCATTTTTCCTCGCAACCAGAAAACGAACGCTATCTCAATTACGTAGCGGATAAATTTAATTTGCGGGAGGATATCCAATTTAATACTACCGTTACTGCTGCAAAATATCAGGAAGTTGACGGCTTCTGGGATATTATTTTGGATACAAAGGAGAAAGTTACTACACGATTTTTGATAACGGCAATAGGAATTTTGTCGGCGCCAGTTATGCCTAATATTGAGGGTATTCCTCAATTTAAAGGCCAGTCTTTCCATACCTATCACTGGCCAAAAGAAGAAATTGATTTCACCGGCAAGAATGTAGCGATAATAGGAACTGGAGCAACAGCCATACAGGCGATACAGGAAATAGCGAAGGATGCCGGCCAATTATCTGTATATCAGAGAAATCCTAACTGGTGTGCGCCTCTAAATAACGGAAAAATTTCCAAAGACGAGATGCAAGATATACGAGCACGTTATCCCGAAATTTTAGAAAGATGCAAAGAAACTCCTGGGTGTTATATACACTCAACTGATCCCAGAAAAACTTTGGAGACCTCTCCAGAGGACAGACAGGAATTTTGGGAAAAATTGTATGCAAGTCCAGGATTTGGTATTTGGCAAGGTAATTTTGACGATATGCTTGTGGATAGGGAAGCCAATGATTTGGCGAGTGAGTTTATCGCAAGTAAAATCAGACAGCGTGTAAAGGACCCAGTAACGGCGGAAAAACTGATCCCAAAAAATCATGGGTTTGGAACGCGACGTGTTCCACTGGAAACCCACTACTATGAAGTCTACAACCAAAGTAACGTTGAGCTTGTCGATATTAACGATACGCCGATTGAGCGCGTTACAGAAAACGGTATCTTGACTAGTGATCAGGAGCGTCACTTTGATATAATCATTTATGCGACTGGCTTCGACGCAATCACAGGCACTTTCGAAAGAATTGATATCGAAGGCGAGCAAGGTGCTAAGCTGAAAGAAGTCTGGAAAGATGGACCACAAACATATTTAGGTTTTTTGGTTCAAGGGTTCCCTAATATGTTTATGGCGATGGGGCCACACTCGGGGCTCGGTAATTACACGCGCACGGCTGAGTATAGTGTTGAGTGGATTACTGGAGTAATTAGGCATGCTATGGAGAAAGACTTTACTCGGGTCGCAGCTACTTCGGAGGGAGTTCGCGATTGGACAGATTATGTTTTAGGGTTAGGGGAAGACCTGTTGATGAACGAAATTGGGTCCTGGATGACTGGTGTCAACAATAATGTGGAAGGGAAAAAGGTACCCAGGATTATGCGTTACAGTGGCGGTCATCCTGCCTTTAGAGATCACTGCGACAAAATAGCATCAGGAGGCTACAAGACGCTTAGTTGCAATTAACTTTATCACGAAGGCTATTATAACCGTTTAAAGTTATAAAGTACGAAATTAAAAAATTAATTGATAACGGCAGATTTACGTCTAATTAGATTACGTGCGGTTTTATGAACGTGCCTAATCGACTACATCATATAATTGTCGTCGGATTGTGGCTTCATATAAAGTAAGAAGCTCTGCTTGCGACTTAGCTCTGGCGAATAGAATGCCAACACGACTATCCGGACTCGGTTTAAGCTGATCGCCCACCGAGCTCAGGGCTACCCAACTTTCTAAAAATAAACTTTTTTTGTAGTGAATGTGATTAAAGTTTTGGTCTTTTGAGACGGATACAGTGTGACGCATTATTGGCACTCTAATATCGGGATTTTCTGCATCTCTGTATGACATACCTAAAAATGGCCGGACGTAGTTTTCAACGAATGGATATCCAGTGCTCAATTCGATTAGTCGACTATAAAGGTCTCCAGCGATTGCCCTTTTTCTATCAATTAGGTATGCTTTAGTTCCATCCCAAATAAATTGTGAATGTATTAAACCATCCTTGAGATTTAGATATTGGGCTAATTTTTCGACAGCATCGATGATTTGTTGTTGCATCCCAGATGGTGGATTGAAAATCACTCTGCTTGTATCAACAACAAAACTGTTAGCAGTGGAGTTTTCTTTTACAAAAAAGTTTTTAATAGCAGTCTGATTTTTTAAAAAAGCATTATGACTATATAAATCACCATCGATGAATCTTTCCACGATATATTCTTTTGTTAGGGATGTTTTTTTGGCAAGTTCAATGGCGTTATCAAATGTTTGTTGGTTATGGCTTCTTAACACAGTGATACCTTTTCCACTGTAGGAATCAACCGGTTTTATAATAACTGGATAATCCAATCTATTGTTGTTAATGTTTTGCGTTTCTGGTATCGGAAGGTTCAGTTTTTCCGCGATCGTCCTAAATTTTTGTTTATTATGTATCTCGTCTTCTATAGCTGGAGTTTCAATACCGGGAAAACGTCCACGATTGACAAAAGCACAAGATTTATAAGAACGATCCGTGCAACCCGGAACTAGATAGTCGAAGTTCTCTCTTTCTATTAAATCGTAAAGGGCCGTTGTGTCAGAGTAATCTATATTCCAAAAATTATTTGCAGATTTAGCAAGAGCATCAATTGGATTGCTGCCAACTACATGCACATCATGTCCAAGGTCTTGTAGCACAGAGTAAATTGGCGCTGACGAAAAGTTTGTGTCAACTAATAGTACTTTGGCCATGATAATATTTATCCTTTGGCATAAATTAATTTCCAAAACTCAAAAAAATGATTCCGTGTTAGGTCTAATTAAAGTCTGTTTGAGCGCAAGATAGAATCGTATTGATAATATGCTCTTGGTCCTCTTTTTCTAGCTCCGGATAGATTGGTAAACACAAAACATTATTGGCACTCGTGTTTGCTACTGGGAGATTATCTTTTCTGGCGGAAGCGTGCTCTCGATACATCGGAAAGTCTGTAATCAGCGGATAAAAATATCGACGTGCGTTGATCCCATTCGTTTTCAACTTTTTGTATAAATTATCCCGGTTTAAAGCAAAACTGTTGTTAACAAGAATAGGGAAGTAGGAATAGTTAGACTTAGCAGCTATCTGTGGAATATAGGTAATGCCAACTATGGAGCTTAAGGCATCAATATATCTTTCAAATATAAGCTTGCGTTTATTGATAGCATCATCGACGTGTTTGAGTTGTAGTAATCCAAGTGCGGCGTTAAATTCGCTCATTTTGGCATTTATGCCGGCTACTTCAACGGTTGTTTCATCTACAAAACCAAAGTTTTTAAGGTTATCAATGCGTCGTTTCATGTTTTTATCATGACAGATAATGGCGCCACCTTCGAATGTATTGAACACCTTGGTTGCATGGAAGCTGAGTATAGAAATATCTCCATAGTTTAGTATGCTTCTTTTTTTATCTTTGACGCCAAAGGCATGTGCAGCGTCATAAATTATCTTTAAATTATTTATGTCGGCAATGCGTTTGATTTCTCCGACAGAGCATGGATTTCCATAACAATGCACAGGTAAGATTGCTGTCGTCTGAGGCGTGATGGCCGCTTCTATTTTTTCTGGGTTGATATTTAGAGTGTGAGGTTCAATGTCGACAAAAACGGGCCGTATACTATTCCATAGTAACGAATGCGAAGTGGCTACAAATGAATAGGGAGTGGTGATTACCTCGCCAGAAATTCTGAGCGCTTGCAGAGCTGATACCAAGGCTAGTGTTCCATTTGAAAATAAAGATACGTACGGAACGTCCAAGTAACTTGCTAAAGCGGACTCTAGTTGAGTGTGAAAAGGGCCATTGTTTGTTAGAGATTTGTTTTCCCAAATCTTTTCAAGGTATGGCAGAAATTCCTCAAGCTCAGGCAGATATGGTCGGGTAACCTCTATTGATCTATTTTTCAATTCCGTTTCCATTTTGCAAACCTGAACTTATGTAATTGTCGCAGAAAATTAATGGCAAGTCACCCCAACAGCAGTCAGTTTACCAAACTTTGTGATCTTTGGTTTACTGCATTTATTCTGCAATTGCAATTAAGGTATCAGTTTGACCCAATTTTTTTAGATTTTCACAATAAGATAAATTTAATTTATCACTTACCATCTCTTTATAAAAGTTATGACCGCCAGGTTTTCTTTTTAAAAACCAACCTAAATGATTTGAAAAATTATATCTTTGATAATATTGAATATTAATATTTTTAAAACCTGATTTCAAAAGAATGGATTTAAGAGATT
>PCAV01000038.1 GCA_002730675.1 Rhodospirillaceae bacterium | reverse complement strand
TGGTCATATGCGGGAGATAAAATTAGTTGCGCCTTAGAAATTGTTACATGAAAAATCCCACTAACACCGTCTATTAAATAGTCAAATTCTTCAAAATTTTTCTTTAATATTGCGAATTCTTTAGATTTAGGACCCACATAAGTAGCAACTCCAGTAAGTCTACAGGCTTTACGACGGAAAACGTCTACATAGTTTAGTTCGACATTTGGATTAGCCTTTATATTGCGTCTAGTTTTTGGCGATCTAATATCTAGAAATGCTATCTCGCGGGGGCTAAGGACTATGGAGGTTGCCTTTGGCGAGACGGCTGGTTTACCTTCTGGTGTTACAGTCGCTACCAAGCCTATTGTGTTCTCGCTTATCAAACTTTTCATCTCGGATGTTAGCATTTACTAACCTTTTTTATGGCTTTTTGTTCCAAGTATCCCGCAGAGAAATGGTACGATTATAGATCGGTTTTTTGGGCGTTGTATCCGGGTCCTTGTAAAAGTATCCTAATCTTTCGAATTGTATAGGTACGTTGTCATCCAAAGCAATCAAATCAGGCTCTATTTTACAGTTTTCTAAAACCTCTAGTGAATTTATATTGATGTCCTCAGTAAAATCACGGTCGCGGCCGGGAGATGGTGTATTGTAAAAAGAGTTATAAATTCTAACTTCCGCATCCTTTGCATGTTCTGCGGACACCCAGTGGATGGTTCCTTTTACCTTTCTCCCATCCGGCGCATTACCTCCCCGCGTTTCGGGATCGTACGAACATCGCAGTTCAACGATTTCTCCACCTTCATCTTTGATTACAGCATTACACGTAACAAAAAATGCATATCGTAGTCGAACTTCCTTTCCTGGCGCTAGACGGAAAAACTTCTTCGAAGGCTCTTCCATGAAGTCATCTTGCTCTATCCAAATCTCCTTTGAGAAAGGTATTTTTCGCTGTTCTTTTTTATCTGAATTGGGGTTATTTAAAGCGGATAACCATTCAGTTTTTCCTTCTGGGAAGTTTTCGATCACAACCTTTAGAGGTTTTAATACTGCAAGTCTCCGTTCAGCACTGTAGTTTAGATTATCTCTTATGCAGTGCTCCAATAGTGCAAGCTCTACTTCGCCTTCATTTTTTGATACCGAAACTCGCGTTACAAAATCTTTTATGGCTTCTGCTGGAACGCCGCGCCTTCTTAAACCTGAAAGAGTAGGCAGCCGTGGATCATCCCAGCCACGCACATGTTGCTCCATCACTAACCGAGTAAGATTTCTTTTAGATAAAACGGTGTGGCTAATTTGTAATTTTGCGAATTCGTATTGTTTTGGCTTAGATGGAACAGGCAAAGCTTCGATAAACCATTCATAAAGCGGCCGATGATCGGCAAATTCCAATGTGCAAAGTGAATGGGTGACACCCTCTAACGAATCTGTTTGTCCATGTGCAAAGTCATAGGTTGGGTAAACACACCAAGTGTCGCCTGTTCTAGGATGCTGCGCATTAAGAATTCGGTAGATAACGGGATCGCGCAGGTTAATATTACCAGAACCCATATCTATCTTAGCTCGTAATACTCGCTCTCCTTCTAGAAACTTACCATCTCTCATATCATGGAAAATTTGAAGATTCTCTTCAGCGGATCTATTGCGATAAGGGCTGTCTCGACCAACTTCTGTAAGAGTGCCCCTATATTCTCGGATTTCATCTGCTGTGAGGTCATCAACATACGCGAGCCCTTTCTTAATTAGGTACACCGCCCACTCAAAAAATTGATGAAAGTTGTCAGATGCGTATTTGGCCTGGCCGGACCAGTCGAATCCGAGCCATCGCACATCCTCTTCTATAGACTTGATAAATTCTAATTCTTCCTTTGCGGGATTTGTGTCATCAAACCTAAGATTACAAATTCCGTTAACTTCTTCAGCGATCCCAAAATTTAAACAAATTGATAGTGCGTGACCTATATGCAGGTATCCGTTAGGTTCGGGAGGGAACCTCGTAACTATTTTCTCATAATTACCACTTTTTAGGTCGAAATATATTTGTTCTCGAATAAAATCAGATGGTGTTCTGTCTTCGATACTGGCCTCGTCGCTCATTCTTTATTCGCAACCTTAAATTTTGGCAGGCAATCGCCTTGTAATGTTGTTCGCTATCGGTACCTTCAATCAGATCACTAAACAGCAGGGCCTTTTACCGTGGCGGCTTCAACAAGGTCATCAACCGAAATGGAGGGAGCAGACCAAACATCTCCAGTATCTGTCTCTCCTAATTTAAAGCCAATATACTTTTGCTTTGCAATATCATCACAAATCGCACGATATCTAGCCATGCCACCGGCATACGGCATGAAAACTCGAGGCTTGCCGGGAATGTTAGCGCCATAATACCATGTATGTTTTGCATGCGGCATAAGCGTTACATTTGCACACTCGTTTACATGAGATACCCATTTGTCCATTGAGTCCTCTGTCGCTTCTATAGAAGCTATCTTATTCTCTTCAAGAAATGAGATGCAATCCGTCACCCATTCGACGTGCTGTTCTATGGCTACGGGCATATTACAAAGAACAGAAGGACTGCCAGGCCCGGTAATGGTAAACAGATTTGGAAAGCCAGGTATCTGGAGGCCAAGATAGGTTTTGGGTCCAGCCTCCCAAATATCCGCTAGCTTTATACCACCTCGTCCCTCAATATTTAACCGCAACAACGGGCCTGTCATCGCATCAAAGCCGGTAGCAAAAACGATTACATCCAGTTCATATTCAGCGTTGCCAGTTTTCACCCCTTTGGATGTGATGCACTCTATCGGTGATGAGCGGACGTCAACTAAATCGACATTATCCCGATTGTAGGTCTCAAAATAGTTAGTATCAATTGGGGGTCTTTTCGTTGCATAGGGATGGTCAATGTCCGTCAGCAAATCTGCTGTTTTTGGATCCTTAACTATTGATCGAATTTTTCTTTTTATGAAATCGGCAGCAACATCATTGGCCCTTTTGTCAAATGCTATGTCCTGAAAGCAGGCTCTAAACCCTAACCCACCATTTTCCCATGCTTCTTCAAATATTTTTTCTCGTTCAGCATCATTTACGTCAAAAACTTTTCGCTCAGATATAACAAATGGATGACCGTTGGGTGTATTTCTAATAGTTTTTTTAATATCTGCTCGGTTTGCATCTAGATATTCTTGAAATTCCTTACTTAGGGGACCATTTTTCGCAGGAACGCTGTAGTTGGCAGTTCGTTGAAATACCGTCAAATGTTTTGCTGTTTCTGCTATCACAGGTACAGCTTGTATCCCTGTTGATCCAGTTCCTATCTGTCCAACACGCTTGCCAGTAAAGTCGACGCCTTCGTGGGGCCATTGGCCGGTATGATACCATTCCCCTTCAAAATCATCGTGCCCCGGAAAAGTTGGAATATTGGCTGAAGACAAGCAACCAACCGCTGTTATTAGATAAGTACACTCGAAGCAATCACCTTGCTCTGTTTCAACTGCCCAGACGTTTTTATCTGCATTATATATTGCAGAGCAAACTCTCAGATTGAAATTTATATCCCGCTTAAGGTCAAGTTTATCGGCGACAAAATTTAGATATCTTACCACCTCCGCGTGGCCTGGATATCGCTCTGACCATTTCCATTCTTTCAAAATCTCATCTGAAAAATAGTATGAGTAGGAGTGGCTTTCTGAGTCGCAACGTGCGCCAGGGTAACGGTTCCAATACCATGTTCCTCCAACGCCATCGCCAGCCTCAACAACTTTGACTGATAATCCTACTTTGTCTCGAAGGCAAAGTAGTTGATACAGGCCCGAAAAACCTGCGCCAATAATTAAAGCATCCAGCTTCGTTGTTTTTCCTTGGTTTATCTTTTTTTGACTGCTCAAAACTCCGTCTGGCATAACTTCAAATTTCCTTAATTGGCTAGAGTTTAAAAAATATCGATGCTCATATGGCACCTAGTTAAAAAATACGAAAAAACGCTCCAATACTCAAGCTTATCTGTAAATACGTGCTTGATAATTACCTAGTTTTGCTAACAATTCTAGCAGAATTGGCTAATGTTGGGCTATTCTTTTTTCCGTTACCTCTTGACACGACTTTTAATGGGATACTGTGAAATAATGACTGTTTGGCACGAACTTCATACCGGTGTAGTTCATCCGTGGCTCTGTGATCAATTCGGACATCTTAACGTTCGAAACTACGCCGTATTCTTCAATGAAGCTCAGTTCTTTGCTTATGCACGTGCTGGGTTTCCACAATCAGTAGCTCTAAAATATGGAGGCCACGGGGTTGCTGCTATTGGGAGAACAACGTTCAAAAAAGAGTTACCCGCAGGTTCCTTAATTAGAATAGACGGCGGTATGGTTGCATCTTCTACAAAAACGTTCACATTTTTATTAAGAATGTTTAACGAAGAAACTGGCGAGTTGCATGCAACATTTGAGTGCTTAGAGGTTTTTTTCAATCCGGATACTCGAACATCAATACCTATCCCGGATGAGCTCCGCCCGGCTCTGGAAAACCAAATAAAAAATGGGGAGCCGATATCACTTAAAAGCGAGTTGCCGCGCAGTATTAAGCCAGCATCAAACTGGGTTGAAACACATACTGGAGTTTGTTTTCCGTGGCACTGCGATCAGTTTCATCATATGAATGTTCGCTGGTACGCTCATTTTTTTGATGATGGTATGTTTCACTTATGGCCTAAATTAAAGGTTAACTGGAAAGCGATGGAAGAGCGAGGCCTGCATACAGTAACAGCATCAACAACAACCTATTTTCAGAAAGAAGTACAGGCCGGTAGTCTCTTTAAAATAGAAGGTGGTGTCATTGAATGCGGAAACAAAAGTGTAACTTTTTCACAGCGCATGATTAATGCTGAAACATCAGAAATCCATGCATCGCAGTCCGTTACGGAAGTATTTTTTAATCCAGATACGCGGCAAGCTGCTCCAATACCGACTGATCTTAAGGAAATCATTCAAAATAATTTTGCCTCATAACTTATACCTGACCTCAAATAACCTACCGATGAATTAATGCTATGCGAAATCGAGAGGTTGCGAGATTACCTGCGGCAATTAATGAATTAAAAAATATAGGACTATAAAATGACCTTAGAAAACTTGCGGCAGAAAATTGTTAATTCAGTAAGCAATTATATATTCTACGGTTGGATTATTCTTCTTATCGCTGCCGTGGGTATTTTTGTGAGCGGACCCGGCCAATCCCATACTTTTAGTGTGTTCATTAGCCCAATTTCGAAAGATCTAAATCTAAGTGCTACGGCGATTTCATCAGCTTACGGTTTGGCAACCTTAGTTGCGGCACTTGGGCTCCCAATGGTTGGACGACTTGTTGATATGCACGGGGCTCGCCGTGTCATGGGAACGGTTGTTGTTCTTCTAGGGTTTGCTTGCATCGCTTTCGGCTTTGCTCCCGGCCTGGTTTGGCTGGCTTTTGGATTTGGTGCTCTCCGCTTTCTTGCCCAGGGTTCCTTAATGCTGAATTGCACAAATATTATTTCCCATTGGTTTAGTCGAAAACGGGGTGTTGCAATGGGGTTAATGTTGCTTGGCTTTGCCGTTTCTATGGCGATTCATCCCCCAGCTTGTCAGTGGCTTATAGAGCAAGTTGGGTGGCGTCAGGCCTGGTTTTGGCTAGGCGTATCGACTTGGCTTTTAATGCTGCCGCTAATTCTGATCCTACTGCATAATGCCCCAGAGGCACTTAATCTACATCCCGATGGTATTAAAGCGGAATTGACAAGCGATAATACTGATGTTGGCAAGCACTCCGCCGAATTCGGTTTTACTCTTAATGAAGCTTTAAAAACATCTACTTTTTATATTGTTGGTGCCGGTCTTTGCACGCTCTCCATGCTTGTAACTTCTCTACACTTCTTTCAAGTCCCAATTTTTGAGCATCAAGGATTAAGCCCCGTCATAGCGGCTTGGATGTTCCCGTTGTCCGCTATAGTTGCGGTTATTACTCAACCCTTTGTGGGGCGCAGTTTGGATAAGTATCCAACACCAAGGGTGTTTTTGGTTGCGCTAGCTACATTGTTTGGATCCCTGGTTTCAATGGCTTTTGTCAGTGATCTTTTAACTGCCCTGGTTTATGCTATAATTTTTGGCTTGAATAACGCGTTCAATATTACACTTTTTGGATATATGTGGCCAAGATACTTTGGACGTAAACATATAGGCTCTATTCAGGGGACTGGACAAATGATTGGAGTAGTAGGGGCCTCCCTGGGGCCACTGCCTCTTGGTATAGCGTTCGATTTATTTGGAGATTACCAATTTATGTTGCTTACTTTGGCAGGATTGCCAATTGTCGCGGGAGTTCTAACGCAATTCCTGAAAGACCCGACATCTGCCCAAAAAGAAAATGTATCTTAAAACTGTGAGAATGAAGGGAGGATAATTCTGATGTATGAAAAAAGTTCCCGCGTAATGGTAGAAACGTGTTTAGAGTCGATTTCGGAAAATGAAGACAAAATTAACTCGATGATCACGGTCACCGCCGAAGAAGCTTTACGACAGGCCGATGAGGCAGACAAAGCTATGAAAGAAGGCAGATGGTTGGGGCTGCTGCACGGTATTCCTTTAGCTGTTAAGGATAATATTGAGACTGCCGGAGTCCGGACAACTTCTGGGTCTGTTTTTTTTAATGATCATGTGCCGAATCAGAATGCAGCAGTTGTGGATCGTCTCTTCAAGGCAGGTGCCGTGATGATAGGAAAAGCCAGCATGCACGAATTCGCTTTTGGGATAAGGTCGAATAATACAGTGAATCCGCCCTGCAGAAATCCTTGGGATGCGGATAAAATCCCTGGGGGTTCCAGCGGTGGTTCGGGCGCTGCTATAGCAGCCGGCATGTGTGTGGGCGCGCTTGGGTCCGACACAGGTGGATCGGTGCGATTGCCGGCGTCTATAAACGGGATTAGTGGCCTTCGACCAACTCATGGAAGGGTGCCAAATCATGCAAGCACTCCGGTCAGCGCTAGTTTTGACACCATCGGACCAATGGCACGATCGGTTACAGATGTAGCCAGAATTTTTGCTGTTATCGCCGGGTATGACAGTCGTGATCCCTGGAGTGTCAATAGACCTCTTTTAAACTTTTTACCAAGCCTCAATGATGAGATAGAAGGTATAAAAATTGGTTTGCCAAAGAGTTTTTATTTAGAAAACCTGAATCCAGATATCGAAAAATTATTCCACAATGCCGTTAACGTGTTGGAGGCATTGGGAGCGGAAGTAGTTGAAATAGATGTTCCGGGAGCTTCTGAGATGCAAGCTTGGGCGACCATTTTAATTTACTCAGATGCTTGTGCTTTTCACCATGATCGTCTGAAAAATAATAAGGAAAAATTTTCTGAACAGGTCTACGAACGAATGATTACGGGATGGTCATACACGAACGTGGATTATTCAAATGCCATGCATGCCAGAGAACTATGGCAGAGAGACCTCGCTAAAAT
Source organism: Rhodospirillaceae bacterium (assembly GCA_002730675.1). Lineage (GTDB taxonomy): Bacteria > Pseudomonadota > Alphaproteobacteria > Thalassobaculales > Thalassobaculaceae. Next base: position 11,370 of record PCAV01000038.1, on the reverse strand, counting down.
ATTTTTGGATNTAGATATCATTNTATCNCCNACATTACCAACTTTGATTCCGCCGGTTGAAGANGAAAAATCATTACTTGAAGCCACCAAAGATGCCACGCGGAACACCTATGCTGGTGCCTTTGGAAAGCTTCCTGGTTTATCTATCCCATGTGGGTTTACTTCTGACGGTTTACCCGCGGGTTTGCAATTAGAAGCAAGCTGGTGGGATGAGCCTCTCCTTTTAAAGGTTGGAGCTGCCTTTCAGCGTGTCACAGATTGGCACACCTNTAAGCCAAAAATGGCAAAAATATGATTTGATTTTAGTAGCATAATCTTTAAAAGGGGAAAAATATGCTTTTAGATCTACCGACTGCCGCAAAATATAATTCGTGGGCNAATAAAAGACTTTATGCCGTTGCNGGCAAACTATCAGCGTCAGAGTTATCGCAAGATAGAAAAGGTTTTTTTAAATCTATATTAGGCACACTCAATCACATTCTTTTGGCAGACCTTATTTACAGAGAGCGTTTAGANAAAAAACCAACTTCTTTTACAAGATTAGATGAAATCTTATTNACAGATTTTGATGGTTTGCAAGAGGCACAATTTAGTCAAGATACTTGGTATATGGCTTTTTGTAATGACTTGGATCCTGAAGAATTAGAGGGCACCCTCTCTTTTGATACGGTAGAAACGGGCGAATATTTTAGTCTGCCCCTTAGAATGTGCTTGACGAATTTATTTCAGCACCAGATACACCACAGGGGGCAAACACATCATATGTTGAGCCATGCAGGTTTGGAACCACCCCCATTAGATGTCGTGCAGTTTGGGTCGGGACTTTAATTTATCGTGAGAAAAACTAAAACCGATGTTATTGTTATTGGAGCCGGTCAGGCTGGATTGGCAATAAGTTATTATCTTACTAAAGCTAAAATCGAACACATTATACTAGAGCGTGGAAGTATAGCTAACGCTTGGAAAAATGAGCGCTGGGATTCGTTTTGCTTGGTNACACCTAATTGGACCATAACTTTGCCAGGTGCCCTTGATAGCTCGGTTGACCCAGAAGCATTTATGAAAAAGGATGATTTTGTAAGGCTTCTAGAAAATTGGGCCAAGAGCTTCCGTGCACCAGTGATGAAAGGGGTTTGCGTTACTGATCTTAGTAGAACGAGAGATGAATTTAAAATTGTAACAGATTCGCGAATTTTTTTTGCTAACCAAGTTATCATAGCTACGGCAACTTATCAGAGNCCAAAAATTCCNNAGATGCTAAGTAATCTTGATCCGCGGTGGGAGTTGAAAACGGCAATTGATTACAAGAACCCGGATAGCTTGAGAGAAGGAGCAGTTCTTGTCGTTGGTTCCGGTCAAAGTGGGTGTCAAATAGCTGAAGAATTAAATAATGCCGGACGTTCGACTTATTTATCAATAGGTCATACCGGAAGATTGCCGCGACGATATCGCGGTTCTGATTGTATAAAATGGCAGCTAGAAATGGGATGGCTTGATCGTCGTGCNGANTTTTTAAATGATCCCAAAAAGCGGTTTAGTGGTGACCCNCATTTATCTGGGAAAAATGGTGGCTACACGTTATCNCTCCATGAGTTACGATCNTCTGGTATAAAGTTATTGGGGCGGATAGATNCTTGTGACGGTTCAGTTTTAAAATTAAAGGGAGATGTCAAAACCGCTCTACAAGCGTCNGATCGATATGCAATGGAATTTCGTCAGTCGGTAGACGAGTTCATATCGAATTCAGGTCGAACTGTTCCTTTGCCGACCAGTTTGGAACTNCAAGGCGAACCCGAAGATAGCGCTTATGACTTTGAAGAAATTGAGCAGCTAAATCTCTTATCCGAGAACATCTCAACGGTTATCGTAGCGACGGGATTCGANTTCGATTTCTCTTGGGTTAAATTTCCAGTACTTGATGAAACAGGATATCCGAAAACAAATAGAGGCGTGACTAGTATACCGGGGCTCTACTTTATGGGTTTAAATTGGATGTATAAGCGCAAGTCAGGAATAATATATGGTGTGGCGGACGATGCACAATACATAGCNGAAAGGGTCAGCACANNAAAGCAAAGGTACTATTCTGATGTGGCCGAGCGATAATTCGTAGCAGTGTTTNGTGCTAGCTTGANTGACTCAACAAATTCATCCTGGTCAATAAGCGGTATTGTCTTACAATATTTTGCCAGTCCGAGGGAGTCGGTTAGGTGAAGGTTGGCAGCTAGTGATTTTTCATCTGGCATTTCATAAATATAGGCCATATCGTATTCACCATAAGAACCATACTGGGCTATTGGCTTCCCACCAAAGTCTGTTATCGCTTGTCGATGAACTTCGGCACGATCGCGCTGTGTATCATCATTAATCATGCCGACTTTTTGATCGTTATGATATTTCACGAGATATAAAACAAGAATTCCCACTGACAGTCTCCTTTACTAACTTTTTTCGACATTACGTTGTACGCAAAATCTTCGATGAGCTGATATTGTTGGTCAAGCGGCGCTATAAGATTTATACCGTCTCGCCCGTAACTTTCTAACTCTCTAATTTATTCTACCATTTCTGCAGGTTGCCCGGCTATGGTGAATGCTTTTATGATTTCAGGTGTGATAAAATTTTGCGTCATCTGGGTCTAAATAGCTGTAGTGGCTTTTCTGAATGACGAGTTCATCCATTATTTCTAACCTGAATTAAGCATTAAAAACTTACTAAAGCGAACGTCTCGAGATTGTTTAGAGAATGGTTTACTTTTTTTTCTTTTTTTTAACATATTCTAAAGTCTCAGGAATTGCTCCTCTCCTTTGTATACCGGTTATAAGCGCGTCAACAATTTTACTAGCCAAAACTTGAGTTTCTGGTCCAAACCCGCTGACATTTATGGGTATCAGANTTTGAACATCTATATATTTAAAGTCCTGGTNTTTAAATTGTATGGGATTCGCAACACCATTTAAGGTTTAGTCGGTTTCTTCCCCTTTAAGTAGTGCTTNTACAACCCTATGTATCCTTTAAGGGTTTTATCCCCATCGGTGGTCGTCCCAACGCGCGCATAGNGNTATTTCGGAGCCAATANCTAANAGAGCNCCTCCANAAGCAAGGCGGTNAATCNTAGCAATACCATTGGCGNTAACCGGGGCTAGCCCCCTGGGTCNGCTACAANANCTNCTGTTCCTNTACGAATTGAACGGGTCTGCTGAGCTGCCAGAGCCAACACGGCCCAAGGGTTTGACCTAACCATCTGCGAGTCATTGACCAAGCAGAAGCCATAGCCGAGACTTTCGGCTTGTGTTATTGAATCTATCTCATCTACTTTAGCGGTCGTTATTCCAAATTGCATAACTTATTGCGACCTGAACTAAGTGACGATAAACGCCTTAACAATAAAGCTTACTGGGATCGGTTTTTTTCTAACCACTCATCAACTAACTTAACGGTTTCATTAATCGATTGGAGAGATTTGCCTGTATTTTTTGCAATTGATTGAACAAGTTTATCTACTCTCTCAATATTGGGAGCCCCAGCAGCAAGAGCACGAGCTGCAGATGAAGGGCTAATGAGAGCCTCAGCTGCATTAGCATATTTTTCGAAGGGAACCATATCCGAGCTGGAGGCTCCCAGCGAAACGCAAAGTTCTGATACCCACTCGTATACTTCTCGCGTTTCAGCTAAGTCGGTGTGAACGGCCTCACGGATGGTCCTCATTTCATTTTGCTGCACGCATCTGTAGTTCCCCGCAAGGAGCATGCACCATTTAGCCATTGGAACGAATATTGATCTATGCACTCTTAATTTTACGGGTAGCTCTACCAAACCATTTCCCGTATCGAACCTAGCTGCATCTATATCATTTTCAAGCTTTTCTAAAATTGCAGTATGTTCATCAAACTCAAATCGCGCGGCTTTAAAATTTGTAGGAAGTCTTACTTGTAGGACATTGATGGGCTCGTCAGGTGGCCGGAATGCCTGAGGGTCGGGGCTGCATAGCGTCATTAGCTTTGGGTCAAGTTGATCCCAGACCGATGCATCAGCATAACTATCTCGGTATTGAGTCGTATCGAGTCCATCTATTCTTTTTAAATAAGTTGAGGGAGGCATATTCATGATCGACATACACGGTATTTTAGCTGCCGCAAGATCTTTAAGTACATTTTTAATATCTGAAGAACGATATTGTGGTTCCTGCATTGCTAGAACAGCTAGGTCAAATTCATCGGCTTTAACTTGATCTGGACCAATTGCCTCAATTTTACCCGATAATGTTTTCGAACTTATATCATAGAGTCCTTCTCGTCCTTTGACGGGCATTCTCACGAGGGTTCCCTCTTTATTGATAAGGTTCACTTCGTCGGGCAGACAAATGAGTTTTGCGTTATGGCCTGCAAGAGCAAGCTTAGTAGCTAACAAAGAGCCGTATGAGGCTCCCAATAACAGAATGTCGAAAGCTTGTTTCACAGTTGATCCCCCGATCCAAAATTTTCCCCCGTCGAACTCTCAGTGGCCAATTCTCTTTATTTAATACTGCTAATTAAACCTTGTGAAGACTAAATGAAAAAAATTAACCATATTGCAAATAGAAAACTTATACAGCCCGAATACTGAGAAGGGGGGGGGTGGTTATGGTTTAAGCATACCCACCCTAGATTCTTTGTTTTTCTAAATTATTTATAGGCTGTTACCATAATCTCTACAAGTAGTTCGGGAACGGCAAGATCTGCTTTAACGCAAGCCCTCACCGGTGGATTTTCGGGGTCAACCCATGCATTCCAAACCTCATTCATAGCCGAAAAATTTGCCATGTCAGTGATCCAAAGGTTCGCTTGTAAAAGTTTAGTTTTATCTGTACCTGCTTGGCTTAAATAGTCATCTATTTTGTCAAGGATCTGTTGTGTTTGGCCTTTTATATCAGCGGATCGATCTGAGGCCGTTAAGCCAGCCACATAAACCATATCCCCTTTTACAACGCATCGACTCATTCTAGGACCGCTCCCAGAAGTTTTTTCTATTCGAGTTACTGACATAATTTTCTCCTAATTGTCGTTATCTAAGATCTACACGATAAACCTTGGCAGCAGTCTTTGAAAAGAGATACTCTCTGTCTTCAACATTTAAGTCATTAGTTAATTTTTTACATGCATTCCAATAGATGGGATAGCCATAAGATCCTTTGTCGACGGGAAAATTACTTTCAAACATACAACGGTCAGGTCCAAAGGCTTGAATACATGTATCAAAGTATGGGAACCAGGCTTTTACCAACTCATCTGAAGTTGGAGGCAGGTGTTTTTCGTGAAAGTCATAACCGTTGATCCGCATCCCGAGACCACCAAGCTTAACTTTAACATTTGCACAGGCAGCTATTTTTTCAATCGATTTTCTCCAAGATGCGAAAACACTTGCCGATGCCTTAGCATACTCTCCTAAGCCTAACGGGCCACCACAGTGATCCAATACAATAGTTGTTCCTGGAAAATTTTGAGCTAGGTCTGTCAAATCATCGATCTGCGGATGATAAAGCCAGGCATCAAAGGACAAATTCAATTTTTCTAATTCAGCAAAACCCGCTCTAAAATTTGAATCTGCTAAAAGTCCTTTTTTGACCGAGTAACTTTTATTAATAAGACGATCGTCATCATCCCAAGCTGTAATATGTCGTATCCCTCGGAACCGGCCGCCTCCAGCTTGGATGTGTGCTTCCAAAATTGGTTTTACAGCTTCTCCGAGGGTAAGGTTCGCGTGCCCGACTATTCCAGCGCATAGCCGTTGCTTTCCATACAACCCACTTGCTCCGATTGCCGCAATGCCATTCACAAACTCTGTTTCACCTACAGGTGCCATCTCTTCGGGGCCATTGGCACGATGCATCGAGTGACATTGTACGAATACAGTGGCTATAATGTTGTGCCCACTGGCAAGGTCTTGCGCAATATCATCGATCATATATCGCCAGTTTGGCCTGTCCCATATATGGTGATGTGGATCTATTATTGGAAGATCGGGCTCTAGTATCTCCTCTGATATTTGGGATAGCCACTCATCTCTCACCGGGAAATGAGTTGCTGATACTTCTTGGCGCCTTGGAGACATTTTGGTTCTCCCATAGAAGATACAAAAATAAATATCAATAATTTCTGTATTAAAGTCTTAAGTGAATGGACATGTTAACTAACTTTTAAAAATAAATGGATTCTTTCACATATATAGAAATAGCCGTAGGTATGGCATGGCACGAAATAGAAAGCTAAACTTGTTAATAAGAGTAATATAATTTAGTGAATGCAGAAACTGGGTTTATTCCTGTTTTGCCGACGATCATACTTTTGAATAGAGATTGAATATGGCTTTAGATACACGCCAAAATTTAGGTTCTTTTGATTATATTATAATTGGCGCCGGCACTGCTGGTTGTCTTTTAGCTAATAGGTTGTCGAAAGACCCATCTTCTAATGTTTTACTCCTAGAGGCTGGGGGATACGATAATTATTTCTGGATAAAAATACCTGTGGGTTACTTGTATACGATGAATAACCCACGAACTGACTGGTGTTTCATGACAGAACCAGCTGCTGGACTGAATGGTCGATCCCTTAATTATCCACGTGGAAAAGTCTTAGGAGGATGTTCTTCAATTAATGGCATGATTTACATGCGAGGCCAGGCTCGTGACTATGATCATTGGCGTCAGTTGGGAAATTCGGGATGGGGATGGGAAGATGCATTAAAATTCTTCAAAAAGTCGGAAGNGCATTTTGACGGTGGTGATGATTTGCATGGTGCTGATGGCGAATGGCGGGTCGAGGNACAAAGATTNTCATGGGAAATANTGGATGCTTTTAGAGATGCCGCCGACCAAGTAGGGATACCAAAAANTAACGACTTTAACCGTGGCGATAACGAAGGGTGTGGTTACTTTTCTGTCAATCAGAATAAAGGCGTTCGGTGGAGTGCGGCTGACGCATTTCTGCATCCCGTTAAATCACGGTCCAACCTTACAATTATGACGCAGGCCCATGTTGAAAAAATAAATTTTCAAGATCATAAAGTAAAAGATATAAGTTTTCTGCTTAAGGGAAAACGCTCTTTTGCTTCGGTCAGAAAGGAAATTATCCTTGCCTCAGGAGCTGTAGGATCTCCCCAAATCTTGCAGACATCAGGTGTCGGTCCTGGGGAGCTTTTAAGAGAACTTGATATAAAACCTGTAAGGGTACTTCCCGGCGTTGGCGAAAATTTGCAAGATCACCTCCAAATGCGTTTGGTGTTCAAAGTGAAAAACACCAAAACACTTAATTTGAGGGCGAATAGCCTCATTGGTCGCATTGGTATGGGAATAGAGTATTTTTTATTCAAACGGGGGCCAATGACGATGGCACCGAGCCAGCTGGGTGGTTTTGCTAAATCTGATCCATCAAAAGAGTCCGCAAATTTGCAGTATCATATTCAGCCGCTATCGACAGAAAAGCTTGGTGATCCTTTGCACCCCTTCGAGGCATTTACTGCATCAGTATGTAATTTGCGACCAGAAAGCAGAGGACATATTCGAATAAAGTCGCCAGATGCGAGTGAAGCCCCTCTAATTCAACCAGATTATTTATCTGCTCCGGAAGATCGAAAGGTAGCTGCGGATGCAATAAAACTTACTCGGAAAATCGTATCAGCTCCGGCTATGGAAAAATATCAACCACAAGAATATAAACCTGGTATTGAATTTTCCTCTGATGAGGAACTAGCACGTGAAGCAGGTAATATCGGCACAACAATATTTCACCCTGTTGGAACATGTAAAATGGGGCCTGAGACCGATAGCCACGCCGTAGTGGATGATCGATTGAGGCTTCATAGTATCTCTGGTGTTAGAGTTGTGGATGCCTCTGTAATGCCGACCATTACTTCTGGAAATACAAACTCCCCAACCCTTATGATCGCAGAAAAGGCTTCAGAAATGATAAGGGAGGACTGGAAAAGTTGAACCGTCTAGCACTAATTTCTTTATCGTTTTTGTTTCGACCCTGACTCCCGATAATTTAAATCAAGGCGGCTATTTTTAGCAGAGGAGGTTTTAATGTCCTTATATCCACCACCTAAAGATGTAAAAACAGAGATCTTCGCACGCGTGCCAGATGAATTTAGAAAGTCAGGAGGACGTCCGTCCTGGGGACAAGCCAATATGCCGGGGCGGGATATCGACTGTTTCCTCGAGGGACCGAGCTTTGACTCAGAAGGTAATTTGTATGTCGTGAATATTCCATATGGTGAAATATTTAAAGTAACGGCTTTAGGGCATTTTTCGCTAGTCGCTCAGTATGATGGTTGGCCCAATGGCTTAAAGGTTGACCGAGAGGGTAGTCTCATCGTTGCCGATTACAAAAGAGGTATCCTTAAAATTGATCCAAAAACTGGGCACTTGGAAACCATTATTGATCATAGGTGGTCGGAAAGCTTTCGTGGATGCAATGACCTGCATCTAGCATCTAATGGGGATATTTATTTTACCGATCAAGGCCAAACCGGAATGCATGACCCAAGTGGTCGTGTATATCGCTTTACTCACGATGGTAAGTTGCAATTATTAGTTGGGAATGGTCCAAGTCCAAATGGTCTCGTATTGAATATTCAAGAAAATGTCCTTTATGTCGGAATGACACGGGCCAATTCGATTTGGAGAATTCCCTTATTACCCGACGGTTCAACTACGAAAGTAAGTAACTTTATTCAGCTATCTGGTGGCCATGGGGGACCTGATGGTTTAGCGCTAGACGCAAATGGAGGGGTGCTGGTAGCCCATGCTGGTCTTGGGACTATTTGGCATTTTGACAATTTAGGGCAGCCGTTGCACCGGATACGATCCTGCGAAGGGCTTATGACAACCAATCTAGCTTTTGGTGGACCAAATAATGACATAATTTTTATAACTGAATCAGAAACAGGTAATGTTTTAAAGGCTCAATTACCCGTTAAAGGAGCTAAAATGAAGTCGGGTTAATAAATAAGAGGCTGTAAGATATTAGTTTGGGCCAGTTCACGTACTTTTGATTGATCTCAATAGTTTTGGAGAGGTGTTCTAAATATAGAAATCTGAGATAAATCTTGTAGACGATAGTAATCTACGGTACAATATATAGAAGTTTAAGCTAATCGAAAGTGGAATGGTCATGATAAAACACTTTCGGTGAAATCGGGTTCGACAACCTCCCATAGTCGCTCCCGACCCTGTGAGGTAAAAGGCGGTCGTAATTAGGCTGTCAAAAAGACTTTGGGTGCGTTACCTTGTAACGCACCCTTTTTAGTGTTTAAAATTTCCAAGGCGTTAAATAACTTAAAACTGTGGATTGAAAGTTTTTAAATAGTCATTAATTAGGGTGATATATGTCAAAGATAGCTTCCAGAATAAAAGAATTGGGGATTGAACTACCAAATGCCGCTTTCCCAGCTGCAAATTATATCCCTTTTGTATTATCGGGTAATCAAGTAGTGATTTCAGGGCAAATTCCTTTTTGGAATGGGGAGCTCGTTGGTGTGGGCAAACTTGGTTCTAACTTGACCGTTGAAGAGGGAGGTAAAATTGCTCGCATTTGTGGTTTAAATCTTCTTGCACAACTACAGGTTGCCAGCGGCGGCGACTTAGATCGAGTATCCCGAGTGGTAAAATTAGGCGGTTTCGTAAATTGTATAGACACTTTCACGGACCAACCAGAAGTGATTAATGGAGCCTCCGATTTAATGGTTGAAGTTTTTGGTGACAAAGGACGACATGCGAGGTTCGCTGTAGGTGTGGGGTCGCTTCCAAGAGGAGTTGCGGTCGAAGTGGATGGTGTGTTTGAGTTGCACAACTAGTTTGATGATCTAAGGCTGCCTAACAAAAATATATGATTGCAAAAGAAACCAAGTTGACATCGCAAAGGAAATTTAGCTCGATAAGTTCCTTGAAGGAAGTTTCTGAATCTGAATGGGATGCTTGTGCTGGGGATGAAAACCCTTTTTTGTCGTATAAGTTTCTTTCAAGTCTCGAAGACTCCGGTTCGGTTAACGGGGAAAAAGGCTGGTTGCCGCAACATATTACTTGCAGGGATGATAAGGGAGAGCTGATCGGAGTAGTGCCACTTTACCTTAAGGGTCACTCATATGGTGAGTATATTTTCGACTGGAGCTGGGCAGATGCTTGGGAGCGAGCTGGGAATAAATACTTTCCTAAACTATTATCTGCAGTACCTTTCACGCCCGTAACTTGTAGGAAACTGTTAGTGAGGCGAGGACAGGACAAAGTTTTAATACAACAGGAATTGATTAAAGCACTAATTTCGGTCACCAAAAAATTAGACGTTTCATCGCTGCACGTTAATTTCATTCTACCAGATGAGATAAACTTGTTTGAGACTTCAGACTTTCTTAGCAGAACCGGCATTCAATACCACTGGGTAAATAACCACTATGAAACTTTTAAGGACTTTCTTTCAACACTAACTTCTCGTAAGCGAAAAAATATTAAGAAGGAGCGTAAAATAGCTTTAGAAAGTGGAGTTAAAATAACGGCTTTAAATGGCAATGATATCAAAGAACAACATTGGGATGCTTTTTACAACTTCTATTTAGATACTACAGAAAAAAAGTGGGGAGGGGCGTACCTCAATAAATCTTTCTTCGAATTAATAGGAGAAAGAATGGCGGATAAAATTTTACTTATTATGGCGGACTATAATGGTCAGCCTGTTGGCGGAGCACTTAATTTCATTGGCGCAAATACGTTATTCGGCAGAAACTGGGGCTGCACTGCAGACTTTAAGTTTCTCCATTTTGAAGCCTGTTATTACCAAGCAATCGATTTCGCAATTTCAAATAAGTTAAAAAGAGTAGAAGCTGGTGCGCAAGGTCATCATAAGTTACAGCGAGGTTACCTGCCCACCCTGACACACAGTACACATCTAATAAGTAATCTTGGCTTTCGCAGCGCAGTAGGAGATTTTCTAAAAACAGAGGCGCAGCAGGTTCTTTTTGAACAGCAGCAGCTGGCTAAAATGTCTCCTTTTAAAGAGAACATCTTATAAAGGTGCGTAATTTATAAGACTAAACTTACATAGCAAATTAGTCAGCTAACTGCCTAGCTCCCTTTGCTTTCTTTTTAGTCCCTTTTTCTGTAGTAGTTGCTTTGCCATTGTCTGCAGCTTTAGTATTTGCGTAATCGAATGATAGTTCGCCATCCTCGATACCTATAATAACTAGACCACCCTCAGTTAATCTGCCAAATAAGAGCTCTTCAGCCAGCGGTTTTTTAACATGCTCTTGTACCACCCGTGCTAACGGCCTTGCACCAAAGTTTTTATCGTAACCTTTGGAGCCAATCCAGGATCGTGCTTCTTCACTTATTTCAATAGA